>JAFZVM010000082.1 GCA_017617795.1 Oscillospiraceae bacterium
GCTGGTCGCCGAGCAGGAAGCCCGCGCCCGCAGCGTGTGGAAGCGCTCCAAGATCTGGGGCTGCAAGGACTGGTGGCTCCAGGCCATCCCCAACTCCCTGCTGCTGAGCTGCGCCATGGCCTTCATGGTCCAGATCATGCCCATCCTCCAGAGCCACAACGAAGAGCTGAAGGCTCTGGCCGTTCCCGGATTCATTCTGATGGCCGACGGCTACAACGCCGTCCTCTTCGGCCTGGCCATCTTCGCCTGCTTCGGCAGCTGGCTCCTGGGCGTGCTGGACACCAAATACGGCGTCCGTACCGCGGTGCTCATCACCTCCATCATCATGTTCATCGCGGGCATCCTGGGCCTGATCAACAACACCGCCTGCGTGGTGGCCGCCACCTGGATGCTGGGCCTGTTCATGGGCGCCTCCTCCAACTTCGGCCTTTCTTCCATCGTCCGGTACTGGCGCGGTGAGGACTTCCCCAGCGTCTATTCCGGCGCACCTCCCATCGGCACCGTCATCGGCGCGGCCTTCCCCTTCATCGTGGCCGCCATCGGCTCCAAGATGGGCTACAGCTACGCTTTCGGCTTTGTTGCCATCATGGCCATCATCTGCATCGTCTGCAACCGGCTGTTCAATCCCCGGGGCATCATCGCCTACGACAACAAGCTGCGTACCGCCGCCGGTCTGCCTCTGGACGACGAGCTGGAGCAGCGTCTCATCCGCGAAGGCCACGGGAAATAAGGCTCTCCGCAAAGCGAAAAGAAATAACCAAACCGCCGGGCCATTGGCCCGGCGGTCTTCTTTTTTGATCCGCTTATTTTGTCAGCACCGCGCCGAAGTAGCGCAGCTCCGTGGGTTTTCCCGTATAGGGGATCCCCGCCTGCTTCGCCAGCTCGGAGACCAGGAAGCCGTAGCCCTCGATGGAGGGGTAAAGCTTTTCCGGGAAGCGGCAGGGGGCGTCGGGATAGGTGCATTCGTCGCAGCGGCTGCAGCCCTCGTTGTTCAGCAGAAGGAAGTCGGCCGTCTCCGACCGGAGCTCATCCCCCAGCTCGTCCACTCGCTCCTGGAAGTCGTCGTGGGCGTCCCCCATGCCTTCGATATCCAGGGAATCCTCCAACTCGTACATCCGGGCAAAGAGGAAGAAACGGCTGTATCCTTCACATTCCGCCCGGCACTTCTCCAGGCTCCCCACCGCAGGGGGGCAGGCCCAGGTGGCCCCGTAGCTCCGGCACTTGTTGGAAGCGCAGTAAGCCCGGCTCTCTTCCGTATACACCAGCTTGTCCATGGGGATCTCGGCAGCCTGGAAGCCATGCTCCGCCAAAAGGGCGGCGATCCTCTCTCCGTTCATCAGCAGCACCTCCCCGGCCAGGCCGTCGGCTTCGGCCCCAGGTTGCTGGCCGCCAGCACCCGGAAGATCCGGGCGGCACAGAGGACCAGATCCTCCCGGGAAAGGGGATGATCCGTCTTCCCCGCCAGGGAGTCCAGGATATCCTGAATGTCTGCCGGGTTGCCGGGCATGATCAGGTCGTTCCCCGCCCGGATACACAGGGCGGGAACGGAGTCCACCCCCTCGGCCATCTCCATGCCGCTGTGTCCCGTGGTGCCCCAGTCCGTCATGACGAAGCCCCGGAAGCCCCAGTCGTTCCGCAGGACGCCGTTCAGCAGGTCCGTGTGGTTTGCGCTGTGGGTGCCGTTGATGCAGTTATAGGAGGTCATGATGCTCATGGGCTGGGCCAGGCGGACGCAGAGCTCGAAGCCCCGGAGGTAGATCTCCCGCAGGGCCCGGACGGAGACCACGCTGTTCTCATAGGACCGGTTGTCCTCCTGGTTGTTGCAGGCGTAGTGCTTGGGGGTGACGCCCACGCCGGGGGTCTCCTGCACGCCGATGGTCATGGCGGCGGCGGTGAGGCCGGCTACCAGGGGATCCTCGGAATAGTACTCAAAGTTCCGGCCGCAGAGGGGATTCCGGTGGATGTTCATGCCCGGAGCCAGCCAGAGGGTGACGCCGAACTTCTCCATCTCCTTCCCCACCAGGCGGCCCATATCCTTCACCAGCGCCGGATCCCAGCTCTGGGCCAGGAGGGTGGCGATGGGAATGGCAGTGGCATACTGATAATAATCCACCGCGCCGGTTGTATCCTCGTCCGCCGCATTTTCCCCCATGAGGGCTGCGAAACGGTTTTCCAGCTGCAGGACCTTCCCGCTCTTCAGCACCTGGAAATGGGGGGTGAGGCGCAGGCCCGCAGGGCCGTCCGCCAGGATCATGGGGGGGATCCCCGGGATATGGCTCCCGGTCTCCCCGGCGGCGCCGGGAACGTGGACGGAGGCGGAGCCCACCATGCTCTGGTTCCCGCCGGAGCCCACCACCAGCCCCGTCAAGGCTTCGTCGGACTGCTGCGCCGCCCATTCCAGGGCGCTGCGGCGGCCCAAAGCCACGTCCTCCAGGGTGACCGGCGCTCCCTTCCCATCCGGGACGGCCGGCTTCACCGCGGCGCAGCGGACAGAGGGGATCTTCTCCGCCTTCAGCTCCAGCACGGGAGCCGCAGCCTTCTCCGCCTCTTCACCGGGGAACTGCAGAGGGACGACCCCTTCCCCGGGGCGAAGCAGCTCCAGCTCCTCCTGCATGGCCATGCGGCGGCCCACCGTCTCCAGGACGGCCAGCTCGTCCAGCCGCAGAAGGGCGGCCACATGGCTGTCCCGGGAGTGGCGGCCCAGACGGATGACGTAATCCCCGGGCTCCAGCACCCAGGCGCTTCTCGTCTCGCAGAAGGAGGCCAGATCCCGGAGGGAGCAGCGCAGCTCCAGCTCCTGGGATTCCCCGGGCTGCAGCAGCCGGGTCTTGCCGTAGGCGATCAGCATCTGCCTCGGCTTCACCAGATGTCCCGCAGGCGGGGTGACGTAGGCCTGGGCCACGAAGCGGCCGGGACGGCGGCCTGTATTCTCCGCCCGCGCCTTGATCCGGAGAGAGGTGGGACCGGCTTCCGCTCCGGCAAAGGCCAGTGCGAAGTCCGTATAATCCAGGCCGTACCCGAAGGGGTAGGCCACGTCCTTCCCGAAGGTATCGAAATAGCGGTAGCCCACAAAGATGTCCTCCCCGTAGGGCTCCCGGTCCAGATCCCCGTCGTTCTTCCCGAAGGTGGCGGAGGAGGGATAATCCTCATAGCGCAGGGCCCAGGTATCCGTCAGCCGTCCGGAGGGAGGCGTCACCCCCAGGATGGCGTCCGCCAGGGCGTCCCCGCCCCCGGCTCCGGCCTGGCTCATGTGGAGCAGGGCGTTGGGCTTCAGATCCCGGAGGAAGGCGGTATCCAGCACGCCGCCAACGTTCAGCAGCACGACGAGCCGTTTGTAGTTCCGGCGCAGGGTGCGGAGGTTCTCCTCCTCCCTGGGACTCAGGAGATAGTCCCCGGGGGCATTGTCCCGGTCCTTCCCCTCTCCGGAGTTCCGGCTGACGACGTACACCGCCAGGTCCCCGGTCTCCGCCGGGATCACCGGCTCCTCCGGCGCCCGGAAGGGATGCTCAAAATAGATGATGATGGGGTTCTTTCCTCCCGCCTTCATGGCGGCGGCCAGCTCCTTTTCGTGGGCTTCCTCCGCGGCGGCCAGCTCCCGGTCCAGGGTATCCAGCCAGGGGGCGGTGGTGACGGTGAAGCCCGCCCGCAGAAGGCCCTGCTCCACGGTGACGGTCTCCCGGGCGTTCACGTCTCCGGAGCCTGTGCCGCCCCGGACCGTATGCCTGGCGCCCCGGCCGTAGAGGGCGACCTTTTCCGGACCCGCCAGGGGCAGGGTCCCGTCGTTCTCCAGCAGCACCATGCCCTGGGGGGCCAGCCGCCGGACCAGCGCCTTATGCTCCTCTTCCATCCGGCTCACCGCCGGATCCGTGGGGGCGAATATCTTGCTCATAACAGACCTCCCTTTGTACAGTTTTTCTGCTTCCCAGTATATACAAAAAACAGGTGCGCCGCAAGTGCGGCGCACCCCAGACTGTCAAAGAACACGGTGTTTTGTTAAGCGAAACACCGTGTTTTGGTATCAAGAGGGGAAAAGGGCGGAAGAAAGAAGTCAAAAAGGAGCCTTTTCCAGCTCCATACCGCCAACTTTTTCAAGTTCATTGCAGCATA
>JAFZVM010000009.1 GCA_017617795.1 Oscillospiraceae bacterium
CTTGGTGGACCCGGCCTTGTCGTGCCAGGTTTTGCCGTAGTCGGTGGAGTACTGCCACTGGTAGGTGAGCCCCGTGCCGGAGGCCACCACCTTGAAGGTCGCCGTCTCCCCCGCCGCGGCGGTCTGGGCCTTCGGCTGGGTGGTGATCTCCGGCTTGGTCACGGCGGACTTCACCGTGAGCGCTGCGCCGTCGGAATAGACGTACCCGATGGAGTTGGTCACCTTGCAGCGGTACTGGATGCCGTTGTAGGATTCCTTGGCCGTGACGGTATAGCTGGACTTGGTGGCCCCGGATTTATCCTTCCAGGTGGTGCTGCCGGCGGTCTTGTACTGCCACTGGTAGGTCATGCCCACGCCTGCGGCCACCACCTTGAAGGTGACGCTCTCACCCGCCGCAGCGGTCTTGGCCGCAGGCTGAGACAGGATCTTGGGCTTCACCCCGCTCACCGTGAGGCGCACCTTGCTGCTGGTCACCGTGCCCTTGGAGTTCGTGATGATGCAGCGGTAGAGGTAGCCGTTATAGGTGGCCTTCACCGTGACGGTATGGGTCGCCTTGGTGGAGCCGGTCTTGTCATGCCAGGTCTTGCCGTAGTCGGTGGAATACTGCCACTGGTATTTCAGGTTGCCGCCGGTGGCCACGACCTTGAAGGTCGCCGTTTCCCCCGCAGCGGCGGTCTGAGCCTTGGGCTGGGTGGTGATGGCCGGGGCGGTCTCCGTCACCGTGACCGTGAGCGTGGCGGGATTCGAGGTCACGCTGCCCGCCCCGTTGGAGACCTTGCAGCGGTACTGGATGCCGTTATAGGATTCCTTGGCCGTGACGGTATAGCTGGACTTGGTGGCCCCGGATTTATCCTTCCAGGTGCTGCTGCCGCTGGTCTTGTACTGCCACTGATAGGTGAGCCCCGTGCCGGAGGCCGCCACGGTGAAGGTCGCCGTCGCCCCGGCGGCAGCCGTTTTATTCGACGGATGGGTGGTGATAACGGGCGGATCACCGACCGTCACCTGGGTGGACTGATCCACGCTCAGATCATAAAACCCTTTGCTGTAGCTGCAGTAATCCCAGCCTCCGGAGGAGTACTGCGTCTTTGTCCCGCTGACGTAGGCTTCCCCCAGATTCGGGCAGGCGCTGATATCCAGCGCAGTCAGGCTGTTGCCGAAGCAGGAGAGGATCTTCAGCGCCGGATTCTGGCTCACGTCCAGCGACGTCAGATCATTTCCGCTGCAGTATAGCCACTCCAGCGCCGTGCAGCCCTTCATGCTCAGGGTTTTCAGCGCGCAGTCGGTGCAGTCCAGCTCCTTCAGGGAGGCATTGCCCTCCACCGTCAGGGTCGCCAGGTTGGAGAGACCGACGAGGTTCAGGGAGGTGATCCCGTTGCCCGGGACGTACAGCCAGGTCAGGCGGTTGTAGGAGTGGAGGTCCAGAGAACCCTTCAGGGCATTGTAGCCCAGGCCCAGCTTGGCCAGCTTCATGTTATGGGAGAGATCCACGTAGGTGAGGGCGGTGTAGGAGCAGTACAGCCACTCCAGATTTGTACAGCTCCTGACGTCCAGCCGGGTGAGGTTTTCGTTGCCGCCGCAGTAGAGGGACCTCAGATTCGTGCATCCGGTAAGATCCAATGCGGTGAGCGCGTTATCCTCCAGATCCAGATAATCCAGCTGCGGGTTCCGGCTCAGATCGGCCTCCTCCAGACCGCAGTTGACGATGCGCAGATCAAACAGATTCGGGAAGAATTCGACGCCCTGCAGGGTGACGAGCTGCTTGCCGTTGTCCGTGAGATTGGAAATATCGATGCACTCCACGTACTTTGCTTCCTGCAGATCCAGGTACCGGTCATCGTCGTTGAAGTTGATATCGTCGTTGTTCCGCAGATAACTTCTGAATTCGGGATCGGGGAACCAATAGGCGGCGAACTCCGCCACGTAGATGCACTCCTCCTCGTCCCGGCCCATCCATAGGAGGGTCCCGTCGGGCAGGGAATACTGGTACGTATCATACCCGCCGTACTTTACCGTGCTTTTCGTGCCGTGCAGGGCGGCCTCCACCAGGAGCGGGTTCTCCGCGATGGGCGCGGTCCAGGAATAGCTCAGATCATACAGCCGCAGATCCCGCAGCTTCGGGCAGAGGCTGATGGACCAGAGCTGTTCGTCTTCTATATCGGTGCCGTGGAGATCCAGCGTCTCCAGCTCCCGGCAGATCCATACGTTCAGGACCTCCAGCGGGTTGTCGGACAGATCCAGGTTTACCAGGTTCGCCAGCTCCCAGTCCGTAGCGTCGAAGCGGGTGACGCCCGAGCCGGAGACGTCCACGCTCCGCAGGCAGTTCAGATACTGGATGCCCTCCAGATCGGTGAGAGCCGTCAGATGGATCTCGATCGACGTGATGGCGGAGATCTCGGTCGCGTTCAGCCAGCTGTCTTTGTCATTGTCAAAGTTGGTGGCCAGATAGTTTTTGAAGCTGGCGTTCGGGAAGTTGGCCGACGACAGCTCTATGCCGTCCTCGCAGGCGCAGGCCCCGCTGAAGATGCTGCCGTAATACCCGTCGGCGTACACCACGACCCGGAGCTGGCAGTTCACGTCGTTCGCCTTGACGGTATAGGTGGAGTTGGTGGCGCCGGGGATGTTCGTCCAGTCTTTGGTCTTGCGCTGCCATTGGTAATGGCGGGCGGAGGCGGAGGCGGTGGTCCCGGAGACAGAAGCCGTCAGCGTCTGCCCCTTGGTGCAGGCGGAGGGGATGGACACCGTCCCCTTCATGGCGTAATGGACCGTGGCGCTGCTCAGGGCTGCGTTTTCGTCCTCGCCGTATACATTCTCGGAATGGTCGATCTCGATGCTTGCCCACTGCTGCGGCGTTCCTGCAAAGTAAATGTCCTTAAGGGTGTTGACTGCCCCGCCTCCAAAGGCAAAGGCCTCCACCTTTTTCAGGGTGGCGGGCAGGGACAAAGCGGAACCCTTAAAGCCGTAAAACAAAGACTGCGTAATGGTCGTCAGCTTTGTCCCGGAGAGATCGACATTGGCTTTTGTACCAGAAAAGCAGTAACTTGATTCCGTCGGCGTCACGGTAACGTTAGGCAGGAAGATATTGTCGGCGGTGATGTGGGATAAGCAGCCTTTCGTCAGCGTCCGTAGGGACGTAAAGGTAAGATCGCCGTCGACATGCATGCCCTGAAAAGCGCTGTCACCGATGCTCTCCAGATGTTCGACGTTGAGGGAAGAAAGGGAGTAATCCCAAGGGTCTGCAGAAAAGAAGGCGAGTTCGCCGACGCTGGTCACGCTGTCCGGCAGGGAGATTTGCTTGAGATTATCAAAACATGTATATCTCGAGCCGGAAAAAAGAAAATGGTCGCAGACGTTCGTCACGCCGTCTTCTATGATGACAGCCTGGACTCTGAAGGAATAAGGGTTAATGTAATATTCGATATCCTCGTCCATGGCCGCAGGGCCTACGCCGTCCGTAGGCCGGACCCTCAGCGTGAGGCCGTAATCCCAGCCGTACAGGTCGGGATCGTTGTCCAGCGTCCAGGTGCAGCCACCCGTGGTCCCGGAGAGATGGACGGTATCTGCCGCCGCCCGTGCCGGGGCACTGACCGCGGGCAGCAGGGCGAAAACCATCACCAGGGCCAGAAAAACGCTCAATAATCGCTTCAGCTTCATGGGAAACCCTCCTTCAGATATGCTCCCGGCCGCGCCCGGGGCGTCCGCCGGGAACAAATGTTGCCTTTCTGTATATTACAGGATAACAAAAATCCCGCGGAAAGGCAATCATTTTTGCAGTCCTTTCCGCGGGGATCTTGATACATTTCCGGCTCTGCCGGATCAGATGGCGTACTGGCTCTGGTACAGCTCGTAATAAAAGCCCTTCCGTTCCAGCAGGGACTGATGGGTGCCCTGTTCCACGATCCGCCCGTCCCGCAGGACCAGGATCAGGTCCGCGTTCACGATGGTGCTGAGCCGATGGGCGATGACGAAGCAGGTGCGCCCCGCCATCAGGTGGTCCATGGCCTTCTGGATCAGCAGCTCCGTGCGGGTATCCACGTTGCTGGTGGCCTCGTCCAGAATGAGGAGGGGCCGGTCCGCCAGCAGGGCCCTGGCGATGGTGAGGAGCTGCTTCTGGCCGGAGGAGACCGCGGTGCTGTCCTCGGAGATGACGGTGTCGTACCCCTGGGGAAGACGGCGGATGAAGTGGTCGCAGTAGGCGTAGTCGCAGGCCCGCTCCACGTCCTCCCGGGCGGCCCCGGGGCTGCCGTAGGCCACGTTCTCGGCCACGGTGCCCTTGAAGAGCCAGGTATCCTGCAGGACCATGGCGAAGAGGTCCCGGTTCCCGGCCCGGGAAAGGCCGGAGACGTCCTGCCCGTCGATGAGGATCTGGCCGGAGTCGATGTCGTAAAAGCGCATGAGCAGGTTGACGATGGTGGTCTTGCCCGCTCCCGTGGGGCCCACGATGGCCACCTTCTGACCGGGCTGCACGTCCATGTTCAGGTCCCGGATCAGGGGCTTTTCGGGGTCATAGGAGAAATCCACGTGCCGGAGCTCCACCCGTCCCCGGGCGGGGCCCTCCGGGGTCCCCTCCGGATCCGGCTCCTCCGGCAGGTCCAGCAGGGCGAAAACGCGCTTGGCGGCGCCCTTCATATGCTGGGTATAGCCCAGACCGAAGGCGATGTGCTCCAGGGGCTCCGAGAACTGCCGGGCGAAGAGGATGACGGTGACCACGCTGCCGACGGACACCCCCCGGCGCAGCACCAGCCAGCCGCCCAGGACCGCAACGGCGATATAGGCCAGGGAGTCCACAAAGGCGATGACGGGCTGGACGATGAAGGAGAAAAAGTAGCCGAACACGCCGCTGCGCTGGTGGCGCCGGCTGAGCTCCTCGTACTTCTTCTGCACCTCCGCCTCCCGGTTGAAGGCCTTGGTGGTGGGATAGTTGGTGTAGGCCTCCTCCGCCAGGCTGGTGAGCTTGCCTCCCAGCTCATAGTGGTCGTCCCAGTGCTTTTCCCCCAGGCCCGCCATTCTGGCGGACAGGAGGACGGACAGGGGCGCCAGCAGCACCACGGGGATGGCCATGCGCCAGTCCGTCAGGAAGAGGATGACCGCGATGACGACCATCTGCAGGAAGCCGGACAGCAGGATCTCCACGATGCCGTAGATGCTGTCGGACATATCGCTCACGTCGTCCATCATCCGGTCGATCACGTCCCCGGCGGGGGTCCGGTCCATATAGGACACGGGCAGGCGGCGGAGCTTGTCCGACAGGCGGATGCGGAGCCCGGCGCAGAAGTACCGGCTGATCACTTCGTGCAGCAGATACCATTTGCCGTAGGTCAGCCCCGCCCGCAGGGCATAGAGCCCCAGCAGGAGGCCCAGCCCCGGAAGGAGGCTCCGGGCCAGACCGGGGGTATGGGTCTTGGCCCATTCGTAGAGCCGGTCGATCTCCGCGCCCAGCAGCTCCGGCACCGCCACGGCGCAGCCGATGAGCAGCAGGCAGAAGACGGACAGAAGCAGGATCCAGCCCCGGAGAGGCCAGATCTCCTTCATGAGGCGCTTGCCGGTCTCGTCAAAGAGGCGGGACTTTTCCTTCTTTTCGGTCTCTTCCGTCTTTTCGGGGGTACTCATGCGGCCTCACCTCCCGTCTGGGAGAGATAGATCTCCCGGTAGATGGGGCAGCTTTCCAGCAGCTCCGCGTGGGTCCCGGCGCCGACCACGGCGCCCTCCGACAGGACGAAGATCCGGTCGCAGTGCATGGCGGACACCACCCGCTGGGTGATGACGATCCGCGTCCGGCCCGCCAGCTTCTCGTTCATGGCCTTCCGGACCCTGGCTTCGGTGATGAAGTCCAGGGCGGAGAAGGAATCGTCAAAGATATAGATGGGGGCCTCCTTCAGGAGGGCCCGGGCGATGGC
>JAFZVM010000083.1 GCA_017617795.1 Oscillospiraceae bacterium
GCCGGTTTGCAAACCGGCCGCGGCGATCTGGATATTTGTCCGAAGTTCGGATCAGCCGAACATGCTGGCGAATTCCGCCAGAGGCTGCACCGCGGCGGACAGGTCTCTGATGGCCTGATTCAGCGTCTCAAAGTCGATCTGGCTGATATTCTGGATGCCGCGGTTCAGAGAGTCGATGTCCATCGCCTCCAGCCGGGCAGCCGCATTGCCCAGGGCTGCGGCGTTCTCCGCCAGGCCGTCCAGCTTTCCCATGGTACTTTCCACTGTGGAGAGGGTGTCGGCCAGACCGTCCAGTTTTCCCATGGCGCTTTCCACTGTGGAGAGAGTGTCGCCCAGGTCGTCCAGCTTCCCCACGGCGCTTTCCACGGAGGTGAGGGCGGTATCCAGCCGGTCCAGCATCCCCAGGGAGCTTTCCACCGAGGAAAAAGCTTCATCCATCCGGTCCAGGGCCGCTGTGATCCGGGGAACGGCCGTCAGCACCGCGATCACCAGCAGCGCCGCCAGCGCCAGGCAGAGAACGGTGACGATCCGGGAGTGGCGCAGCGCCCTGCGCTGTCCCTTCACCAGGGTTTCCAGCAGCTCCTGCCGGGAGGCTTCCGTTCCATTGTTCATGATTCCTGCTCCTTTCTGACCGCGGTTTCCCGCATGATCTCCATGTATACGTCCTCTTCCGTCCGCTCATACGTCCGGAAACCGCATTTCTCGTAGACGTGGATCGCCCGGACATTGAAGGCGAAGGCCTTGAGTCCGATCCGCTTCAGTCCCAGCTCCCGGAACCCGTATTCCAGGATCCTGCAGATGCCCTCGGTGCCGTAGCCCATGTTCTGCTTCGCCGCCGTGATGGCGATCCCCAGCTCCGCCTCGGTATCGGTGGCGTCCATGAGCTCGATGCTTCCGATGAAGTCGCCGCTCTTTCGTTCCAGCATGGAAAAGACCGCGGCCTTTTCGGCGAGCTTTCTGCGCACCCAGCCGATCTCATCCGCTGTGGTTAAGGGCTCACGGCGCGGCCCGATGAACCGTTCCACATGTTCTATATCATTTACCATGACGAGATAATCCGGGATTAGTTCCTCCGAGACCTCCGCAAAATCGATATTCTCCGAGGAAAACAAAATTTCCGGCATATCTGGACCTCCCAAAAAAGCGCCGGGCGGTTTCCCGCCCGGCGCATGATGTCAGTACTCGGAATCCAAGCCTCGCAGAGTTCGCGCCCGCAGGCGCGAATCAAATGGAATTCATTTTGGGGCGGAATTCATTTCTGCCACAAAATACAACTCGCGGAGCGGACTGTGCGAGCGGAGCGAGTGCGGGGAGCGCAGCGCATCCCTTCTCAACGCGGAGCCCAGCGAAGCGGGTCCGCGATGAATCATTTCACCTTGACCGCTTTCTTGCCCTTCAGCAGGTTCCACAAAGGGCCTGCCACGCAGGTGGAGCTGTAGCAGCCGGAGATGACGCCCACCATGATGGGGAAGGCAAAGTTCCGGATGGAGTTGACCCCCAGGATGAGCAGCAGGATAATGGGCAGCAGGGTGGTGATGGTGGTGCCCAGGCTGCGCCGCAGGGTACGGCTGATGCTCCGGTCCACCACCTGGGCAAAGTCTTCGTGGCCGCCGGTGCGCTTGACTTCCTCCCGGATGCGGTCGAAGATGACGATGGTGGCGTTGATGGAGTAGCCGATGATGGTGAGGGCTGCGGCGATGAAGTTCATGTTCAGAGAGATGCGGAAGATCACGTAGCAGCTCAGCATCACCAGCAGGTCATGGATGAGGCAGATCACAGCCGCCAGGCCGGAGCGGATCTCGAAGCGGACGGAGATATAGATCAGGATCAGCGCCGCCGCCAGGAGGGAGGCCACGAAGGCCGCCTCGGTGATGTCCCGTCCCACGGAGGCGGAGACGAAGTCCGAGCTCTCCAGAACCACGTTGTCCGCGCCGTAAAGCTCCGCCAGACCGGTGCCGATGGCGTCCCGCTGCTGGGTGGTGAGCTCCTGGATCTTGATGGTGACGCTTCTGCCGTCATTGCCCGTTCGGACAACGGAGCTGGGGCGTACCCCGGTGGCGTCCGCCACCATACTGGAGATCTCGGCAGAGACCTGGGCGTCCACCTCCCGGTTAATGCTGTACTGGATGGTGACGCCGCCCACGAAGTCGATATCCAGGTTGAAAAGGCTCACCCCGAAGGGGAGGAGCACCAGGGCCACGATAGCGGTGGCGCACAGGAGGATGGAGATGAGGGCGAAGAGCTTGCCCTTGCTGACGAAATGCCGGAGCTTCCCGTAGCTGGGCTCGGGATTCTTGGGATCGTACTTCCTGGAAAGGCCGTACTGCCAGGGATCATATTTCCGCAGGGCGGAGAAGGCCTTCAGGATGATCCGGGTGACCACCAGCATGCAGATCATGCTGAGCACGACGCCGATGAGCAGAGTCTTGGCGAAGCCCAGGATGGTGCCGGTGCCCTTCCACAGAAGGACGAAGCCCGCGATCATGGTGGTGATGTTGGAGTCCAGGATAGCGGTAAAGGCTCGCTTGTAGCCCGCGTCGATGGCGCTGCGCAGGGTCTTGCCCGCGATCAGTTCCTCCCGTATGCGCTCGTAGATGACCACGTTGGCGTCCACCGCCATGCCGATGGTGAGGATGATGCCCGCGATGCCGGGAAGGCTGAGGTTCAGGCGCAGGGCGGACATGACCACGCAGAACAGGGCGATATACAGGATCAGGGAGAGATCCGCCACGATGCCGGGGATGCGGTACACCACCAGCATGAAGATCATGACGATGACGATGCCGATGAGACCGGCGATGATGGCGGTCTCCAGGCTCCGCTCGCCCAGGGAGGCGCCGACGGCCTGGAGCTTCGTATCCTTCAGCTCAAAGGGAAGGGAGCCGGAGTTGATGATGCTGGCCAGGTACTTGGCGTAATCCATGCTGGCGTCGCTGCCCAGCTGGATCAGAGGTTCGTCCGTATCGATGCCGGTCTCCGCATATTCCGCCTTCACGGTGGGGGCGCTGATGACCGTGTCGTCCAGGACGATGGCTACGAAGCGCAAGTCCTCGTTCGTCAGGTTGGCCACCGCTTTGGTGCCGTCCCGGAACTTGGCATGGCCCTCCGCCGTGAGCTTCAGGGTGACGACGTATTCGTAAACGCCTCCCGTGCCGGTGGGGAGATAGGCGGCGGTGGCGGATTCGATATCCCGCCCGTCGATGATCACGTTGTTCTCATGGTCCACGAACTGGATCACGGCGGTGGCGCCCAGCATCTGGACCGCCTGCTCCGGGTTCGAAACGTTGGGGATCTCCACGGTGACGCCCCGTCTGCCGTTGAGGTAGACGCTGGCTTCGGTGTAGCCCAGGGAGTTCAGACGCTCCCGGAGCATGGCCTGAACGGCGTCCATGGATTTGGACAGGTCTTCGTCGGTCATGCCGTCGGGCACCAGAGCTTCATAGGTGATCTCAGAGCCGCCCACCAGGTCCAGACCCAGGGTGATGCCGTCCTTCATGGGATCGATGTTCAGGGGGCCCAGATTGAGGCCGAAAAATACGGCGAAGGCCAGAATGGCGATGATCAGAACGACGGCGGCGATAGTCAGAATACACTTTTTCATTGAACCGTTCTCTTCTTTGCTAATTTATTCTCCTCTGCCGGAGGCATCCCGGAAACTGGAGCGGGACTGGCGGATGGCGGTGAGGGACTGAACGATGCCCTCCTCCGTGCGGCGCAGCAGATCATCCGCATAGTTGTTGGAGGCTTCCCGCAGGTCGTTGGCTTTGCCCTCCGCTGCGGTGATGATCTCCCGGGCCCGTTTCCGGGCTTCCTGCACCACGTTTTCCTTTTCCACCATGCGCCTGCACTCGTCGCCGGCCTCCTGGCGCATCTGCTCCACCTCTTCCCGGGTCTGGCGGATGAATTCCGCCTTGCCGCTGATGAGGCGCTTCGCCTCCGTCACCTCTGCGGGGAGCTGCGTCTTGATCTCCTCCAGAAGGGCCAGAGCGTTATTGCGGTCCAGAATGCATTTTTCCGTGCTGAGGGGCAGGGACCAGGCGTCCTTGATCAGGGTATCCAGCTGGTCGATGAGTTCATTGATCCCGCTTGCCATGGTCAGTATCCGTCCTTTCTTGCTTGTATTTGGCTTCGATCTCCCCGATGATCTCCCGGGGGGCAAAGGCGGACAGGTCTGCGCCGAACATGGCCAGTTCCTTCACCGCGCTGGAGCTCAGGTACATGTACTTTTCGCTGGCGGCCAGAAAGAAGGTCTCCAGCTCGGGATAGAGACGCTTGTTCATCAGGGCCATCTGACATTCTTTTTCGTAGTCGGACACCGCCCGCAGGCCCCGGACGACGACCTTGGCTCCCTTGAGCCGGGCGTAATCCGCCACCAGAAGGTCGGACTGATCCACCTCTACGTTGGGGAAGCGCTGGGTGACCAGGCGCACCTGCCTCAGCCGCTCCTCCTGGGTGAACAGAGGCTTCTTATCCTTGTTGACCATGATGCATACGATGAGCTTGTCGAATACCCTGGAGGCCCGCTTGATCATGTTCAGATGCCCCAGGGTGATGGGGTCAAAGCTGCCGGTGTAGATCGCTGTGATCACGCTTCATCCTCATTTCTTGTAAAGGTTGTGATCCGGACCTTTCCATAACGATAGCTCCTGAGCTTCCTGTAGGGAAGCCCCGGAGAGTCCGGCTCCAGCTCCGCCGGAGTTTCAACCACCATTATACCACCGGTCTGGAGTTTGTCAAAATGTTTTATCCCTTCCAGGATCTCACCGTACAGGCCGCTGCGGTAGGGAGGATCGATGAAGATCAGACCGAAGGTCTCCCGGCCCTCCAGAAAGCGCAGGGCGTCCCCCTGGATCACGGTTCCGGAAAAACCGCATTTCTCCAGATTGGCGTTCACCAGGCGGACCGCCTCCCGGCTCTCGTCCACGAAGGTGCATTTCTCCGCTCCCCGGGACAGGGCTTCGATCCCCAGCTGTCCCGTTCCGGCAAACAGATCCAGAACGGACCTGCCCTCCACATCCCCCTGCAGGATGTTGAACACCGCTTCCTTCACCTGGTCCGTGGTGGGCCGGATATCCATGCCCGCGGGCTCCAGGAGTTTCCGCCCCCGGGCCTTGCCGGTGATGACTCTCATGCTTCTTCCTCCTCCCCGGCTGCGCCGGGCTCCTCGTGGAAATGCCGATATACTGCCGCCGCGGCGTTCCTGGGCACGACCTTTGCCAGCTCCTCCTCCGAGGCGGCGGCAATGGCTTTGACGGATCTGAATTCCTTCAGCAGATCGTTCCTCCGCTTTTCTCCTACTCCGGGGATGCCGTCCAGCCGGGAACCGATCCGCCTGGACCGGAGACTGCGCTGGTAGGTGATGGCGAAGCGGTGGGTCTCCTCCTGCACCCGGCCGATCCAGGCAAAGGCGGCGGGGTTCCCCTCCAGGCCGATCTCGCCCCCTCCCGGCTCCGCCAGAGCCCGGGTGCGGTGCTTGTCGTCCTTCACCATGCCCAGCACCGGGATATCCAGGTCAAACTCCCGCAGGACCTCCAGGGCGGTGCGGGCATGGACGCTGCCTCCGTCGATGAGGAACAGGTCCGGCAGCGGGGCGAATTTCTCGTTTCCCTCCCGGTATTCCGTCAGGCGGCGGGTCAAAGTCTCCCGCATGCTGGCGTAATCGTCCGCCCCTGAAACGGTCTTCATTTTAAAGCGTCGGTAATCCCGCTTCAGAGGGCGGGTATCCGTAAACACGGTCATGGAGGCGACGATGTCGTCGTTCCCCAGGTTGGAAATGTCATAGGCCTCCACCCGCCGGGGGAGCCGGGGCAGGGCAGCGGCGTTCTGCAGCCATTTCAGAATGGCGGAGATCCGTTCCTCCCGGTCCGTTTCCCGTTCCGTCTCCTGCCGGGCGTTCAGCTGGGCGGTTTCGGCCCGGAGGCGCATATCTCCCCGCTTCGGCACGGTCAGGGTCACCTTCCGGCCGTAGGTCTCGGAAAAGAGCCGGGCCAGATCCTCCCCGTCCTCCGGCTCCACGGGCAGAAGGATGCGGGGGGGACAGCAGCCCCGGACGGCGTAGTACTGCCGCAGCAAGGCGCTGAGCACCTCTCCGTCGCTCTCCTCCATGGGGATCTCCAGCAGGGACAGGTCCTTGTCCAGCAGCTTGCCGCCGATATAGTGGAGCACAGTGAAGCAGCATTTGGCGGCTCCCCGGTGGAAGCCCACGGCGTCCGTATCCGCCATGGCCCCGGAGACGGCCAGCTGTTTTTCCCCCAGGGTACGCACCGCCCGGAGCCGGTCCCGGAGCAGGGCCGCCTGCTCGAAGCGCAGGTCCTCCGCCGCGGTCTCCATCTCCCTCTGCAGCTCCGCCTCCAATTCGCCGGTCCGTCCCTCAAGCACCAGAACGGCATTTTCCATTCGCCGGCGGTATTCCTCGCTCCCCGGATCCCCGGTGCACCAGCCCTGGCAGAGGCCCATGTCCTTGTTCAGGCAGGGGCGGCCTTTTCCCAGATCCGCCGGGAAGCGGCGGGAGCAGGAGGGAAGAAGCAGGGCGCGGCTCACGGCGCTCAGGGCGGAAAAGAGGGTGGTGCGGCTGCTGAAGGGGCCCAGATACCGGGCTCCGTCCTTCCCCGGCCTGCCCGCTACCTTGAAAACGGGGTATTCCTCCCGAGGGTCATACCGCAGGTAGGGATAGCCCTTGTCGTCCTTCAGCAGGATGTTGTACCGGGGCTTGTGCAGCTTGATGAGCTGGTTTTCCGTGATCAGGGCTTCAAACTCACTGCGCACCATGATCACGTCGAAGTGGTCTACGTGGGAGACCATCACCTCGGTCTTGGGACTGTGGGAGCCCTCGCGGAAATAGCTTACCACCCGGTTCTTCAGGGCCTTGGCCTTGCCCACGTAGATGACCTCGCCCCGCTTGTCCATCATGATGTAGACCCCGGGCTGCAGCGGCAGCGCCAGCGCCTTTTCCCGAAGCTCGTCCCTGGTCATTCCACACCCGTCCCGTCAAAGGCGGGAACGTAGGTCCCCGCCGAAGCCTTGGGCTCCTGGAGAAAACCGTCCCGGATGCCCAGCATATAGAGATAATCCCGAACCTCGCCGTACTCCTCCTCCCGGAGGGCCCGGTCCGGTCCCCCCAGGCCGTTGGGGGTGTACTGGGCCATGAGGCTCAGCAGGGCCTTGCCCCGGCCGAAGGTATCGGAAAACCATTCCAGCACGCCTTTGGAGTTGGAGAGATATCCAGGCAGCACCAGGTGGCGCACCAGCACCCCCCGGGTCAGGAGCCCGTCCCCGTCCAGGACATAGGGGCCCGTCTGCCGGTACATTTCCCGGATAGCCTCATCCGCCCGGACATAATAATCCGGCGCGGCGGAAAGGACCCGGGCGGGCTCTTCCTCCGCGTATTTCATATCCGGCAGCCAGATATCCACCTTTCCCTCCAGCATCCGCAGGGTATCGATGGATTCATATCCGCCGCAGTTCCACACCACAGGGATGCCTATGGGCTGCTCCAGCGCCTCCGCGATGACCCGGGCGTAGGGAGTGGGGGTCACCAGGTTCAGGTTGTGCACCCCCGTGTCCCGCAGGCGGAGAAAGACGGACCGGAGCCCGGCTGCGTCCAGCTCCTTTCCCAGGATCTCCCGGCTGATCTCCCGGTTCTGACAGTAGACGCAGCCCAGATTGCAGCCGGAAAAGAACACCGCGCCGGAGCCCCGGGTCCCGCTGATGCAGGGCTCCTCCCAGTCGTGCCGGGCGGCTCTCGCCGCATGGGGCAGGGCAGGGCAGCGGCACCAGCCCAGCTCTCCCGCCTCCCGGTCCGCCCCGCAGCCGCGGGGACAAAGAAAGCATTTCATAACTGATCAATATCCAATCGACGTAAGCATTTCAGTCGGAAGCTGCCGGTGATAAGCCTGTGTCAACACACCGCGATGGACGAAGCAGCCTCTCAGTCATCCGCCTTGCGGGAGACGGCGTCTGCCAGCTCCCCTTTCAGGGGAGCCTGCCGCTGCGGCGGGACGGTATCCTGCCTCCCCTGAAAGGGGAGGGGGACCGCGAAGCGGTGGAGAGGTTCTTTGCTACGTTCCGCTTTCCCACTTCCGCTCCAACTCCGTTAAAGCTGCAAGCTTGTCTTCGTTTCCCCGCTGCGTCAGACGTTCCATTACCGCACGGTGTATGGACATGCACACACCCTCAAAAGATGCGGCAACATCGTGATTTGCATACCGCAGAACTTCCAGACCGTGCTTTCGTAAGGTCTCGGAGCGCAGCGTATCATATTTTACAGCCGCTTCCTCACCGTGCTGATCGCCGTCCAGTTCGATCACGATCCCTGCCTCTGAGCAATAGAAATCGACAATATACCGATCGATCGGCCTTTGCCGGTAAAAGTGGACCGGATAGGTTTTGAGGAAATCATGCCACAGGTGTTTTTCCTGCTTTGTCATCTCCCGGCGCAAGGATTTGGCTTTGTTCAGATTCCCGGAATTGTAACCGGTGTAATGATGATCCGGCATGATATTCTCCTGAAATAGAAAAGTCCATTCATCCCGGTATATGCATTGGGGATAACCTCTCAGTCATCCGCCTTGCGGGAGACGGCGTCTGCCAGCTCCCCTTTCAGGGGAGCCTGCCGCTGCGGCGGGACGGTATCCTGCCTCCCCTGAAAGGGGAGGGGGACCGCGAAGCGGTGGAGAGGTTTTTCCACGACGATGACTGTCAGGCGCATTTATTGCAATGGATACTCGTATACGAGAAACACCTGATCTTCCGTGCGATATGCGTACGTAAATTCCAACTTCTGATACAATCGGATGGCGGCAGCATTCTCCGGCGCAACATGGATCCGAAGAATCCGGAAGCGTCCGTCTTTACGGAATATCTCGATGATCTGACGGATCGCCCCCGTGGCGCAATGCTTTCGCTGATGGTTCCGATCGATCAGAAGATTTGTGAATTCGTAATATCCCTCGTGCAGCGTGAAATCCAGACGGACCATGCCCACGACCGTATCGCCGCTGTATATGGCGTAAAGCCTGCAATGCTGATGCAGGGGCGTATATGCGGCCTCCAGCAGGGACCAGATCGGCGAATTGGTGAATTGCCGCTGCTCCGGGGTGCATTGCAGGGAAGCACAGGCCTCCACGCTGTTTTCATCTACAGGCTTGATGGTGATCATAGGGTCTCCATTCGAAACGGACTTCCTGGGCAGCCCCAACGCGTCCGCAGGCTGAGCCTGCCCCTCACACCCGGACCTGGCCGTCTCCGAAGATCATATATTTCATGGTGGTGAGCTCCCGCAGCCCCAGGGGACCCCGGGCATGGAGCTTCTGGGTGGAGATGCCGATCTCCGCTCCCAGGCCGAACTCGCCTCCGTCCGTAAAGCGGGTGGAGGCGTTGTGGTATACAGCCGCCGCGTCCACCCCACGGAGGAAGCGGTCCGCTGCGGTTTCGTCCGCCGTGACGATGCACTCGCTGTGCCTGGTGCCGTATCTCCGGATATGGGCCATGGCCTCCTCCAGACTGTCCACCACCCGGGCTGCCAGGATATAGTCCCCGTATTCCCGGCCCCAGTCGTCTTCAGCGGCGGGAACGGCGGAGGGCAGAAGGGCGCACACCGCCTCGTCCCCCCGGATTTCCACGCTCTTCCGGGCCAGGGAGGCGGCCATTTTGGGGATGAACACCGGGGCGATGTCCCGATGGATCAGCACGCACTCCGCCGCGTTGCACACGGAGGGGCGTGAGGTCTTGGCGTTATACAGGATATCCGCCGCCATATCCGGGTCGGCGGCCCTGTCCACATACACGTGGCAGGTGCCCGCCCCGGTCTCGATCACCGGGACCTTGGCGTTCTCCACCACCGCCCGGATGAGGCCCGCGCCGCCCCGGGGGATGAGCAGGTCCACGTAGCCCTTCAGTTCCATGAGGGCCCTGGCGCTCTCCCGGCTCTCGCAGTCCACCAGCTGGATGCAGTCCGCAGGCAGGCCCGCCCGGGCAAGGGCGGCGCGCATGATCTCCGCCAGAGCCATGTTGGAGAACTTCGCCTCCTTGCCTCCCCGGAGGAGCACCGCGTTGCCGCTTTTCAGACAGAGGGCGGCAGAGTCCACGGTCACGTTGGGCCGGGCCTCGTAGATCACGGCGATGACCCCCATGGGAACGCTGATCTTGCGGATGAGCAGCCCGTTGGGCCGCCGGGTCTCCTCCAGAAGCCGCCCCAGGGGATCCGGCAGGGCGGCGGCGGCCCGGACCCCGTCGGCGCAGCCCCGGATGCGCTCCGGGGTGAGCAGGAGCCGGTCCAGCAGAGCCTGCCGCAGGCCGGCTTCCCGGCCCAGGTCCATATCCTTTTCATTGGCCGCCAGGATGGCGGCGGTATTCTCTTCCAGAGCAGAGGCGATGGCCTCCAGCGCGTCGTTCCGGGTCTTCTCCGGGATGCCCGCCAGGATGACGGCGGCGTCCTGCGCTCTTATGCCCAGATCTTCCAGCATGTGATTACTCCTTTCCCAGGAACCGGGTCCCCAGATCCTCCCCGTCCCGCAGACGATAGATGGCCTTGGGATCCGCTCCGTTCAGCACATAGGTGTCGATCCCCGCGGCAGCTGCGATCTCCGCCGCATGGACCTTGGTGACCATGCCGCCGGTGCCCTGGCCGGAAATCGCTCCGCCGGCGCAGGCCTTGATCTCCTCTGTGATCTCCCGTACCAGCGGGATGCGCTTCGCCTCCGGGTCCGTCTCCGGATTGGCGGTAAAGAGCCCGTCCGTTTCCGTGAGGATCACCAGAGCGTCCGCCTGGATGAGCACCGCCACCACGGCGGAGAGACTGTCGTTGTCCCCGTAGACGATCTCTTCCACCGCTACG
Organism: Oscillospiraceae bacterium; assembly: GCA_017617795.1. GTDB lineage: Bacteria > Bacillota > Clostridia > Oscillospirales > Oscillospiraceae > UBA1774. The sequence continues at coordinate 10,835 of JAFZVM010000083.1, forward strand.
GCGTCGTTCTCGTTGATGATGGGCAGGACCCCCATGCGGAAGAGCTGATCGAAGGTCTGCTCCAGGTTCCCGTGCCGCCGGGGATCCTCCACGTCCTCCCGGGTGATGAGGAGCTGGCCTACATTATAGCCATATTGGGCGAAGAGCTTATCATAGATATACATGAGCTCGCATTGGCCCACCGTGGCGGCGGCCTGCTTCCCGGCGGTGTCCGCCGGACGCTCCCGGAGGCCCAGCTTGCCCACTCCCACGCCGATGGCGCCGCTGGTCACCAGGGTGACCCGGATCCCCTCGTTCATAAGATCCGCCAGCACCTGGGCCAGCTCCTCCAGCCGCCGCAGGTTCAGCTTGCCGCTGCGGTGGGTGAGGGTGGAGGTGCCCACCTTGAAGACGATGCTTTTCGCTTCCTTCAGCATGTTTCGTTTCCTTCTCTCTCCGGCTCCGCCCCCAGGCGGCAGCCGCAGTAATCCTGACGGTAGATCCCCAGCTCCCGGCACAGCGCCACAGAGCGGCGGAACCCGTCCTTCTTCTTGAAATCCGCGTAGAACCAGGGTACGCCGCAGGCCCGGGAAACCGCCTCCCCGACGCCGTTTACCAGCACCGGATCCTTCCGGGGACCCACGGTGAGGGTGGTGCCGAAGTAATCAAAGCCTTTTTCGGCGGCGAGACGCCCCGTCTCCTCCAGCCGGAGCCGGATGCAGACGGCGCAGCGGGCTCCCCCTTCCGGCTCGTTCTCCAGTCCCCGCACCTTCTCCCGGAACAGGTCGTTGTCCCAGGCGCCCTCCATGAGGTCAAAGGGGAAGCGCTGCAGCTTTTCGAATTCCCCCAGCCGCTTTTCGTATTCCTCCCGGGGCATGGTATTGGGATTATAGTAATACAGGGTCAGGCCGCAGACCTGGCTCAGCCGTTCCAGCACAACGCTGGAACAGGGGGCGCAGCAGGCCTGCAGCAGGATCCGGGGCTTCCGTCCCGCTTCCTTTTCCTTCCTGAGGATCTCCTCACATAAAATCGCATAATTCATAGGCACAAGATAGCACATCCGGCTTGAAGTCGCAAGGCATATGGTGTATAATTTCTCATTCTGTACCGGCATTTCGGATATTCAGGCGCGGCGGCTACCCCCCGGGGGAGGCAAGTCGTGCCCGTTATGCGCTGGCCGGAAGAAACGGAGCCGTTTATGTATGGTCTGACCCACGCCCTCATGGGAGAGAAGGGGTTCAGGGAACTGATGCAGCGGGTGGAATACGGCGGGTGTCCCGCCGTGTACAGCGGCCTCAGTCCCATCCATAAGAGCCATGTCGCCGCCGCCCTCCGGAGGGAGAGCGGCCGTCCCCTTGTGCTCATCTGTCCGGATGAGCTGGAGGCGGAGCGGATGCGGGGAGATCTGGAGACCCTGTGCCAGGAGGAGGTCTGGACCCTCTACGGCCGGGAGTTCACCTTCTTCCATGCGGACAGCGTCTCCCGGGAAGGAGAGCAGACCCGTCTCCGCACCCTGCTGGCTCTCCTGCGGGAACGGGCGGGAGTGGTGGTGACCACCCCGGACGGCCTTATGCAGCGCACCCTTCCTCCCGAGAGGCTGGACTCCGCCTGCGCCAGGGTGCGCCAGGGCGGAGAGGAGGGGCCGGAAAAACTGACGGAAGCCCTGCTCCTGTGCGGTTATCAGCGGTACGACGCTGTGGAAGGTCCGGGCCAGTTTGCCCGCCGGGGAGGCATCGTGGATTTCTTCAGCCCCGCCGCTTCCCTTCCCGTGCGCTGCGAATTCTTCGGGGATGAGCTGGACTCCATGGGCTATTTCGACCCGGAGACCCAGCGGCGGACGGAGAACCTGCAGGAGACGGTGCTGCTTCCTGCGGCGGAAGCCCTTCCCGCTCTGGCGGAGGGGGGAGAGGAAGGCCTGGCGGACCGGCTGGAGGAATTGCTGAAGCGCGTCCGGAAGCGGAAGAACCCCTCCCGGGACCTGATCCGTGTGATGACGGAGGATCTGGAGCGGCTGCGGCAGCGGCTGCCTCTGAATTCCGCGGATAAATACATGGCCCTGAGCTTTTCCCGCATGACCTGCGGCGCGGACTATATCCCCGCGGACGCGGTGGTCCTGATGGCGGAGCCCGCCGCCTGCGCCGAGCGGGGGAAAAACTGGCTCTGGCAGCTGGGGGAGGATACGGCCACCCTGCTGGAAAGCGGGCAGCTGGAGGGGGGACTGGCGGAATTCTGCCGTTCCTGGGATGAGGTCTGCGACAGCCTCCGGGATTATCCCCTGGCCTATCTGGACAGCTTCCGGGGCAGCGCCTATCCTCTGGCGCCCCGGGGCCTGCTGGACCTGACCGCCAAGCAGCTCCCCAGCTACGGAGGCAGCCTGTCCACCGCGGCGGAGGATATCCGCCATTATCTGGGAGATAAATACCGGGTGGCGGTGCTCTGCGCCGACCGGAGGAAGGCGGATATCCTGCGGGATTATCTGGCGGACCGGCAGATCCCCGCCGCCGTGGACGAGACCCTGGCGGACCTGGGCAAGCCCGGGGAATGCCGCATCGCCGTGGGAGCGCTCTCCGCGGGCACGGAGTATCCCTCCATCCGCCTGGCGGTGATGACGGAGGGGCAGTTCACCCAGCGCTTCCGGCAGAGCGCCCCCAGACGGAAGGGCAGCTCCAACCGGCAGAAGCTCCAGAGCTATACGGATCTGAGCCGGGGAGATCTGGTAGTGCACGAGACCCACGGCATCGGCCGTTTCCTGGGCATTGAGCGTCTGCAGACGGACGGGGTGTACAAAGACTATATCAAAATCGCCTATGCGGGAACGGACGTGCTCTACGTACCCGCCACCCAGCTGGATCTGGTATCCAAATACATCGGCACCGGGGGAGAGGACGCTCCGGCGAAGCTCTCCAAGCTGGGGGGCACGGACTGGGTCAAGGCCAAGACCCGGGCCAGAAAGGCGGCCAAGGATCTGGCGGAAGGGCTCATCAAGCTCTATGCGGAGCGGAGCCGCCGCCCCGGCTATGCCTTCGGTCCGGATACGGTCTGGCAGCAGGAATTCGAGGATCGCTTCGAATACAGCGAGACCCAGGATCAACTCCGGGCCGCGGCGGAGATCAAGGCGGATATGGAAAAGCCTGCCCCCATGGACCGGCTCCTGTGCGGGGACGTGGGCTTCGGCAAAACGGAAGTGGCCTTTCGGGCCATCATGAAATGCGTCATGGATGGGAAGCAGGCCGCCGTGCTGGTGCCCACCACGGTGCTGGCCCAACAGCATTATGTCACCGCCATGCGCCGCTTCGCCGGCCTGCCCCTGCGTATCGAGGTACTGAGCCGCTTCCGCACCGCGGGGCAGATCAAGGAGGCCCTGCGGATGACGGCGGAAGGCAGCGCCGATATCGTCATCGGGACCCACCGGCTGCTGCAGAAGGACGTGCGCTTCCGGGACCTGGGGCTCCTGGTGGTGGACGAAGAGCAGCGCTTCGGCGTCTCCCACAAGGAAAGGCTGAAGGAGCTGAGCCGGAACGTGGACGTGCTCACCCTCTCCGCCACCCCCATCCCCCGCACCCTGAACATGGCCCTCTCCGGCCTGCGGGATATGTCCACCCTGGAGGAGCCCCCCACGGGGCGGCATCCGGTGCAAACCTATGTGCTGGAGCACGACTATTCCGTTCTGGCGGACGCCATCCGCCGGGAGGTGAGCCGGGGCGGCCAGGTGTATTACCTCCATAACCGGGTGGAGACCATCGAGCGCTGCGCCGCCCGGCTCCGGGAGCTGGTGGAGGGGGTCAGCGTGGCCGTCGCCCACGGGCAGATGGACGAGGCGGCCCTGAATGCCGTGATGGACCGGGTGTCCTCCGGCGAGGTACAGGTGCTGGTGTGCACCACCATCATCGAGACGGGCATCGATATCCCCAATGTAAACACTCTCATCATCGAGGACGCGGATAAGCTGGGCCTGGCTCAGCTCCACCAGATCCGGGGCCGGGTGGGGCGGTCCAGCCGCCACGCCTTCGCCTACCTCACCTTCCGCCGGGGCAAGGTCCTGAGCGAGGTGGCAAACAAGCGCCTCAGCGCCATCCGGGAGTATGCGGAGTTCAACTCCGGCTTCCGCATCGCCATGCGGGACCTGGAGATCCGGGGGGCGGGGAACCTTCTGGGGGCGGAGCAGAGCGGCTTTATGATGAGCGTGGGCTACGATATGTACCTGAAGCTCCTGGAGGAAGCGGTGCTGGAGCAGAAGGGGGAGAAGAAGCCGGTGAAGACCTCCTGCTCCGCGGATCTCTCCGTGGACGCGGGCATCCCGGAGAATTATGTGGAATCTCCGGAGCAGCGCATGGATCTGTATCGCCGCATCGCCCTCATCCGCAGCGAAGAGGACGCGGACGACATGACGGACGAGCTGGTGGACCGCTTCGGGGATCCGCCCCGGAGTGTGAACAATCTGATCCAGGTGGCCCTCATGCGGGGCGAGGCCACGGAGGCGGGGATCACGGAGATCACCCAGAAATCCGGCCGGATGCTTTTCAAAGTGCAGAATTTCGACATGGAGCTGATCTCCGCCCTCTATCAGCTGCCGGATTTCCGGGGCAGGCTGAAGGTGGAGGCAGGGACCGTGCCCTGCGTGAGCCTGAAGCTCCAGACCGGAGACGTGATCGCCCAGTCGGTGAAGTTCATCCGGGCCTGGCGGGGGACGAAGAAATGAAGCGGCTGCTGCTGAAGCGCGTTTTGCCCCTGGCTCTGTTCTGCCTGGCTGCGATCGGGCTCCTGGCCCTGTCCCAGAACGACCGGATGACCCCCGCGGCTCCGGAGGAGAAGCCCTACTATGTGCCGGAGCGGGCGGTCGTAGCCCGGCTGGGAGGACTGGGGCTGACCATGGAAGAATTCCGGTACCAGGCATGGGAAGCCCTGACCCGCGATCTGGGCAGAAACCTGGGGGAGGTCGATTTGTTTTACGACGAGACCCTGGCTGAGCAGGTGAAGGAACTGGCTCTGCTTCGGGCCGCCCGCTGGCGGGCGGTGACGGTCCTGGCCATGGAAGAGGGGATCAGCGCCCCGGAGCCGGATCCGGAGATGACGGAAGCCCTGTGCCGGGAGACCTTCGTCACCCCCTCGGTGGCGGAGGGCCTGCTGCGGGCGGAAAGCCTGTCCTCCCTGCTCTACCTTCGGAAATACGGGCCGGAGGGGAGCCTCCTGCCCGAAGAAGAAGCGGTGCGCTGGGGGGAGGAAAACGGCGTCCTGCGCTTCCGGGCCCTGTGGCTCAGCGCGAACCCGGAGATCTACACCGAAACGGAGATCCGGGGCAGACTGGAGCAGGCGGAGATCTTCGCCCGGCAGCTCCGGCGGGGAGAAGCAGATTTCGATGAACTCTGCGCTGCCTACGGGGAGGATGAACGCCTGAGCGCCGGGAGACAGCTGGCCCCCGGCTGCGGGGAGGAAGCCCTGTATGCCGCTGCCGCTTCTCTGGAGATGGGCGGCTGCACCGCCCTCCGGCTGGAGGACGGGGTATACCTGATCCTCCGATGCCCTCTGGAGGCCGAAGCGGACACCCTCACCGGGGAGGGAGCGGAGAGCCTCCGAAGCCTGGCAGCGTCGGGCCTGTTCCACCGGGAGATCGGGGATACCGCCGCCGGACTGGAACGTCAATTTACCTCGGAATGGAAAAAGATCCGCATGGACCTGCTGTTCCGTCAGCAGGGAGAGACAGAGGTGACCGAAAATGATTTTTGAGGCGGGAAGCTGCGATATCGCCGTGATCGGCGCCGGACACGCGGGGATCGAGGCCGCTTTGGCTGCCGCCCGCATGGGCCTGGATACGGTACTCTTCACCATCAATCTGGACGCGGTGGGGAACATGCCCTGCAATCCGGCGGTGGGCGGCACCGGCAAAGGCCACCTGGTGCGGGAGCTGGATGCCCTGGGGGGCGAAATGGGCAAGGCGGCGGACGCCGCCTGCATCCAGTACCGGATGCTGAACCTGGGGAAGGGACCGGCGGTCCACTCCCTCCGGGCTCAGGCGGACCGGAAGCTCTACCAGCGGATCATGAAGCGCACCCTGGAACGGCAGCCCCGGCTGCGGCTGAAGCAGGCGGAGATCACGGAGCTGGGCACGGAGAACGGGCGGGTGGCCTGGGTCCGGACCGAGACGGGGGCCACCTGGCGATGCCGGGCGGCGGTGATCTGCACCGGCACATATCTCCGGGGCAGGACCATCGTGGGAGAGGTCATGCGGGAGAGCGGCCCGGACGGGATGCACGCCGCCTCCGCCCTGACGGAGAGTCTGAAGGCCCTGGGCCTCCCTCTCCGGCGGTTCAAGACCGGGACCCCGCCCCGCATCAACGGCCTGACGGTGGATTATTCCAGGCTGGAGCCCCAGTACGGGGATCCCGCGCCGGAACCCTTTTCCTTCACCACCGAGACGCCGCTGGAGAACCGGGCGGTCTGCTGGCTTACCTACACCACGGAGGAGACCCACCGGATCATCCGGGAAAACCTCCATCGCAGCCCCCTGTTCTCCGGGGTGATCGAGGGCGTCGGCCCCCGGTACTGCCCCTCCATCGAGGACAAGGTGGTGCGCTTTGCGGACAAGCCCAGGCATCAGCTTTTCCTGGAGCCCATGGGCCTGGATACGGAAGAGGTCTACGTACAGGGCTTCTCCTCCTCCATGCCGGAGGACGTACAGCTGCAGATGCTCCACACCGTCATCGGCCTGGAGCATGCGGAGATGCAGCGTCCCGCCTACGCCATCGAGTACGACTGCGTGGATCCCCTGGCCCTGCGGCATACCCTGGAGACGAAGCAGGTCCCGGGCCTCTACGGGGCGGGACAGTTCAACGGAAGCTCCGGCTATGAGGAAGCGGCGGTCCAGGGCTTCATGGCGGGGGTGAACGCCGCCCTGGCCCTGCTGGGGCGGGAGCCCTTCACCATCGACCGGAGCGAGGGATACATCGGCGTGCTACTGGACGATCTGGTGACCAAGGGGACCAACGAACCCTACCGGATGATGACCTCCCGCAGCGAGTACCGCCTGCTCCTCCGGCAGGACAACGCGGACGAACGCATGACGGAAAAGGGCCATGCCATCGGCCTGGTGAGCGATGAACGGCTGGAGCAGGTGCGGGAGAAGTACCGCCGGGTGGCGGCGGAGCGGGAGAGGCTGGAGCATACCCATCTGGCTCCCTCTCCGGAGCTGGCGGCTTTCCTGGAGGAGAAGGGCAGCGCCGTGCCCGCCTCCGGCGTCTCCCTGGCGGATCTGATCCGCCGTCCCGGGATCAGCTACGCCGATCTGCTTCCCTTTGATCCCGGCCGGCCGGAGCTGGACCGGAGCATCGGCCTGGAGACGGAGATCGGCATCAAGTACGAGGGGTACATTAAGCGGCAGCAGAAGCAGGCAGAGGAGTTCCGCCGCCTGGAGCAGCGGCCCCTGCCCGCGGATCTGGATTATCTGCATATCGACAGCCTCCGGCTGGAGGCCCGGCAGAAGCTGGACAAGGTGCGGCCGGAGAATTTCGGCCAGGCCTCCCGCATCTCCGGGGTGAACCCGGCGGATATGGCCGCCCTGATGATCTGGCTGGAGAAGGAGAGAAGATGATGGAAAAGGCGGTCCTGGGTCTTTCCGGCGGCGTGGACAGCAGCGAAGCTGCCCGCCGTCTGCGGGAGGCGGGCTATGAGGTCCTGGGTGTCTGGCTGGATCTGGGTTTCGGCAGCCCGGCTGCTGCGGAGCGGACAGCCAGGGAGCTGGGGATCCCCTTCCGGGTCTTCCCGGCGGCGGAAGCCCACGAGGCTCTGGTCCGCCGCCCCTTTGGGGAAGCTTACCTGTCCGGGCTCACCCCCAATCCCTGTGTCGTCTGCAATCCCCGGGTGAAGATCCCCTCCCTGCTGAAGGCCGCGGAGGAATGGGGGGCGGAGAAAATCGCCACGGGGCACTATGCACGGACGGAGACCGGCCCGGATGGGCGTGCGCTCCTCCTGGCCTCCGGGGGCAGAAAGGACCAGAGCTATATGCTGGCCCGTCTGTCCCAGGATCAGCTGCGCCGCATCCTGTTTCCCCTGGCGGGGTTGGAGAAGGGAGAGGTAAAGGTCTCCGCCGCCTCCGCCGGCCTGGGAGCCGCAGGGGAGAAGGAGAGCCAGGATATCTGCTTCATCCCGGACGGGGATTACGGCGCCTGGCTGGAAAGCCGGGGCCTGAGCCTGCCGGAAGGGAACTTCGTGGACGCCGATGGGCGGGTGCTGGGCAGGCACAGGGGCCTGCACCGCTATACCATCGGCCAGCGCCGGGGCCTGGGAGTCCCGGCGGAGAGCCGCCTGTATGTGGCGGAGCTGCGGCGGGAGACGAATGAGATCCTGCTGACTCCCCGGGAGGACCTGGATACCCGGGAGGTCCCGGTACGGAACCTGAACTGGGTCTCCGTGCCGGAGCGCAGGGAGCCCTTCCGGGCGGAGGTAAAGCTCCGCAGCGGTCCCCGGCGGACTTCCGCTCTGGCGGAGCCCCGGGAGGACGGGAGCCTGCTCCTGCGCTTCGAAGAGCCCGTGCGCCGTCCCGCCCCCGGTCAGCTGGCGGTGGGGTATGAGGGGGACCTCCTCCTCTTCGGCGGCACCATCTGCCGGGAGTAGGAACATTCCGGGACTCCGGGCGTCTGACAGATGGAAGAATGACCGCGCGGCCGGGCGGCGCGGAAACCCAGGGGCTGCCCGCGCATAAGCTGGTAAACGGAGAAACGGCGCCGGACCTTTGACGGACCCGGCGCGGGAGAGGAGGAGACTGGATGAATTCCATGGTCGCATCCATGAACCCGAACGCGGGGATCCTGGTGGACGTGGTCCTGCTGGCCATCATCGTCTGGAAGCTCGTATCCGGCGCCCGCAGCGGACTGGTGCGGATGCTGGGCGGGCTGATCTCCCTGGTGGGCGGCATCTGGGCCGGCATCATCCTGAAGAACCTGCTGGCGGATACCGTGGCGGAGCTCTGGATCGCCCCGGCCATCGGCCGTGTGCTGGAGCGGGCCAAGGACAACCTGGGCCTCTCGGACCTGCTGGAGAACCTGCAGCGGATCCTGGACAACGCGGAGCTCCCTGCCTTTCTGAAGCTGAACATCCCGGAGCAGGTCCTGCAGATGCGGGAAAACGGCGCCTCCGCGGTGGCAAACGCCTCGCAGCTCATCGCCCAGCGGCTGGCGGGATGGATCCTGTTCCTGCTGGGGCTCATCGTCGCCGCCCTGCTGCTGCGGCTCCTGTTCAACGGGGTGATCGCCCCGCTGATCGACCATATCCCCCTGGTGAACGAGACGAACCGGGCCCTGGGGGGCATCCTGGGCGCCATCCTGGGGATCCTGCTGGCGGGACTGCTCCTGTTCCTGTGCTATAAGCTCCTGCCGGTGCTGTCGGAGAGGTCCGGGCGGCTCTTCGCTCCGGACTCCGTGGAGGGATCCATCCTTATGAAGCAGTATTTCCGGCTCCTGCCGGGGATCTTTAAGAGTTGAGAGGAAAACATATGGCAAGATTTGATCGGGTGCTCCTGTTCCTGCTGGACAGCGTGGGGGTGGGAGAGCTGCCGGACGCGGCGGCCTACGGCGACGCGGGCGCCGCCACGGTGCAGCACACCCTGGAATACGATCCAAACCTGACTCTGCCCAATCTGGAGCGGCTGGGACTGTTCTCTCTCCCCGGGCTGGAGAGATTCTCCGCCGGGATCCGCCCTGTGGGGCGGTACGGCAGATGCCGGGAGGTCTCCGCGGGGAAGGACTCCATCGTGGGCCATTGGGAGGTCATGGGTTATCCCACCTCCCGACCCTTCAACACCTTCCCCGGCGGCTTTCCGGAGGATCTGATCTCCGCCTTCTCCAAGGCCATCGGCCGGGAGGTGCTGTGCAACGAACAGGCCTCCGGCACGGAGCTGCTGGAGCGCCGGGGGGCGGACCATCTGCGTACGGGCCTGCCCATGGTGTACACCTCCGTGGACAGCGTGTTCCAGATCGCCGCCCACGAGGAGATCGTTCCCCCGGAGCAGCTGTATGACTGGTGCCGGGCGGCCAAGCGGGTATCCGAGGAACTGGGCTACCGCATCGGCCGGGTCATCGCCCGCCCCTTCACGGGGGAGCCGGGACATTTCGTCCGCACCGCCAACCGGCATGATTTTGCCGCCGCCCCGGAGGGACCTACGGATCTGGACCGTCTGACGGAGGCGGGGGCGGAGATCCATTCCATCGGCAAGCCCGCGGATATTTTCCCGGAGACCCGCTTCACCTCCGCCCGGCGCACCGGGAAGAACGCAGAGGGGATCGCCGCCGCCCGGGAGGCCCTGGAGGCGGGGAAGCGGGGACTCATTTTCGTGAACCTCCTGGATTACGACCAGGTCTGGGGCCACCGCCGGGATCCGGCGGGCTACGGCCGGGGGCTGAAGGAGTTTGACGAGGCTCTCCCCGGGATCCTGGACCGGCTGGGGAAGCGGGACCTGCTCATCGTCACCGCGGACCACGGCTGCGACCCTGCCTTCAAGGGTACGGACCACACCCGGGAATATATCCCCTTTCTGATGCTGGGCCGGGGGATCGTCCCCGGGAGCATGGGGGAGCGGGATACCTTCGGGGACGTGGGAGCCACGGTGCTGGACGCCCTGGGTGCGGAAGTGCCGGAGGGAAGAAAGAGCGCACTGGATTAAAAAAAGGAATACCGGGCCTGCCCTTTTGCGGCAGACCCGGCTTTGTTATGCCCGCGGGCAATTCATTTCTCCCGTATCGCTTCGATCCGGTCGCTCAGGGGCGGATGGGAATATTCCAGCGTCACCAGCAGGGGATCCGGGGAGAGGTTGGAGAAATTCTCCCGGCCCAGGGTCTTGAGAGCGGAGACCAGGGCTTCTCCGTATCCCTCCTTCACCGCCTGGGCGTCCGCCCGGTACTCGGCCCTGCGGGAGAAGGCGTTCACCAGCAGGCTGAACAGGGGGGAGATCAGGGCGAATTCCACCTCCATGATGAGGAGCAGGGCAAAGCCGTAGTTCACGGTACGGAAGCCGAAGGCGGGGAAGAGAGCCTCCGTGCGCAGGGTGAGCCAGGCCAGCACCGCCAGGACGGCGATCTGCAGGAAGCTCAGCACCTGGTTTTTCAGGGTGTCCTTATGCAGGCCGTGGCCCAGCTCATGGGCGAACACGGCGCAGATCTCCTCCGGGGTCATGGCCTGCACCAGGGTGTCGTACAGCACGATGGTCTTCATCCTGCCGAAGCCGGTGAAGTAGGCGTTGGACTTGGTGCTGCGGCGGGAGGCGTCCATGACCTGGATGGCCCGGACCCTGTACCCGTGCTTCTCCAGCAGTCCCGTGAGCTTTTCCCGCAGCTCCCCCTCCTCCAGAGGGGTGAACTTGTTGAAGATACGGCTCAGAAAGGGGTACAGGAAGGAGATCCCCAGGATCATCGCCATCAGGATCAGGGCGAAGACCAGGATCAGCCAGTCCCCCAGGGCCAGGTGGAGAACCAGGAGCAGATAGGTAATGGCAAAGGTGATGATGAGGCCGATGAGGAAATTCTTCAGCTGGTCCAGCCAGAAGGTCTTTTTCGTGGAGCGGTTGAAGCCGTACTTCTCCTCGATCACCATGGTGCCGTAGTACTCCGCCGGGAGGCTCACCAGCCCGGACAGGGCGTAGAGGATGAGCACCGCCGCGGCCTGAGCGTAAATATTTTCCCGGAACAGGCGGGCGAAGGCGGGATAGGCGTTGAAGAGAATGAGAAGGAAGGTCGGCAGGAAACCCAGGGTGACGGAGACGAGGCCCAGACGGCTGGTCTCCCCATGGTAGGCCCGCCATTTGGCGTAGGTCTCCGGGTCGTACACGTCCTTCACGTTCTCCGGGATGGGCCGGTCCGCGCTGCGCCGGTTCAGCCAGTGCAGGCAGAGCCGGTACAGATATACGACGGCCAGGATGATCAGAGCGGCAGTTTTGTAAGCCATGGCGCTCAGGCCTCCAGTACCTGTTCCGTGAGCCAGCTCATAATGCCGTGTTCATCGTGGTAGGTGGGCACCCAGGACATGTGGTTCTGGGAGAACAGCTCCGGGTAGGAGAGGTCCGGATCCGTGGCGATGCCGTATTTCTGCAGCTCCTCCGGGCTGTACAGGGTGAGGTGGGCGTCCCGGTTCCCCGCGTCCCGCAGGGCCAGGATCCCGTCCACGATGTACTTATGCCGGTAGATGGTGTGGTCCACGTAGCTGGTGGCGATCCAGAGCTTGGCATGAACGAGACCCTTCAGGATGCCGAAGGTCTCCGGCGTCATGGTGGGGCATACGGGCACCGCCGCGGCGAAGAGCCCGGCTCCCACGCTCATGGCCCGGAGCGTCCCGGCGCCGCCCATGGACATGCCCGTGACGTAGACCCGGCGGGGATCCACCTTGCCGTCCTTGATCATGCCCCGGATCAGGTCGCACACCTCCCCCAGGTACCGGCGGGACCAGCCAAAGTCCCCGTCCTGGTCGCTGTGAGCAAAGTCGATCTTCCCGATGCGGCCCACCATCATGGAGAAATCCGGCTCCTGGGCCTGGGGGGCCAGAACGTAGAAATCCGGGTATTTCTTCACAAAGTGGTTGCAGCTCAGGTCCGCGGCGATCTGGGTGATGTTGTCCGTGCCTCCGTTGCCGCCGCCGTGGAGGAAGAGGATCATGGGCCGGGGCGTCGAGGCCTTGGGGGAGTACAGGCGGTACAGCACATCGCCCTTCTTCCCGGGGGCAAAATGCTCCAGCCCCTCGCACAGCTCCTCGTCCATATCCTTCCGGGTATAGGCGTCCTTTCCGATGTGAAGGGTCCAGTTGGAGCGGTAGTCGAATTCCACCGGGGTGATCTTCAGCAGCTCGCCCCGCTTCTCCGCCTTGGCGATGGGCACGTCGTAGGGCTCCCGGCCCCGGGGAGCCAGGGTGAGACGCACTTCCTCCCTGGGCACCGCTGCGTGGGGGATGGAAAAGCCCTTGCCGGTCCAGCCCCGGTCCGGCACGTAGGAATAGGCGATCTTTTTGGCCATATCGGTATCCTCCTCAATATATTCTCTGTCTGTGATTCTACCATATCCCCGGCGCTTGTCAATCCGCAGGGCGGCGGGTATAATACGCGGCAAGGGGGCGGTATCGTGAAAACGGCGCTCATCATGGAGGGCGGCGCCATGCGTGGCATGTTCACCTGCGGCGTCATCGACGTGTTCCTGGAGCGGGGCGTGGAGTTCGACGGCGCGGCGGGCATTTCCGCCGGGGCCACCTTCGGCATCAACTATAAATCCCGCCAGCCGGGACGGGCCCTGCGCTACAACCTGAAATACAGCCGGGATCCCCGATACTGCGGCCTCCGGTCCCTTCTGCGCACCGGGGACCTGTACGGGGCGGACTTCTGCTACCGGGAGCTGCCGGAGGTGCTGGATCCCTTCGACCATGAAGCCTTTGAAAAGAACCCCATGGAGTTCTGGGTGGGGGCCACGGACGTGCGCACCGGGAAGCTCCTGTACCATCGGTGCACCGACGGGTACGACGAGGATATCGCATGGATCCGGGGCTCCGCCTCCATGCCCCTGGTCTCCCGCCCGGTGGCGGCGGGGAACAGGCTCCTGCTGGACGGGGGGATCGTGGAGCCCCTGCCCCTGCATTTCATGGAAAAGCGGGGCTATGACCGGAACGTGCTGATCCTCACCCGGGCGAAGGGATACCGGAAGAAACCCACTCCCCTCCTCCTGCCCATGCGTCTGGCTCTGGGGGAGTATCCCAAGGTGGCGGAGGCCCTGGAGCTCCGCCCCTGGCGGTACAACGCCAGGATGGAGGAGATCGACCGGCGGGAGAAAGCCGGGGAGCTGCTGGTGCTCCGCCCCCCGGAGGATCCGGGCGTCGGCCGGACGGAAAAGAACCCCAGGGAGCTGGAGCGGGTATACCGCATGGGACGGGAGGAGGCCCTGAAAAGGCTGGCGGCGGTAAAAGCCTGGATCTCCGGCTGATGTTTTCTCCCGTTCACAAAGTATGTGAAATTCGTTCACAAACTGTTTACAGAGAAATTAGCACTCACCTCTTGACAGTGCTAAAACCGGTGCTATAATGGGAGCCGAACAAAGGAACAGAGATCGAATGAATGACCTCCTTCCCCTTGCTCAGGTAACAAAATAAGTGAGGAGGAATGACTTATGTTGCCGAGTATTTTTGGAGAGAGTTTGTTTGATGACTGGATGGATTTTCCTTTCCGGGGCTTTGGGACCGATGTGGAGAAGAAGCTGTACGGCAAGAATGCGGCCCGGGTCATGAAGACCGACCTGAAGGAGCATGAGGACGGTTATGAGCTGTCCGTGGACCTGCCGGGCTTCAAGAAGGACCAGATCCAGCTGCAGCTCAGTAACGGCTACCTTACCGTCAGCGCCGCCAAGGGCGTGGAAGAGGAAGGCAAGGATCAGAAGGGCCGTCTGGTGCACCAGGAGCGGTTCTCCGGCAGTATGAGCCGGAGCTACTACGTGGGCGAGAATCTGGAGGAAGAGGACATCAAGGCCAGGTTTGAAAACGGCGTCCTCACCCTGGACTTCCCCAAGGCGGAGCAGAAGAAGCTGCCTGAGCGGAAGACGATCCAGATCGAAGGCTGAACCGAATA
>JAFZVM010000084.1 GCA_017617795.1 Oscillospiraceae bacterium
GGCGCTGGTTTAAGTCCAGGGTCGATATGGTTATACACTAAACCGGGAGATTTGCGGCTGCTTTTCCACAATCTCCCGGTTTTGCGCTGCTTTTTCCATGACATAGGGGCCGCCGCAAAACTTCCTTTTTACAACGGCCCCGGTTTTTTTGTCTTTCTTTATACGTTCATGGCCGCGTAGAAGCCTTCCCGAACGGCGGAGGTGATGTTCCCCTGCCGGTTGTTGCAGTCCCCCACGCACACGACGGTCTCACATACGTCCCGCAGCTCATCCACCGCGGCGCTTCTTGGCCTGACGCCCAGAGAAAGGGCGACCGTGTCGCAGGGCAGGAAGACCTCCCGACCCGCCTCATCCAGCGCCGTCACCCCCTCAGGGGAAATGGATGCCAGCCGATGCTTTTCCAGGAACTTTACTCCCTCTCCCAGGGCCAGGCGCTGCGCGGTGTTCACCGCCTTTTCCCGGCTGCGGATCTCCGCCATGGAGAGCATATCGATCACGGTGACTTCATGCCCTTCCCGGACCAGGGATACGGCGGTCTCCGTTCCCGTAAGACCCGCGCCGACGATGATCACCCGCTTGCCGGGTTTTGCCCGTCCCAGGTCGATATCCTGAGCCAGGCAGACGCTGCCGCCCTCAACTCCGGGTACCCTGGGGATGATGGGCTCGCTGCCCACAGCAAGGATGAGAACATCGGGCTTCTCCGCCAGCACCCGCTCCCGGGTGGCTTCGGTACCCAGCCGAAGGTCGATGTTCTGGTCACGCAGGGTCATGCGGACAGACCACTCCGCATACCGGCGCACGTCTCCCTTGATGGGATTGGCCCCCGCGATGCGCAGGCTGCCGCCCAGCTCCTCTCCCTTCTCAAAGAGCACGGGCTTCAGGCCCCGCTGGCTCAGCCGGCGGGCTGCTTCCATTCCGGCGCAGCCGCCGCCCACGACGACGACCTTCTTTCCGGGATCCGCCGGGGGTATCTCGTCAAAGAGGGGCTGTCTGCCCTGGGGCGCGTTCACGGAGCAGCGCAGAGGCGTCGGGCAGCCATGGGGATCTCCGCCGGTGCAGTTGTTGCAGCGCAGGCAGGGACGGATCTCGTCCACTCTTCCCTCCTTAGCCTTGATGAGCATTTCAGGATCAGCCAGGAAGGAGCGGATCATGGCGACCATATCGCAGTCTCCCTCGCTGACGGCCTTTTCCGCGGAGACCATGTCGTGACTGCCCACGCTCACCACGGGGATCTTCAGTCCCGCCGCCTTGAACTGCTTCGCCAGGTACAGGTTGGTGGCCCGGGGCATATAGGTGTGCTGGATGGTGGAGCCCATGGTCCGGGGATCGTACATGCTCCCGGCGCTGATATGGATCAGATCGATCTTATCCTGGATCGCTTTGGCAAAGGCGATGGCGTCCTCCACGTGCACGCCCTCGGGATAGAGCTCGTCCCCGCTCATGCGCACCTCGATGGCCATATAGGGCCCGATGCGTTCCCGCACCGCGTCGATCATTTCCAGAGCGAAACGGCAGCGGTTTTCAAAGGTCTGGCAGCCGTACTCATCCGTACGCTTATTCACATGGGGGGAATAGAAGGAGGCGGCGGTATGTCCATGGCCGAAATGGAGCATGACCATGTCGAAGCCCGCCTTCCGGCACCGCTCCGCCGCGTCCGCAAAGGAGCGGATGATCCCCTGCACCTCCTCATGGCTGAAATCCGCCGGGAGCCGCTCATCCCGCAGGTTCAGCTCGATGGAGGCCACCGCGCCCCAGCGGTGGATGGCGTCCGTCACCTTCACCAGTCCATGGACCACAAAGCGGTCCGCCAGATTGATCGCATAATGATTCGTATCCGCATAGGCCTGGGTCACCGCGCTGTCCCCCACCGTGACGATGCCCGCGCCGAATTTGGCGAACTGGGCGGTATAGTCTACGAATTCCGGGGTGGCCAGTCCATCCCGGGAGCAAAGCATGGGCTCCGCCGGGGAAACCTCAATGCGGTTTCTCACCCGAAGGGGACCGACCTGGATCGGCTGGAATACTGCTTTCAAACCTGCCATCTTCATTTCTCTCCTATTTCTTAATAATTTCGTCAATTCTACCGGTATTTTTGAAAATAGTGGAAAAGAATTCTGGGATTTTCGCCAAATATCAGAGAAAAATAGTTGCAATTTTATGTACTATATGTTACATTGCAAGTGTAAGATCACAGTTACCATGGTTTCTTCTTCTGAAAAAAGCTCAGTGGCGCCGCTTCTGTCGTTGGGAGCCGGCAGGGGATGGGCTCCGTGAGCCTGACTCTTTCTCTTTTCTGAACCAAGGCCCTCTGGCGATTCAGCCGGGGGGTCTTGGTTTTATTCCCCCGGGAATACCAGGCGGATCCGCCCCATCTTCACATAGTCGTTAAACCGGCTGGTTACGGCCACCCGTTCCCATTCCTCCCGGCTTCCCCGATAACGAACGGTCACATCTTTCTTGTAAAAACCGTTCTGCAGGGGACTGACTCCGTCCGTAAACAGATCATAGAAATCATAAAACATCTTCTGCACCGTCCTGGGAAGCTCCAGGGTCTCCAACCCGCAGCAGCCGAAAAAGCCGTAGGTGAAGATCTCCCGGATGCCGTTGGAGACGATGATGGTCTTCAGGGGCAGCATGCGGCGGAAGGTCTCGTCATACCGGTCCGGGGTGAACTCATCTCCCACGCAGAAAAACTCGTTCCATACGCCGTAGATCGGTCTGCCCTCCACCAGCCCGGGAAGCACGATCTTCTCCGGGACCGGTCCGGAAAAGCCCGGATCATTATGGAAAACATAGCCGCCCCCATCCGGGTTCCCTCCCAGATAGATATCATAATTGTGCTCCGGCGTATAGGGCATGAAGGCGCGGATGCCCCGCCGCTCCATCTCCTCCCGGGATACGTTCCAGCCCGGAAGGACCTCACTCCCGCAGACCGGGCAGCGCTCGCTCCCGGCCGGGACGACCGCTTGACAATGGATGCACACCGGCAGATATTCCGCTCCGCAGGCCGGACAGACCCCGCCCGCCAGCGGTTTGCCGCAATGTTCGCAATTCAAATGCTCCGCCTCCTGTTTCTGCGGCGGTCCGCCGCTTGACGAACCGCCGTCCGCCGGGTAAGATGGAGTATCGGCAGGAGGTGGATATCGTCATGGAACCTGTTTCCTATCGTCTGATCCGTTCCGGACGGCGCACCGTCAGCCTGGAGATCACCCGGGATCTGGAGATCCTGGTCCGGGCGCCTCAACGCATGCCCAAGGCCCAGATCGACGCCTTTGTGGAAAGCCGCCGCTCCTGGCTGGAGATCCACATGGCGAAAGCCCGGGAGCGGGCTGCGCGTACTCCCCCCGCCCCCACGGAGGAGGAGCGGGAAGCCTGCATCCGGAAGGCCAGAGAGCTGATCCCCCGGCGGGTCGAGCATTACAGCCGCATCATGGGGCTCACCCCCGCAGGGATCTCCATCACCGGTGCGGAGAAACGCTTCGGGAGCTGCAGCGGGAAAAACCGACTTTGCTTTTCCTGGCGGCTCATGCTCTATCCCCCTGAGGCTGTGGACTATGTGGTGGTCCATGAGCTTGCCCATATCCGGCACAAGAACCACGGCAGGGATTTTTACGCGCTTGTCGCTTCCATACTGCCGGACTACCGGCAGCGGGAAGCCCTGCTGCGCTGAAAGGAAGATCGCTTTTGAAAGTTCTGTTTATCGGCAACAGTCACACGTTTTTCAACGATATGCCCCTCACCTTCGCCCGGCTCTGGGAAGCGGGTACGGGAGAGACTGTCTCCCCGGTGCTCCTGTGTCATCCCGGCATGGGCTTCGATTACCATGTAAGGGAGTATTTCGAAAGCCGCTTCAATCTGCTCTACGGCGGCTTCGATTACTGCATCCTGCAGCAGAAGGCCCATCCCTTTGCCGGCACCCGGGAGGACCTGGCGGCGGGAAAACGCCTGGCTGAATTGGCCAAGGCAGGAAACGTCAAGCCGGTATTCGCCCTCACCTGGGCGGAAAAGGCCTATCCGGAGCACCAGGAACAGATGAACGCCTTCCACGAAGAGCTTTGCCGGGAGACCGGCGCCCTGCTCAGCCCGGTGGGTCGGGTATGGCAGGATCTGCTCCGGCAGGACCCGGATTTTCCCCTGTACTGGCAGGATGGAGAGCACGCCTCCGTCTACGGGGATTATCTGATCGCCTGCACCCATTACCGTCTCCTCAGCGGCAAAAGCTGCGGCGGGCTGCCCAGCATGGGCTGCGACTTTTCCGATACGGAGAAAAAAGCCATCCGGGAAGATCCGGCTTCCCCCATGAGACCTCTGGACCCGGATCTGTGCGCCGCCATCCGCTCTGCGGTGGACCGGGCTTTCACCGACTGAGGCGCCGGCTCCATCATACCATGTTCCGGCTCATCCCGCAACCGGGCCCGGAGAAAAGCGTTGCATTCAATCCATCTTTCCCGTACAATAACAGACAGAATTACAGACAGGAGCTGATCATATGGAACCGATTACCTTTCCCGATTTCATGAATGAGGAAAACATGCGGAAAATGAGCCGGGAAGAACTGGTCAATCTCTTTCTCATGATGGGACAGGCCATGCTTCCCAGCGGCGGCGCAGAGATGCCCGATCCTCTCACCCTGCCCATCGCCGGGGAGCGGATGATGGTCCCCACCCGGGACGGGGAGGTGCGCTGCATCCTCTACCGTGCGCAGCGCAGGCCCGCTCCGGTATACTTCGATATGCACGGCGGCGGCTTCGTGGGCGGCAACTGCGAGGACGTGGACGTATGGTGCGACATGGCGCGGAAAGAGCTGGATATCAACGTGATCAGCATCAACTACCGCAAAGCGCCGGACCATCCCTGGCCCGCAGGGGCGAACGACGCCTTCGACGTGGTGAGCTGGTTCTATGCCCACGCGGAGGAATTCGGCATCGACAGGGACCGGATGGCCATCGGAGGCCACAGCGCCGGCGGCAACCTGACGGCGGTGACCTGTCTCCGCAGCGTACTGGAAAACGCCCCCTTCCGTTTCCGTCTCCAGATCCTGGACTATCCGCCTCTGGATCTGAAGACCTGCGCCTTCGACAAGTTCCAGCATCCCATGGCCATTCCGCCCCAGATCGCCATCATGTTCGACGCATGCTATATCGCCCCCGGCCAGGGCGGCGATCCTCTCTGCTCCCCTGCCGTGGCGGAGGTGGAGATGCTGAAGGGCCAGCCCCCAGCTGTGGTCATCACCGCCGAACTGGACTCCCTTCGGACAGAGGGAGAGCTGTACGCCTATAAGCTGATCCAGGCGGGCGTACCGGTCCGGGCCCGGCGTTTCCTGGGCTCCGCCCACGGCTTCACCATGACCCTGGGCGGCAACCGCATGCCCATGATGCCGGAGGATCCCAACGCCCCCATCGCCTGCCGCATGATGCTGGACGCCCTGCGGGAGTATCTGCTGTGAGCCGGCGGTATGAGACCCACTGCCACACCGGGGAGGCCAGCCGCTGCGCCCGCGTCCCGGCGGAGGAGCAGGTAAGGTATTATCATTCTCTGGGCTTTGACGGCATCATCATCACGGATCATTTTCTGGGCGGGAATACCACAGCGCCGGCCCAGCTGGGCTGGAAACGGCGGATCGAGATCCTCTGCTCCGGCTATAAAAACGCCCGGGCGGAAGGCAGGCGGCTGGGGCTGAAGGTCTTCTTCGGCTGGGAATTCGCCCACCTGGGCTGCGATTTTCTCACCTACGGGCTCAGCCCGGAATGGCTGCTGGAAAACGAGAACCTGGATCAGATGCCCATCGTGGATTATCTGCAGTATGTCCGGAGAGAAGGCGCCCTGGTCATACACGCCCACCCCTTCCGGGAGGCCCCGTATATCCCCTATATCCAGCTTCTTCCCCGTCAGGTGGACGGCGTGGAGATCCTGAATGCCTGCCGAAAGGATTTTGAGAACGAGCGGGCGGCGGAATATGCCAGGGCCTACGGTCTCCCGGTCTTCGCCGGGGGTGACAACCACTCCGCGGCAAAGCAGACCCGGCTCTGCGGCATCGAAACGGAGGAGCCTCTGGATTCCATCGACGATTTCATCCGCGTCTTCCGGGCAGGCGAATACCGGCTGTTCGACACAAAAGAAGAATGAATCTGCGGGATCGGGTCTTCCCGGTCCCGCTTTGGTGAAAGGATAAGCATATGAAGCAGCGCGGGGACGGCTCCCCTTCGATCCGGGTCTGGCTGAAGCGTGGCGTTGTTTACTTTCTGGGCCTGTTCATCATGGCCCTGGGGGTGGTCTTCTCGGTAAAATCCTCCCTGGGCGTCAGTCCGGTGACCAGTCTGGCCAACGTGACCCACCAGATCACAGGGATCGCCCTGGGTGTCTGCACCACGGGGACCTATTGCTTCTATATCCTGGTGGAGGTGCTGATCCTCCGGAAGGATTTCAAGGCGCATATGCTGCTGCAGATCCTGGCCTCCTTTTTCTTCGGTCTGCTGGTCACCGCAGCCACGGAGCTGCTGGGCTTTATCCCCGCGCCGGGGAGCTATCTTCTGCGCCTGGTTTATCTGTTTATCTCCATTCCCCTGGTCTCCTTCGGCGTGATGCTCTACCTGGCCCCCGCCATCCTCCCCACCCCCGGGGAGGGGCTGAGCCTGGCTGTTTCCACAAAGACCGGCAAGCCCGTGGCCGTATGCAAGATCATCACGGACTGCTGCATGGTAGCTCTCTCCGCTCTGACTTCCCTGCTCTTCTTCCATGCCCTGGTGGGGGTCCGGGAGGGAACGGTGATCTCCGCTCTGACCGTAGGCTTCCTCATGAAGCGGATGATGCGCGTCTGCCAGGCGCCGCTGCTCCGCTTCGTGGAGCGGGAGACCAAGCTGGAGCGGGCGATCCGGCAGGAGGGTCTGCCCGAGATGGGCAAGGGCGGTCTGATCCTCACCATCAGCCGGGAGACCGGTTCCGACGGCCTTTGGGTGGCGGAAGCTTTGTCCAAAGCTCTGGGGATCCCCTTCTATGACGATGAAAAGCTCATCCCCATGGAGGCGGAAGAAAGCGGTCTCAGCGAGGACTTCATCCGGGCCCACGAACAGACCATGGGGCAGAACCTGCTGTACGACTTCCTCACCTCCGGCTACGCCATGTACAACGAGGACCTTCCGCCTCTGGAAAAACTCTTCGCCGCCCAGTGCCGCGTTCTCCGGCGGATCGCCGCGGGCGGCGAGGGCTGCGTGATCGTGGGCCGCTGCGCGGACTACATCCTCTATCAGGAGCCCAGGAGCTTCCGGGTATTCCTCCATGCCCGGCCCCAGTGGCGGGCGCAGCAGCTGGCGGAGCGGAAGGGGATCTCCCTGAGCCGGGCTTCCGACGAGCTGGAGCGGACCGACGCCGCCAGAGCCCGGTACTATCAGAACTTCACCGGGCGGAAATGGGGCGACACCCGCTGGTTCCACCTGACGGTGGATACGGAGGTCTTCGACCGGGAGCAGTGTGTTGCCCTGATCCTGGAGGGGCTGAAGCTCCGGGGAGAAGTTTGAACGACAAATACAGAAAAGGCGCGGCCCTGTTCGGCCGCGCCTCAGCGTGTCGACAAAGTCTTGTCGCCGCGCTGAAGCAAGTTTTTCGAACAGGGAATATGGAAAAGATTGTTCGAAAAACTTATGATTGAACGCGAAAGACACCCCTGATGGGTTTCTTGTATTATAAAGTAGTAGTTTTTCTAGCCCCTCTCCAAGGGCTATGCTACACTGCAAGGGATGCTGTGGATTGGTTCGGGTTTCTACCGTATTACGGTTTTCGAAAGACTCCAACCACAGCCCTTTGCAGTATTGTTAATCAGTTAGATA
>JAFZVM010000085.1 GCA_017617795.1 Oscillospiraceae bacterium
CTCCCGGTTCTTCTCCATGTACCCGCAGACAGGCTGTGTCTCCGGCACGGTCAAGCCCAGACGCTCCCCGGTAAACTCCACCGCCGCATGGACGGCCTGACGGGCGGTGCGCTTGCAGCACCGGGGACCGCCGGTCTCCGCGATGGCGTTGAGACAGCGGGCGGCAAGGCGCAGGGGAAGATCCCAGACCTCCCCGGCCAGGGGAGTGGAACGGGTGAGGATGCTGAAACAGATCCCAGCTCCGGCGGCGGCGCCGCAGACGCCCCAGTATCCGCAGGCGCCTCCGGGAACCTGGCGGCCCCGCTTCAGGGCCTCTCCCAGGGCGGAGCGCAGGTCCAGCTCCCCGCCGCAGTTCCGGTACGCGGTGAGCAGGACGCAGGGGACGACGGCGTGGTGCTCCGGTCCGTGCATATGCACGCCGGGAAGGGCAAACACTTCCTCCAGCAGCTTCTGGGGATCCTTCTCCCGGCTCCGGAGCAGCAGGGGGATGAACTCCGCGTCCAGCCCCGAGGCGTGGCAACGGTCGCAGACGAAGTGCCCCTTTTCGCAGGCGCAGTTGGACAGATGCTTCTCCCCGCAGACGGCGCAGGCGCGCTCCGCCGACGCCGCGGCGTAGACCAGAGGCGCGCCGCAGAGGAGACAGCCGGTATCATGGCGCTCACCGGAGGAGCGCTTGACGATCACACGAGCCATAAGGACACCTCATGTGCCCGAAGGGCACGATTCATTCTTCTTCCGGATGCCAGGCGGGGACCTGGGTCTGCTTGTTGTAGATGGGGGCTGCCACGTTCCGGGGAAATACCTTGATGAAATCCGGATTGGGCTCCTCGTCGGGGATGGCCCGTGTGATGGCGTCCGCGTGCTCCTGCCAGCCCTTCTTCCACTCCGCATGGGTGAAGATGAACAGGTCTCCCCGCATGATGCCCCGGACGACCCGTTCCCCGGCCTCCTCGGGATCCCGTTCCATCTTGCTCATGTCCAGACCGCTCAGGTCGGCCTTCTTGACGCCCTTGTTGGGGCTGACCCGCTTGGCGAAGGGGGAGCCAAGATGCATCTCCCGGATCTTGTCCGTAGTGACGTTCAGATTGGTCTTGAAGGGACCGGGGCAGAAAACGCTGGCGCCCACGTTGGTTTCCTGCAGATCCAGGGCCAGGGTCTCCATCACGGCCATCACCGCCCGCTTGGTGGAGTTGTACAGCACCATGCCCGGCAGGGGGATGATCCCGTTCTTGGAGGAGGTGCTCACCACCCAGCCCTCCTCCCCGTGCTTCAGGATCCGGGGAAGAATGGTCTTGATGCCGTTGAGGACGGACTTGAAGTTGATGTCGATGGCAAAGTCCATGTCCTCATAGCTGGCCTCCCAGATGGGGCCCTCCATGAGGCCGATGCCCGCGTTGTTCACCAGGATGTGGATCTTGCCGAAGGCGGCTTCCGCCTCGTCCGCCGCCCGGACAAAGGCTTCCCGGTCCATCACGTCCAGCAGAACGGGATGGCAGGGCCAGCCCATCTCCTGAAAGATGGGCAGAGCGGCGTCCAACGCCTCCTGCCGGAAATCTGCGATGACAATGTTCGCGCCCCGTTTGGCCAGGGCCTTGGCGATGCCCAGCCCCAGCCCGCTGGCGCCGCCGGTGACGAATGCGGTCTTTCCGTGGAAATCCTGAATACCCATAACCGTTCCTCCTGTATATGTTATTCCTCTTGCATACTTTTCAGCCGGTCCCGCAGGAGCCGGGCCACCCCCGCCGCATCCGAAAGAGCGAACGCGGGCACCCCGGGAAGCCGGACCTCCGTGTCCGTCACCAGGGCCAGCAGAGTGGCAGGATCGCACACCGGCTCCCGTGAAACGGAGCCCCGGAGGATCTCGATCTTGAGCCAGGAGGAATGCTTGAAGCCTTCCAGCAGGATCAGATCCGCCTCGGGGAACAGGGCGGAAAGCTCGGTTTCCGATACCCGGGCGTATTTCACGGCCTGGAATTTCTCCCCGTCGAACACGGCGGTCCCCATGGCTCCCGCCTCCAGGAGGCGGAAGGTATCCGTTCCCTCCCGGTCCGGGAGGAAGGAATGTCCGTCGTGCTTGATGACGGCCACCCGCAGCCCCAGAGCCTTCAGCTCCGGGATCAGGGCGGCGAGAAAGGTGGTCTTGCCGGAGTTCTTCACCCCGGAAACCGCGATCAGCTCAGCCATCCTCCCGACCTCCTTCCGCTTCCTCCGACGGGGGCTGCCAGAGATACAGTCCCTCTCCGATAGCCAGGACCCGGAGCAGCTCCAGCAGCTTTTCATCCGGGGCGTAGACCGTCAGCCAGGTCTCGTCCGGCTGGGAAACGATCATGGAGTCCTCCAGGAGGATGGAGAGGGATCCTCTGCGCATCTCCTCCGCGATCTGCTCTGGCGGGGGATTGAGGGGTCCGTCCTCCTCCAGGGAAAGGTCCCGGTAGCAGTTCAGCTTGAGAACGAGGTCGATGTGCTTCTGCTTCACCGCGGCCAGGCGCAGCGGGTCCAGGTAATACTTCTCGACGGCAAAATACTGCCCGGGGCTGTCCTTCGGGACCTGCTCCGGCAGGATATCGATGATCCGGTAAGATGCCCGGAGCAGTTCGTCGATCGTTTTGTTCATCCGGCCTGGCTTCCTTTCCGTGGGGATATATCCACTCTATCATACCCAGCCCTCCTCCGCAAGCCGTGAGCGCAGAAAAGACGGGGAGGAGACGGCCTGGCCCTTGATTGACAGGGTCAGACGGGGCGTGTACAATGAATCAAAGCATCAAAAGGAAGGTGAGGGAATTGAACGGTCGAGCCTGGTTCGTCTGCCGCCCCAGGGATCTGGAGGCGCTGCGGGCCCTGCATCCCCTGGACGGGGAGCGGCCCTTCCGGGTGGTTGCGGAGCTCTTTCTGGAGGAGATGGAGTTCCGGAATTTTCTCGCCGATCTGTATGCGGACCGGGATTTCCTGGAGCGGTACGCCTCCCTCTGCTCCGGGGATGAGCCCATGACCTGCCTGCTGGTGCGCTGCGAAGGGGACCGGAACGGGATCCTGGCGGTACCGGGGAAGGGCGGATTTATCGAATGGGCCGCCTGGACGGAGACGGAGGCGTGAAGCCCGGCCCTTTCGGGCCCGCGGAATGAAAGACAGTTTTGCCCCGGGTCTCCCGGAGGCTGATCGGACCAGAGAAAGAAGAAAGGAATGGACGACCATGAGCGAATTCAAGTATCCCCATCTTTTCGAACCCATCCGTCTGGGGAACACCCTGTTCCGCAACCGGATCTTTGCCTCCCCGACCGGGTATGTGAACATGACCGGGGACAATATCCTGCCTCCCGGCGCCGCCGCCTACTATGCCCGGAAGGCCCTGGGCGGGGCGGCCAGCGTCGCCACCTGCGAGCTCATCACGGACGGGGAGCTGGGCCGGGGCGGAGCGGACCACGTGGCCATCGAGGATCCCCGGGCCTTCCATCCCCTGTGCCGTCTGGCGGAGGAAGTCACACGTCACGGGGCGGTAGCCACGGCGGAGCTGCAGCACGCGGGCATGTTTGCCAACCGGGTCCCCGCCTTCATGGGGGCAAAGAACCTGGGCTTTGCCTACGGCCCCGTGGAGATGCAGGTGGGGGACCGGTTGGTGCCGGAGATGCCGGAGGAGATCATCGAGCGCACCATTCAGAAATACGCCCAGGCCGCCCTCATCACCAAGCGGGCGGGCTTCGGCATGGTCCTGGTCCACGCGGGCCACGGCTGGCTGCTGCATCAGTTCGTCTCTCCCATCACCAACACCCGGAAGGATAAGTGGGGCGGAGCGCCTATCGAGAACCGGGCCCGGTTCACGGTGGAGATCGTGAAGGCCATCAAGAAGGCCTGCGGCGCCTCCTTCCCCGTGGAAGTGCGCATCAGCGGCAGCGAGTGCTACGACGGAGGCTACGGCATCGAGGAGGGCATCGCCTTTGCCAGACAGCTGGACGGCCTCTGCGACCTGATCCACGTCTCCGCCGGGAACCACGAGGTGGAGGAGGTCTTCGCCGTCACCCATCCCAGCATGTTCCTGGGAGAGGGACCCAACGTGAAATACGCCGCGGAGATCAAAAAGCACGTGAAGACCCCGGTGGCCACCGTGGGCGCCCTGGGAGAGCCGGAGATGCTGGAGGAGATCATCGCCTCCGGCCAGGCGGACGTGGTGGAGATGGCCCGTGCGCTTCTGGCGGACCCGGATCTGCCCCTGAAGATCCGCACCGGCCGGGAGGACGAGATCAAGCAGTGCATGCGCTGCCTCAGCTGCTTCTCCACGGAGATGAACTGCGGCGAGCCCTACTGCGCCATCAATCCGGAGACCGGACGGGAGCTGGACATGAAGTACGACTTCCCCAAGGCGAAGGTCTCCCGCCGGGTCCTGGTGGTTGGCGGCGGCGTCGGCGGCATGCAGGCCGCCCTCACCTGCGCGGAGCGGGGACATGAGGTCATCCTCTGCGAAAAGGGCAGCGAGCTGGGGGGCTCCATCCGCTGCGAGCGGAACGTGCCCTTCAAACGGAAGCTGGATATCTATCTGAACAGTCAGGCCCGGGCGGTGGAGAAGGCCCCCATCGACCTGCGGCTGAATACGGAGGTCACGCCGGAGTACGCCCTGTCCCTGAAGCCGGATGTGATCATCGCCGCCACCGGGGCCCGGCCCATCCGACCCAATATCCCGGGCATCGGCGGGGCAAACGTCCTGGGGGCGGAGCAGGCGTATCTGGAACCGGAGAAGACGGGAAAAAAGGTGTGCATCCTGGGCGCCGGGCTGGTGGGCCTGGAGCTGGCCATTTACCTGGCCATGCAGGGCCGGGAGGTCCAGGTGGTGGAGATGGCGCCCCAGATCAACGACGGGGGGAATTTCCTTCACGCCATCGGCCTGAAGGCGGAGCTGAACAAGCGGAAGGTGAAGGTGGACCTGAATACCAAGGCCCTGGAGATCCGGCCGGAGGGGGTCCTGTGCGCGGGAACCGAAGGGGAAAAGCTCTATTCGGCGGACACGGTGATCTACGCCGTGGGCCAGCGGCCGGAATCCGAGGCCGCCCTGGCCCTGCGCTTCTGCGCCCCGGAGTTCTACCAGATCGGAGACTGCCTCAGCCCCCGGAACATCACCGCCGCCACCTCCGCCGCCTTCCATACCGCCAGGGATATCGGGAGATTCTGAACGGGGAGTAAGGGCCCAGCCTGGGGGCGTATCATGGATCGTTGCTGCCGATGATTTTGCCAAGTTGCCTCCGGCGGCCAGCTTTCTTTTTGTGCGACAAATAGAAAGCCGGAAAAGAAAAAGCGCCGAAGGAAACCTATTCCGAGGCGGTTTCCTTTGGAATCCTTCCCCGACGGCGAAAGGGGCCCCGCCCCCTTCGATCCCCCAGCGAGAGACGGGGAACAACGGAAGGAGCCTTACTGTACTTAACTGTTGCTTTGGAATGATCCTTCCGGGGAGAATCATGATCCTGGTGCGAGGAGGTTGACGCAATGACAGAGAACAATCTGGGAAAGCGGAAAAGGACTACCGCAATCGTGGTCATTGTCGTTGTGCTTCTCCTTTTGGCCGCTTTGACCGGTTTTGTGATCCAGCGATCTTACTATCCCATGGACGGAGAAGTGAGGATACAGTCAAAAGAGCAAAGCAATGGTTTCACAGTCACGATCGAGCAGGGATTTCGCGACGGGCAAAAGCGGGGAGAGTTTTATCTGAAATGCACGGAAGAACAGTACGATTCCGTTGAGATCGGGGATATCGTTGACTGCGCCAGAACGCAGAGCACGCTTACGCACAAGGGAAAGGTGCATCGGTTTCACTGACGGGCAGAGCAGTTTATGGGCAAGGTATTCAGCCTTGCCCATGATTCACAAAAGGTCGATTATTCCTCCAATTTCCGCCATAGCCTCCGCTTTGTCGGGAGCTTCGCGGTTTCCGTCTCCCGTCCCCGGAAGGAGGATCCAATGGGGGAAACCGCCGCGCGGTTTCCCCCTTGGCCGTCGGGGAAGGATTCCAAAGGAAACCGCCTCGGAATAGGTTTCCTTTGGCGGTTTCTTTTGCCACTTTCTTTGGCGGCAAAGAAAGTGGCCCGCCGGAGGCAACTTGACGAAAACATCGGCAGAAATGATCCATAGGTACTGCCCCGTGGTGAACAGCCCCAGGGGAAGGCAGTCCGCGCGGCGGGGACGGAGAGAACCTCTTCCGTCAGAGCTGCTTGTTGTTACGCTCCCACAGTCATCCCGGTCCCTCATGCCCCGCAGGGCAATTCATGACGCGCAGCGTCAATTCACGTTCCGAAGGAACAATTCACGCGCCTGCCAGGCGCCATTCATCGATTGGTAGAGAACCTGATCTTCGGTAAAGACGATGATGAACAAAAACCGCCCCCGGTCCGAAGACCGGGGGCGGAGCATGCGTTATGGGTTCAGGGGCAAGCCTTACCGCTTAGTACATCCCCATGTCCCCGCCGGCAGGGGCGGCGGCAGCGGGCGCGGGCGGCTCGGGCTTATCGGCCACCAGGGCCTCGGTGGTCAGGAGCATGGCGGAAACGCTGGCGGCGTTCATCAGAGCGCTGCGGCAGACCTTCGCGGGATCCACGATGCCGCTGGCCAGCATATCGCAGTAAACTTCCTTGGCGGCGTCGAAGCCGAAGTTGGGATCGTCGGCGGACTGGACCTTCTCCAGGATGACGGAGCCTTCCAGGCCCGCGTTGGCGGCGATCTGACGGATGGGGGCCTCCAGGGCCTTGGCGATGATGGCGGCGCCGGTCTTCTCGTCGCCCTCCATGCTGGACAGGATGGCCTTGACGGCCTTGCCGGCGTTCACGTACACGGAGCCGCCGCCGGCCACGATGCCTTCTTCCACAGCGGCGCGGGTGGCGTTCAGCGCGTCCTCCACACGGAGCTTCTTCTCCCGCATCTCAGCCTCGCTGGGGGCGCCGACCTTGATGACGGCCACGCCGCCGCTGAGCTTGGCCAGCCGCTCCTGCAGCTTCTCCCGATCGTAATCGGAGGTGGTGACTTCGATCTGGGCGTTGATCTGGTGGATCCGGGCCTTGATCTCTTCCTGGCTGCCGGCGCCGTCCACGATGGTGGTGGTCTCCTTGGTGACCTTGACCTGGCGGGCGGTGCCCAGGACCTCCACGCCCACGTCCTTCAGCTCATAGCCCACGTCGGTGCTGACTACCTGGCCGCCGGTGAGGGTGGCGATATCGATGAGCATCTCCTTGCGCCGGTCGCCGAAGCCGGGGGCCTTGACGCAGACGCAGGTGAAGGTGCCGCGCAGCTTATTGAGGATGATGGTGGCCAGGGCTTCGCCCTCCACGTCCTCGGCGATGACCAGCAGCTTCCGGCCCTGCTTCACCACCTGCTCCAGCAGGGGCAGCATCTCCTGGATGTTGCTGATCTTCTTGTCGGTGATGAGGATATAGGGATCGTCCAGCACGCACTCCATCTTATCCGCGTCGGTCACCATATAGGGGGTGATATAGCCGCGGTCGAACTGCATGCCTTCCACGATCTCGCTGTAGGTCTCGGCGGTCTTGCTCTCTTCCACGGTGATGACGCCGTTCTGACCGACCTTCTCCATGGCCTCGGCGATGAGCTTGCCGATGAAGGGATCGCCGGAGGAGATGGTGCCGACCCGGGTGATGTCCTCAGTGCCGCTCACATTGTGGGCAGCGCCCTTGATGCTCTCCACAGCCGCGTCCACGGCCTTCTGGATGCCCCGGCGCATGACCATGGGGTTGGCGCCGGCCGCGATGTTCTTCAGGCCTTCCTTCACGATGCTCTGAGCCAGCAGGGTGGCGGAGGTGGTGCCGTCGCCGGCCACGTCGTTGGTCTTGGTGGCCACTTCGCGGACCAGGTAGGCGCCCATGTTCTCAAAGGGGTCCTCCAGCTCGATCTCCTTGGCGATGGTCACACCGTCGTTGGTGATGAGGGGAGAGCCGTATTTCTTTTCCAGGACCACGTTCCGGCCCTTGGGGCCCAGGGTGATCTTAACGGTATCGGCAAGATGGTCAACGCCGCGCTCCAGGGCGCGCCGGGCATCCTCGCCGTAAGTCAGCTTCTTTGCCATTGTTCCTTACCTCCTGTCAGTCTTCCACTACGGCAAGAATGTCGTTCTGCCGCACGATGGTGTATTCCACGCCGTCTACCTTGACCTGGGTGCCGCTGTACTTGCCGGTGATGACCTTGTCGCCGGGTTCCACGGTCATCTCGACTTCGTTGCCGTCCACCAGGCCGCCGGGGCCTACGGCGATGACTTCAAAGATCTGGGGCTTCTCCTGGGCGGCGCTGGTGAGGATGATGCCGGCCTTGGTGGTCTCCTCCGCGTCCACCTGCTTCACGATCACGCGATCAGACAAAGGGATGAGCTTCATGGTATATACCTCCATATGCGTAAGATGCGCTTTAGTTTTGTGGTATTAGCACTCATTCACCCTGAGTGCTAACGCAATATATAATAACCCAAGTATACCCATTGTGCAAGCATAAAATAGCGAATAATCGGAGAAAAATTCAGAAAATCCAAGGAAAAAACGCAAATTCCTTGGATTTTCAAGCTGAATAAGAGAATTGCTTAAAATATCTCCCGATAACTCATTCCGAAAATCAGAAATACATGTACAGCTGACAGGGAATGGAGCCGTTGTACAGCTTTCGGCGCTTTGCCGCCCGGCGGCCGAAGCTCTTTTCAAAATCCAGGCTGGAGGTGAGGACGTAGAAGCGCCAGTCCTTCGCTCCCCGCCAGGCCCGGCCCATGCCCCGGTACAGAGCTTCCGCCTGGGCGGCGTCCAGGAGCCGGTCCCCATAGGGCGGATTGGTGAGCAGGATGCCGGGGCCCTCCGGCAGCGCCCGCTCCAGGGCGTCCGCCTGGGAAAACTCGATGTCCTCCGCCACCCCCGCCAGCTCCGCGTTGCGTCGGGCGATCTCCAGGGCGGCGGGGTCGATATCCCCGGCGAAGATCCGGTAGGGGCCGGGGTACTCCCGGCTGCGGGCGGCCTCCCGCTCCTCCCGCCACAGCTTCTCCGGGATGGATACCCATTTCTCCGCGATGAAGCTCCGGTTCAGACCAGGGGCCTTGTTCCGGGCAGCCAGGGCCGCCTCGATGGCGATGGTGCCGGAGCCGCAGAAGGGATCCAGCACCGTTTCCTTCCCCTTGAAGCGGCTGAGCTTCACCATGGCCGCCGCCAGGGTCTCCCGCAGGGGGGCCAGGTTGGAATTCTGCCGCCAGCCCCGCTTATGGAGGCTGACGCCGCTGGTATCCAGGTACAGGGAGGCCCGGTCCTTCATCAGGGAGAAGCGGATGGGGCAGACGGAGCCGGTCTCCGGCAGCTGCTCCGCCCGGTAAGCCTGTCCCAGCCGGGTGGCCGCCGCCTTTTTCACGATGCGCTGACAGTCCGGGATGGACTTCAGGGCGCTGTCCAGGCTGGAGCCCTTCACCGGGAACTGGGCCCGGTAATCGATGAGCTTTTCCCATTCCAGGGCCTTCGTGCCCTCAAACAGGGCGTCAAAGGTGGGGGCGGGGAATTCTCCCAGGAGGACGTAGACCCGCTCCCCGGTGCGGAGCCACAGGTTTGCCCGCACCAGGTCCCGCTCGTCCCCGTCGAAGAGGACCCGGCCCGTTTCGCTGCGCACGTTCCGGCAGCCCATGTATTTCAGTTCGTCCGCCGCCAGCCCCTCCAGACCGAAGAGGCAGGGGACGCAGAGGGTGAGTTCCATGCTCAGCGGCCTCCCTTCGCCGTATAGCTGTGCCAGTTTTCCGCCTGCCGGTGGGCGGTGATCGCCAGTCCCGCGGCCTCCAGAGCGGCCCGGACCTCCTCCTGGCGTCCGTCGATGATGCCGGAGCAGATGAGGCTGCCCCCGGGCTCCAGCCACCGGGCAGCGTCCCGGCTCAGGGCGATGATCACGTCCGCCACGATATTCAGAAAGATGAGGGGGTACTTCCGCGCCCCGATGCGGCTGCGCAGGGCATAGTCCGAAAGGGCGTCCCCCGCCAGCACCTCCAGCCGATCCTCCACCCCGTTCAGGGCGGCGTTCATGCGGGCGATGTCCGGGGCCTTGGGGTCGATGTCGCAGCCCAGCGCCCGCTTCGCCCCCAGCACCAGGGCGGCGATGGAGAGGATGCCGCTGCCGCAGCCCAGGTCCAGCACCGCCTCCGCGGCGGGGGCGATGTCCTCCGCCGCCTCCAGGCACATGCGGGTGCTGGGGTGGGCGCCGGTGCCGAAAATGAGTCCCGGATTCAGCCGCAGGGGAAGCCGTCCGCCGGATTCCGGCACCGCCTCCCATTCCGGCACGATCAGGAGCTTTTTTCCCACGGCGATGGGCCGGTAATACTGCTTCCAGTTGTTCTCCCAGTCCTCATCCCGCAGGGAAGCAGTGACGGGGGAGGGATACCCCGCCTTTTCCAGGGCTTCCCGGATCGACAGAAGGGCCTTCCGTCCCGCCTCATCCTCCGGGAGATAGAACTTCACCCGGCAGACTCCCTGACGGGAGGCCAGGAAATCCTCGTCGATATAATCCCAGTACTGGGTGTCCTTCTCTATAAATTCCCGCAGGTCCGCCTCGTCCTCCACCACCAGGCCCGAGACGCCCAGATCCTCCAGAAAGGCGCAGAGCTTTTCCGTTCCCCGGTCTCCCGCCTCCACGCAAACCTCCAGCCAGCGCATGGCCAAACCTCCTCAGTCTACCCGATTCCGCCGCTCTCCCCGCAGGAAGGCGGCGATGTTCTCCCCGATCTCCCGGATGCACCGCTGCCGGGTCTCCATCCCGCCCCAGGCCATGTGGGGGGTGAAGCACACGTCCTCCCGCTCCCGGATGGCGTAAAAGGGATGGGTTTCCGGGAAGGGCTCGGCGCTGTATACGTCGATCCCCAGCCCCCCCAATCTGCCTTCTTCCAGGGCTTCCGCCAGGGCGGCCTCGTCCGCCACCGCTCCCCGGGCCACGTTGATGAAGAGGCAGGACGGTTTACATAAGCCTATCAGTTCCCGGCTGAACAGGCCTCGGGTGGCGTCGTTCAGAGGCAGGTGGACGGAGAGAATATCCGACTGCCTGCACAGCTCCTCCAGGGGCACAAAGGGATCGTCCGGTTCGGGATGGGCCCGCCAGCAGAGGACCCGGCAGCCCAGGACCTCCGCGATCTCCGCCACCCGGCGGCCGATGCGGCCGTAGCCAGCCACCCCCCAGGTCATGCCCCGGAGCTCATGGTATACGGAGGAGAGGATGTTGGCGGTGGTCCCCCGGGAATAGCGGCCGGAGCGGACGGCAGCGGTGTAGCTCCCCAGATGCTCCGTCAGGTACAGGGCCATGGCGGCGGTGAGCTGGGCCACGCTGTCCGTGGAGTATCCGGCCACGTTGCACACCGCGACGCCGTGCTCCCGGCACCAGGCGGTATCGATGTTGTCGTACCCCGTGGCGGCGATGCAGATGAGCTTCAGCCTGCCGTTCCCCGCCAGGTTCTGTGGACCCAGGCGCAGCTTGTTCACCAGGGCCACGTCCGCCTCCCGCAGCCGTTCGGACACTTCCTCCGGGGCGGTGGCGGGGTAATATGCCGTCTCTCCCAGGGCTTCCAGGGGACTCAGGTCCAGCTGAGGACCCAGGGTGTCCCCGTCCAGGATCACGATGCGCATGGGTATCCCTCCCTACTTCGGATACTCCACTATACCATGTTGTCCGCCGGTCCACAAGGCGGGGTTTTCGGTGGACCAACGATCCGAAGGGAAACCTTGACGAACCGGCGGCTCCATGGTAAATTATCTTGATACAGTACATCGTGCCGGGAACAGACCGGCCGCAGGGGGCCAACTATGGAAAACACGGAAACCAAGAAAGCGACCATCTGGACCAGAGGATATATCTGCGCCCTGCTGTCCAACCTCATGCTCTGCTTTTCCCAGCACTGCGTGAACAGCCTTATCACCAAATACGCCGGCTTCCTGGGGGCCAGCGCCGGACTGATCGGCATCATCTCCGGCCTGTATTTCGGCGTGGCCTGCGCGTCCCGTCCCTTTGCCGGTCCCGCCATCACCATGGCGAACAAGAAGAAGCTCATGATCTGGGTCTATATCGCCGGGGTGGTCACCAACCTGATCTATGCCGTGGCGGGAGGCGTGGGGGTCTTCATCATCGCCCGCATCCTCCACGGGCTCCAGTTCGCCTTCGTGGGCTCCCTGGGCCTCACCATCGCCAGCGACAGCGTCCCCCGGGAAAAGCTGGGCTCCGCCGTGGGTCTCTACGGAGCGGGGGTCGCCCTGGCCATGGCCCTGGGTCCCAGCATGGGCATCGCCCTGCGGGACTGGGCCACCCTCCGCTGGGACGAGGCAGGGGGCTACACGGCGGTATTCCTCCTGGCCGCCTTCTTCATGTTCCTGGCCATTATCCCCACCATCCTGCTGCCGGACATGGGGCGGCCGGAGAAGGGGGCCCTGGGGGCCTGGTACAAGAACATCCTGGCGACGGAGACCCTGCTGCCCACGGTGTTCATGGGCCTCATCAGCATGTCCAGCACCATGTTCAACGCCTATATGGTGCCCTACGCGGAGACCCTGGGCATCCCCAATATCGCAATCTTCTTCACCGTGTATGCCCTGGTCCTCCTGGGCGCCCGGCCCATCTTCGGGAAGCTGGCGGACAAGGTGGATATCGACAAGGTCCTCATTCCCAGCCTGATCATTTTCGCCCTGAGCTTCGTGGCGGTGGCCCTGGGCCGGAGCCTGGCCATGATGCTGGTGGGCGCGGCCCTGGCGGCCATAGGCTACGGGGCGGCCAATCCCAGCATCCAGACCCTGTGCATCCGCACCGTGGAGCCGGAGCGCCGGGGCGTGGCCAGCAATACTCAGTTCTTCGGCATGGACCTGGGCTATTTCCTGGGTCCCGCTCTGGGCGGCTTCATCGTTGCCGGGAGCGGTTACAGCGCCATGTACCTCTGCACCGGTGTCATCCCCCAGGTGATCTGCCTCATTCTGTTTGTGCTGACCTGGCGCAGCCTCCGGAAAAGGCTCTATTAAGGGAGGACCGGACCGATGCGCATGCGGAAGAAGCCTAATCTCATCCCCCGGATGGAGAAGGCCGCGGCGGTGCTGGAGCGGGAACCGGAAAAGCTCCGGGGCCGCTGGCTGGAGGCCTGTCCCGGCCATACCCGCCTGTACCTGGAGCTGGGCTGCGGAAAGGGCGGCTTTACCTGCGCCGCCGCCCGGGAGGAGCCGGAAGCCCTCTTCGCCGCGGTGGAGCGGGTGCCGGACGCCATGGTGGTGGCTATGGAGCGGGCCTGCGAAATGGACCTGCACAACGTCCGCTTCCTGGACGCGGACGCCGCCCGCCTGACGGAGCTTTTCGCCCCGGGGGAGGCGGACCGGATCTACATCAATTTCTGCGATCCCTGGCCCAAGAAGAAGCAGTTCAAGCGGCGGCTCACCGCCCCGGGCTTCCTGGCTTTGTATCGGCAGATCCTGAAGCCGGAGGGGGAGATCTGGTTCAAGACGGACAACCGGGACCTGTTCGACTGGTCCGAGGAACAGCTCCTGGCCTGCGGCTGGCAGGTATCGGAGGTCACCCGGGATCTCCACGCGAACGGTCCCGTGGGGATCATGACGGATTACGAAAAGAAATTCTACGGCGAGGGGAAACCCATCTGCCGGCTGACTGCGAGGGCGAAATGAGACTCATCTCCTGGAACGTGAACGGCCTGCGGGCCTGCGTGAACAAGGGCTTCATGGACTTTTTCCGGGGCCTGGACCCGGATATCCTCTGCCTGCAGGAGACAAAGCTCCAGGCGGGGCAGATCCAGCTGGACACCCCGGCCCATCACCAGTACTGGAACTACGCGGTGAAAAAGGGCTATTCCGGTACCGCCGTGTTCACGAAGGAGGAGCCCCTTTCCGTCAAAATGGGCATGGATATCCCCCGGCACGACGAGGAAGGACGGGTCATCACCCTGGATTTTACAAATTTCTGCCTGGTAACGGTATATACTCCCAATGCACAGGACGGACTCCGGCGGCTGGACTACCGCATGGACTGGGAGGACTGCTTCCGGGAATACCTCCTGGAACTGGACCGGGTCAAGCCCGTGGTGGTGTGCGGGGATCTGAACGTAGCCCATAAGCCCATCGACCTGGCGAATCCCGAAACGAACCGCATGAATCCCGGCTTCTCCGACGAGGAGCGGGGGAAGATGACGAAGCTCCTGGGGAGCGGCTTTACGGATACCTTCCGGGCTTTGCATCCGGAGCTCTCCGGCGCCTACTCCTGGTGGTCCTACCGGGCCAGGGCCAGGGAGCGGAACGTGGGCTGGCGCATCGACTATTTCCTCACCTCGGACCGGCTCCGGGAGAACATCGACAAGGCGTACATATGCAGCGAGATCGAGGGCTCGGACCACTGCCCGGTGGGGTTGGATCTCCTGTGGTGAGCATCGGCGGCCTGCCGCTGCCGGGCAGGCTCCTCCTGGCCCCCATGGCGGGGGTGACGGACCTGGCCTTCCGCAGCGTATGCCGGGAGCTGGGGGCCGCCGCGGCGGTGAGCGAGATGGTCTCCGCCCAGGCCCTGGTGTACCAGGACGGAAAGACAAAAGCCCTGCTCCGGCGGGAGAGCGTCCCCGGCCTCTACGGGGCGCAGCTCTTCGGCAAGGATCCGGAGGTCATCGCAAAGGCGGTGCCCAAGGCCAGGGCGCTCAGCGGCTGCGACTGGATCGATCTGAACATGGGCTGCCCCACGGGGAAGATCGTGCGGAACGGGGAGGGCTGCGCCCTCATGCGGGACCTGCCCCTGGCGGGGCGGATCATCGCCGCGGCGGTGAAGGCTTCCGACGTGCCCGTGACGGTGAAATTCCGCAAGGGGTGGGATAACGGCAGCGTCTGCGCCGTGGAGCTGGCCCGCATCGCCCGGGAGGAAGGGGCCGCCGCCGTGTGCGTCCACGGCCGCACCCGGGCTCAGATGTACTCCGGCCGGGCGGACTGGGACGTCATCCGGGAGGTAAAGCGGGCGGTGGATATCCCCGTCATCGCCAACGGAGACGTGTTCGAGCCGGAGGACGCGGCCCATATCCTGCGTTATACCGGGGCGGACCTGGTCATGATCGGCCGGGGCGCCATGGGGAACCCCTGGATCTTTTCCCGGGGGAACGCCGTTCTCCGGGGTGAGGAAGCGCCGCCCATGCCCGGGGTAAAGGAGCGCATGGCCGCCGCAGAGCGGCAGTTTGCCCTGGCGGTGGAAGACAAGGGCGAGAAGATCGCCTGTCTGGAAGCAAGAAAGTATCTCAGCTGGTATCTTCGGGGCGTGCCCTACGCCGGGTATGCCCGGGAGAAGATCAGCCGGGTGACGGTACCGGCGGACGTGGAGGCGGTGATCGCCCTGATCTGCCGGGAACTTCAATAAGTCAACTTGGCTTTTGAGAATGATTGAGGTCCGACATTGACACGAGAAGAGGAAGCCCGGCTGGTCCGGGAGATACGCGCGGGCGACGGAGACGCCTTTGAGACCCTGGTCCGGGAGCATCAGACCAGGGTGTACAACCTTGCCCTGCGCATGACAGGAAACCCGGAGGACGCCATGGATATCTCCCAGGAGACCTTCCTGAAGGCCTGGCGGACCATGGGGAAATATCGGGGAGACTGCAGCCTGGGAAGCTGGCTGTACCGCATCGCCTCCAATCTGTGCATCGACCTGCTGCGGAAGAATAAGCGGCGGCAGGCGGAGAAGATCGTCTCCCTGGATGATCCCGGGGAGGACGGGCGGCCCTTGGAGCTGCCGGATCTGCGGGAGGAGCCCCAGGTCATCCTGGAGCGGGAGGAGAACCGCCGGGCGGTGTGGGAATGCCTGGAGACGCTGCCGGAGGAGCAGAAGCTCATCCTCGTCCTCCGGGACGTGAACGGCCTGAGCTACGAGGAGATCGCAGCCGCCATGGACCTGGAGCTGGGCACGGTGAAGTCCCGCATTTTCCGGGCCAGAGAAAGACTCGCAAAACTTTTGCTGGATCGGGGAACCTTTGAGCTTGTCCCTTCGTCCAACACTCGGAAAAAGGGAAGAAGGGGGTGAGTCAAGTGGCCGATTGCAGAGAATGGCTGGAAGAGATCAGCGCCTCTCTGGACGGGGAACTGAGCCCGGAGAAGGAAGCGGCGCTGCAGGAGCATCTGGCGGAATGTGAGGATTGCCGGGCCGCTATGGCTCTGCTCCGGGGCATGACCGAGGTCATGCGGGAGGATATGGTCCAGCCGCCTGCCCAGCTGGCGGAGGGGACCCGGTTCCTGTTCGAGCGGGAAAAGAAGGAAAAAGGCTTCAGCCTGAAGCGCTGGCGCTTCACCGCCATTGCCGCGGTGATCTGCCTGGCTTTGTTCGGCGTGGTGAAGCTGGCCCCCTGGAGCATGAAGGACGGTTCCGCCGCCGCGCCCATGGCTGCGGAGGGCATCGTGGCGCAGGACAGCGCCAAGGGGGTTTTATCCGCTCCTGCCAGCACCCAGGCGGCCAAGGATCTTCTGACCGCGGCGGGGAGCATGGAGCCCGCGCCGGAGAGCGCGGAAGGCCCCGGCGAAGAGCCTGCTGCGGAGCAGGATATGCGGGGCGAACCGATCGCCGCAGCCGCGGAGACCAACGGCATGGTTCAGGAGGACAACGGCATGGCGGACGGCTTCCCGGAGGCGGAGATGAATATGGAGGCGAACGGCGCCCTCCCGGGCAGCTCCCCCCTGTATACCGCAGAATCCCTCCCGGGATACGCCATCTATTCCCAGCTGGAGGGGGCGGATGCGTATTACAGCGTCTGCTTCACCTACGGGGAAGTGCCGGAATCCATCCGGACGAATCGGGAATGCACGCCTCTGGACGCGCCGGAGGGGCAGGAGCGCTGGCTGGTGCCCCTTTCCGTGTGCATGAACGAAGGGCTTCTGGAGCAATTCAGCGAGATCTATTACGGGGATCTCCTCTCCCGGCAGGGGCTGGTGATCGGGATCCTGGATATGGAGGAAGATCAATGGCAGCCATAACGGAAGAAGAAGCAAGGTACAGACTGTTCGACCAGGGCTTCGACTGCGCCCAGACCGTGTTCAGCGCCTTTGCGGAGGAACTGGACCTGGATGAGGAAACGGCCCTGAAGATCGCCTCCGGCTTCGGCGGCGGCATGCACCTGGGAGATATGTGCGGCTGCGTCACCGGCGGCCTCATGGTCCTGGGGCTGAAATACGGCTGGAGCGAAGAAGGGGACGCCGTGGGCAAGGATCTGATGAACCGCAAGGCGCAGGAATACGAGCGGCGCTTCCGGGAGCGGCTGGGCGGCCTCCGGTGCCGAGAGCTGCTGGAGGCGGACGTATCCACCTCTGAGGGAAAGATGCTGGCCGCGGAGCGCATCCCGGACCGCTGCCCCGGCTTTGCCGCCGCGGCGACCGAGATCCTGGAGGAAATGCTGGAGGACTGAAACGAACCCCTTCGGGGATGAATTGACGCCTGCGGCGTCGTGAATTGGCTTTCGGGCCATGAGAAATGAAAAACGAAATTTGACGGGTCCTTTTCCCTGTGGGGAGAGGACCCGTCATTCTTTTCACGCGCCGATAGGCGTCAATTCATTTGATTCTGTGTCTCGGCAGCAGGAAACCGAATTCACCGCCGCACAGGCCGCCCAGGATATGGCTCAGCTGGGAGATGTTGTCCTTCCGAAAAAGGCCGTTCAGCACCTCGCCGCCCAGATAGATCACCAGAATGACGAGGGTGGTAAGGGGGATCCGTCCGTCCCGCATCCCCGCCATGGAGGAGAGAACGATCATCATAAAAGCGATGCCGCTGGCCCCCAGCACCGCCGTACCGGGGAAGAGGAGCATCTGGGCGACGCCGGTGACGAAGGCGGTGATGAGGATGCACAGAAGGAGGGACCGGCTGCCGTATTTATCCTCCAGTCCCGGTCCCAGGGCCAGGATCAGAAGCATATTGTTCAGATAATGGCTGTAGCTCGCGTGGCCCAGC
This sequence comes from Oscillospiraceae bacterium, assembly GCA_017617795.1. Taxonomy (GTDB): domain Bacteria; phylum Bacillota; class Clostridia; order Oscillospirales; family Oscillospiraceae; genus UBA1774. The sequence continues at coordinate 17,926 of JAFZVM010000085.1, forward strand.
ACGTGGAGAAAGATCCGGGGCAGAGCCAGCAGGTCCCCCCAGGCGCAGCGATATACGCTGAACAGATGGGTGTTTGCCCAGCCTCCGTCCACCCGGCTCAGAAGCAGAGCGCCCAGGGAGATGAGGGCAAAGGTGAGGGTGACGGGGGCGTTGTACTGGATGCGCTTTATCATGCCCGGCCCTCCCCGGCTTCCCGGCGGACCTCCAGCAGATCGAGCAGCAGGAGCTGATATTTGCGGATGCTGGGGGGCTGCACCTTCTTCGGACGGGGAAAGAGCAGCTCATAGGCCTTTCCCCCGGCGGTGAACATCATGGTCTCCCCCTGGCCGAAATGACAGAGGGAGGGATCCTGCATATGGTCGAGAGGAACGCTCCTTCCCTCCACCGTGAGCCCGGTCCGGTCCAGCGTGAGTCTGCCCCGGGCCAGGACCGTGACCGCATGGCCCTCTCCCAGCTCCCGAAGCTCCGCGTCCGCATCGGAGAGGGAAAAGTCCGGCTTATGCCCCAGCTCCCGGAGCTGATTCTGCTGCCAGGCGTCCCACTCCGGAATGGAGGCAAAGGGGATATCCCCCGCCAGGCGCCCGTCCTCCCGGTACTCCGCCCGGAGACCGCAATCGCAGGTGAGCGTCCGGTCCCGGCCATGGAGAGCGCCGATCCTTCCGCACTTCGGGCAGAGGAACAGGGCTTCCTCCAGCCCCTCCGCCAGACGCCTGCCCGGATAGGGGAGGGTGTTGGCCTCCGGATCCACCGCCAGGTCCGCCTCGATCCGGGCGGTGATCTCCTCCGGACTGAGCTTCGCCAGCTCCTCCGGGGAATAGACGTTCACCACGCCTGCCCGGATGGGCCCCTTCCGCAGGGTGTGCGCCCAGCGGGGATCCGCCAGGTAGCCGCCGGTGATCCGGTAGGTCATAACGGGCACCCTGGCCAGCTTGATGAGCTTCCCCGTGGCGGGGTGGAGGGGGGCTGTCCGCCCATCCCAGCTCCGGTTCCCCTCGGGGAACAGACACACGGATACCCCCCGGCGCAGCACCCGGAGGATGCCCCGCACGGCGGAGGCGTCCGCGCTGCCCTTGGTGCGGGAGATGGGGGCAAAGAGCGTGCGCATCAGAAAGCTCACCAGCTTCTGCCGGAAGGCGTGCTCCGAGACCACATAATACATGTGCCGTTTGGGGAAGCTGCAGCCCACGAAAAACTGATCGTAGGCGTTCGCGTGATTGGGGAGCACCAGGTAGGGGCCCTCCAGGGGCGGCGCGGGCTCCGCCCGGAAATCCTTGTGCCGCAGCCATACCACCAGCTTGACCAGCCACAGGATATGGTCCCAGATCCGGCGGTAATGCCGGTCATGCCTGCGCTCCGCGGCGTCCGTCTGTTTATCCATATCAGCCGCCCTCCGTCAGGAGTTTTTTCAGGGTGAACAGGAGGTTCATGGCCTCCAGGGGGGTAAGGGTGTTCAGATCCGTATCCCGGAGCCTGTCCAGCACTTTTTCCGCCCCCAGGTCCGGAAGCCCCATCTGCTCCGCGTCGTCCTCCGCGGCGTCCTGGATCCCGGAAAGGTCCCGGGCGGCGTTCACGGCGCTCCGCTCCAGCTCCTTCAGCACCACCCGGGCGCGGCGGATCACCTCCGCCGGGACCCCCGCCAGCTTCGCCACCTCGATGCCGTAGCTCCGGTCCGCCCCGCCGGGGACGATGCGCCGAAGGAAGACCACGTCCTCTCCCCGCTTCTTCACCGCGGCGGAGAGGTTCACCACCCCGGGGAGGGTCTTCTCCAGCTCCGTGAGCTCATGGTAGTGGGTGGCGAACATGGTCCTGGCCCCCAGCTTTCTGGGATCGGCGCAGTATTCCAGAACCGCCCGGGCGATGGCCATCCCGTCGTAGGTGGAGGTGCCCCGGCCGATCTCGTCCAGGATCAGCAGGCTCCCGGCGGTGGCGCTGCGCAGGATCTGGGAGACCTCCGTCATCTCCACCATGAAGGTGGACTGGCCGGCGGCCAGATCGTCCGAGGCGCCGATGCGGGTGAAGATCCGGTCCGTGATGCCGATGCGGGCGCTGCGGGCGGGGACGAAGGAGCCGATCTGGGCCATGAGCACGATGAGGGCCGTCTGCCGCAGGTAGGTGGACTTGCCCGCCATATTGGGGCCGGTGAGGATGAGGGCCCGCTCCTTTGCCGTATCCAGCCGGGTATCGTTGGGAACGAACAGCGCCTCCGTCTGGGTCTGTTCCACCACGGGGTGGCGTCCGTCCCGGATGTCGATCACGCCGGAAACATCCACCTCCGGCATGCAGTAATCGTTCTTCGCCGCCACCTCTCCCAGGGAGCAGAGAGCGTCCAGGGCGGCCACGTCCTCCGCTGTCTGACGGATCACCGGGGCCTGGGCGGCCACGGAATCCATCAGCTCCCGGAACAGGCTGTATTCCAGGGCGCAGAGCCGGTCGTGGGCGGTGAGGAGCTGGCTCTCCAGATCCTTCAGCTCCTGGGTGATGAACCGCTCGCCGTTCACCAGGGTCTGCTTGCGGATATAGTGCTCCGGGACCTCCTCGCTCTGGCTCCGGGGGATCTCAATGTAATAGCCGAAGACCTTGTTGTACCCGATCTTCAGCTTCCGGATGCCCGTGCGCTCCCGCTCCGCCGCCTCCACCCCGGCCACGGCGGCCTTGGCGTTTTCCGAAAGGCTGCGCAGCCGGTCCACCTCCGGGTCGTAACCCGGGCGGATCATGCCGCCCTCCCGTACGGTGAGGGGAAGATCGTCCCCCAGCATGGCGGAGACCTTGTCCCGCAGCTCCGTGAGAGGGTCCATCCCCCCGATTTTCCGCAGAAGGCTGCATTTCATGGGCTCCAGAAGAGCTTTCAGCTCCGGCAGCAGGGCGGCGGAGGCGGCCAGGGCGCTGAGATCCCGGCTGTTGGCGCTGCCGTACACCACCCGGCCGATGAGCCGCTCCATATCCTCCACCTTTCCCAGGGCCTCCCGCAGCTCTCCCCGGGCGGCGGTATCGTCCACCAGCTCGGAGACGGCGTTCAGCCGCCGTTTGATGAGGGCGGGGGAGAGAAGGGGCTTCTCCAGCCAGGAGCGCAGAAGACGGGAACCCATGCTGGTGCGGGTCTTGTCCAGCACCCAGAGCAGGCTGCCCTTCCGCTCCCGGTCCCGGAGGGTCTCCGTCAGCTCCAGGTTCCGGCGGGTCTGCCAGTCCAGCTCCATGAAGTGGCCGTCCGTATAGCAGGTGAGCTCGCTGATGTAGCCCAGCTCCGTTTTCTGGGTCCGGTGGAGGTAGCTCAGCAGGGCCCCCGCGGCGATCCGCACTTCCGGGCCCGCCGGAGTATCCCCAAAATGGGTGGTGAACCAGGCGTCGCTCTCCTCCGTGCCGAAATCGTCCCCCGTCTGGCACATGCACCGGAGCCGCTTGGTGAGCAGAAGGCGCAGCTCCCGGTCCGCCGCCGCGGCTTCGTTCAGCAGCACTTCGGCGGGGGAATAGCGAACCAGCTCGTTCACCAGGTGTGCGGAGGCGTTTTCCCCCCGGAATTCCGCAGCCAGGAATTCCCCGGTGGAGATATCCGCGAAGCAGCAGACGCCGCAGTCCTCCGTCAGGTACACGGTGCTCACGTAGTTGGCCCGCTTCTCCTCCAGCATGGACTGCTCCATCACCGTGCCGGGGGTGATGATCCGCAGCACGTCCCGGTCCACCAGGCCCTTGGCCAGGGCCGGGTCTTCCATCTGCTCGCAGATGGCCACCTTGTACCCCTTGCTCAGGAGCTTCGCCACGTAGGTCTCATAGGCGTGGTAGGGCACGCCGCACATGGGGGTCTGCTCCTCCGCAGGGCGGGTGCGGTCCCGGGTGGTGAGGGCCAGATCCAGCTCCTTCGCCGCTGTGACCGCATCCTCGTTGAACATCTCATAGAAGTCCCCCAGCCGGAAGAAAAGGATGCAGTCCGGCAGGCTGTCCTTGATCCGGTGGTACTGCTTCATCATGGGGGTGCCTTCAGCCATGGTTCCACTCTCCCTTCAGGGGCTCCGCCGTCAGGTTCCAGGTGGCGGCGGCGGTGATCCGGGCATCCTGGAAGGTGCCGATCAGGTCCTCCGGCCCCTCCAGATGGATGAGGCGGTTGTGTAGGCTCCGGGCGGTGAGCCGTCCGGGCTTGTCTCCCTTTCCGTCCACCAGGATGCGGTAGACGTTCCCGATGTGGGCGGCCTGGGTCTCCCGGGAGATCCCCTCCTGCAGGGCCAGAAGGGCGTCGAAGCGGGCCTGCTTTTCCGCCTTGCCGAAGGGATCCGGCATGGCCGCGGCGGGGGTGCCCACCCGGGGGGAATACAAAAAGGTGAAAAGCATATCGAAGCGGATCTCCTCCACCAGGGAAAGGGTATCCCGGAATTCCTCCTCCGTTTCCCCGGGGAAACCCACGATCACGTCGCTGGTAATGGCGATATCCGGCATGAGGGAGCGGGCATACTCCACCTTCCGCCGGTAGGCTTCGGCGGTGTAGCCCCGGTTCATGGCCTTCAGCACCCGATCGTTCCCCGCCTGGAAGGGAAGGTGGATATGACGCTCCACCTTGGGGCAAGCCGCCATGGTATCGAAGAGCTTCTCCGAGGCGTCCTTGGGATGGCTGGTCATGAAGCGCAGGACAAAGTCCCCCTCCAGGGCGTTCAGCTCCCGCAGGAGATCGGAGAAATCCAGACTGCTCCCCAGGTCCTTTCCGTAGGAGTTCACGTTCTGGCCCAGGAGATAGATCTCCCGGTAGCCCTGGGCGATCAGCTCCCGGGCCTCCCGGATCACATCCTCCGCCTCCCGGCTCCGCTCCCGGCCCCGGACATAGGGGACGATGCAGTAGGAGCAGAAATTGTTGCAGCCGTACATGATGGGGAGCCAGGCCCGCACGCCGGGGGTATGGAGCACTGGCAGCCCCTCATAACGCTCCCCGTCGATGTCCCGGGCCTCGTAGATCCGGCCCCGGTGGGGGGTATAGAGCTTCTGCAGCAGCTCCGGAAGCCGCCAGATCTCGTGGGGACCGAAGACCAGGTCCACGTAGGGATAGGAAGCCTTCAGCTTTTCCCGCATATGGGGCTGCTGCACCATGCAGCCGCAGAGGGCGAGGCGCTGGCCGGGCTTGGCCCGCTTGGTGTGGCTCAGAGCGCCCACGTTCCCCAGGACCCGCAGCTCCGCATGGCCCCGGACGGCGCAGGTGTTCAGGAGGATGAGGTCCGCCTCCTCCTCCCGGTCCGTAAAGCCCCAGCCCATATCCCGGAGCATGCCCCGGAGACGCTCGCTGTCCGCCTCGTTCTGCTGGCAGCCGTAGGTATCCACAAAGGCCAGAGGCGGCGCGGGCAGGGCGGCGTTGTGCTCCGCCGTCTCCGCCATGATCTCCCGCTGCCTCGCCAGCTCCTCCGGCGTGACCGTACGGATATTCGGCACCTTCATCCCTCCTGAAAAACCGGTTTGAAAACAATCTATTATAGCATGGATCCCGGGCTGTGTCCAAGAAAAAACACTGCGCGGGAGGGCAATTCGCCCTCCCGCTGAGGAAAAAGCCGGATCATTCGTCAAAAGGCATGCCGCAGTATTCGCACACGGTGCCGGTACCGACGGCGCCGCAGTGGGAGCAGATCTTCTGCCGGTTCGCCTCCCGGGCCTCCCGGGCTTCCGCCTCCCGCTGTACCCGGACCTCCGTCTGCTTTTTCCGAAGGAGCTGTCTGAGCTGCGGCCAGAACTGCCAGATGAGCAGGGCCGCGCCGATGACGAAGCAGGTGAACCAGATGTTGTCCCCGTCGTTTACGGAGTTGAAGGCGGCGAGGATAAACAGGATGCCGAAGAGGATGCGCAGCACGGAGCCGGTCCTGCTCCTGGGCTTTTTCCCGGAATCGGCGGAGGCCGCCGCGGGGGCGGGGAAGACGCTCCGGGACCGGGGCGGCGGGGCCTGACCGAGACAGTCTGCGCAGGTATAGGCGTTGGTGTTCCGGTCATGCAGGCAGTGCTCGGCGACGGGATCGAAGACCTTCCCGCATTGGGAACACTTTACCAGACTGACGGCCATATCCCGGACCTCCCTTCATTCTCTCGTCCATCATAGCATAAAGGCGCAGGGGAATCAATTTTGTTTCTCAAATACGGGCATCTCCTCCAGCGGGGCGGGGACGGTGACGGTTTTCCCCCCGTCATAGGTCTCCCCGGTGGAGAGCAGGGTCCAGGTCCCGGCGGGAAGGCAGACCTCCCGGGAAAAGGCGTCCGCCTCCAGGATGGGGGCCACCAGATACCGGCTGCCGAACATATACTGATCCTCCGTTTCCCAGCACCGGGGATCCTCCGGAAACTCAAAGAACATAGTCCGCAGCAGGGGAGCGCCGGTCTCCGAAGCCTCCCGGTACAGCTCCCGCAGATAGGGCTTCAGTGCCAGCCGCCGCTCCGTCCACCGGCGGAGGATGGCATAGGTCTCCTCCCCGTAGCTCCAGAGCTCGTTGGGCCGTCCTGTGGGGAGATAGCCGCCGCCCCGGTCCCGGTCGTCCAGGGGCGGAATATCGTGGGGGCCCCGGTCCCCGTGCATCCGCAGCACCGGAGAATATACGGCGAACTGGAACCAGCGGATCAGCAGCTGCCGGAACAGAGGATCCTGCACGTCGTCCGTCATGAAGCCGCCGATATCCGTGGTCCACCAGGGGATCCCCGCCAGACCCATGTTCAGCCCTGCGGTGAGCTGATCCCGGAAGGCCTCGAAGGTGCTGGGCACGTCCCCGGACCACACCACGTTCCCGTATTTCTGGCTCCCGGCCCAGCAGCTGCGGATCAGGTTCACCGCCCCGGGGCCCATGGGTTCATAAAAGGTCCGGCTGAAAAGCTGGGGATAGATGGCGGAGCAGCTGAGAGCGCTGCCCCCGGCATACCGGTAATGGTCAAAATCGTATACCCCCAGGTCCGGCTCGGCGTTGTCCAGCCAGAAGGAATCCACCCCCAGGTCCCGGTAATTCCGCCTGCAGACGTCCCACACATACTCCCGGGTCTCCGGGCGGAAGAAATCCGCCGTGACGCAGTCCCCCTGATAGTCGTAGGTCTGGGCGGCCCCCCGCTCCGTACGCATGAGCAGTCCCTTTTCCCACATGGGGGCGAAATTCTCGCTCCGCCGATCCACGGTGGGCCAGACGGAGACCATCACCCTGACGCCCATCTCATGGAGCTCCCGGATCATGGCGGCCGGATCGGGCCAGTACCGGGGATCGAATTTCCAGTCCCCCTGCACCGTCCAGTGAAAATAATCGATGACGATCATGTCCAGGGGGATGCCCTCCTCCCGGTATTTCCGGGCCACCTCCAGCACCTCCTCCTGAGTCCGGTACCGGAGCTTGCACTGCCAGAGGCCCAGAAGACGGTCGGGAAAAGCCGGGGCCCGTCCTGTGACGGCGGTATATTTCTCCAGGATCTCCCGGGGAGCATCCCCGGCGGCGATCCAGTAATCCATCTGACGGGTGGAGGCGGCGGTCCACTCCGTCCGGTTTTTGGCGAACTTCGCCTCGCCCACCGCGGGGTTGTTCCACAGAAAGCCGTACCCCCGGCTGCTCACCAGAAAGGGGACCGTGATCTGGCTGTTCCGCTGGGCCAGCTCCAGCACGCAGCCCTTCAGGTCCAGCCCGGGCTGCTGATACTGTCCCATGCCGTAGAGCTTTTCCCCGTCGCAGCTTTCGAAGCGCACGGTGAGACGGTGCTCTCCGCCCCCGATGACGCCCTTCCATTCCCGGCTCACCAGCTTGAGACAGCGGCTCTCCCGGGAATACGTGCCGTCGTAGTTCCGGTAAAACTCCCGGAGCAGGAGCTTTTCTCCCCGATAGAAGGAGATGACGCCGAAGAGGTTCACCTCCGCCCGCAGGCTGCCGCAGGTGACCGAAGCCCCGTTTTCCCCGATCACCAGGCGGCTGTCCGCCGTCTCCGGGGGCTCCGTCAGCGCCCGGGGCTCCGGATCAAAGTCCTCGCCCATGGTAGCCCGCACCCGCAGGGCGTCCCGGCCCCAGGGCTCCAGGCGCAGGGTCTCTCCCAGACGGCGGCAGACGAGGGCGTTTCCATCCCGGATAAATTCCATGGTTCATGCCTCCCCTCCCGGGTATTGTACCAGATGGGTGGCAGTTTGCCTACAGTCTTTCGCTTCCCCGCTGGAAAAACCGGGATTTTGCCGATTGCTTTCTCTCCCGGATTCCGGTATCCTACAACAGGCAAGCCGATAATCGGCGGCGCAGGCACAGGACCCGGCGCCGCAACAGCAAATATGACAGGAGGAAACAGAATCATGGGTAAGCTCGATGGGAAAGTAGCCATCATCACCGGTTCCACTTCCGGCATGGGCAGAGAGACCGCGTATCTCTTCGCCAAGGAAGGCGCCAAGGTCGTCGTCACCGGCCGCAATGCGGAGCGGGCTCAGGCCGTTGTGGACAAGATCAAGGCCGAGGGCGGCGAGGCCATCTACGTCATCGCCGACGCCAGCGAAAGCACCTTCGCCCAGACCGTGTTCGACAAGACCATGGAAGCCTACGGCACCGTGGACATCCTGATGAACAACGCCGGCATGCTTTCCCTGGCCCAGTTCGCCACCATCACCGAGAAGGAATTCATGGACGACATCTACATCAACGTCACCAGCGCGCTGATGCTCAGCCAGAAGGTGGCCCCCGTCATGCAGGCCAAGGGCGACGGACACATCATCAACGTGGCCTCCATCGTGGGCTGGGCTGCCCACTGGGGCTTCGTGGCCTACGTCACCAGCAAGCACGCCATGGTGGGCCTCACCAAGGCCATGGCCAACGAGCTGGCTCCCACCATCCACGTGAACGGCATCTGCCCGGGCGCCATCAAGACCGCCATGCTGGCCTCCGTGGGCGGCGAGGACGTGTTCCAGCCCATGATCGACCGCACCTGCCTGCACCGCCTGGGCGAGGGCAGCGAGATCGCCTCCGTGGCCCTGTTCCTGGCCACCACCGACTCCTCCTTCGTGGACGGCCAGCTGATCCGCGTGGACGGCGGCGTGGATGTGTGATCCAGACTAAATGATCCGTATATAGCAAGAGTCCCCGGCGCGAACGCGCCGGGGACTGTTTATGGGATCGAATGGATCGGACGATCAGATGCATGTGTAGCCGCCGTCCACGGCGATGATCTGACCGGTCACGTAGCTGGATTCCTCCGCGCCCAGGAACACGGCAGCGGGATTCAGCTCGCCGCCCTTGCCGTAACGGCCCATGGGGACGGACTGCTTGGCGAAGTTCTGGAAATACTCGGTATCCAGGGTCTCGGTAGTCAGCTCGGTGTAGAAGTAGCCCGGGCAGATGGCGTTGACGGTGATGCCGAACTTGGCCAGCTCCGCGGCGGCGCCGCGGGTGAAGTTGACCACAGCGCCCTTGGTGGCGTGGTAGGCGATGGTGGGGATGGCGGTGTTGCCCACCAGGCCGTAGATGGAGGCGATATTGATGACGCGGCCATAGGTCTGCTTGCCAGCCTCGATGTTCTTCTTCATATAGCCGGCGAAGATCTTGGTGACCTCGAACACGGAGGTCAGGTCCAGGTTCAGGGTGAACTCCCAGTCTTCCTTCTTGTAGTCCACCAGAGCGGTGCCGGTGCCGCGCTCGCCGCCCGCGTCGTTCATGATCACTTCCAGGTGACCGAACTTGGCGTCGATGGCGTTGATGGCGTTGGTGATGGACTCGGTGCTGGTTACATCGCAGGCCACGGGCAGAACTTCCACACCGTACTTTGCGCTCCACTCCTTGGCGCTGGCTTCCAGCCGGTCGGCTCTCCGGGCCAGCAGAACGAGATCGGCGCCGCACTGGGCGTAACCCTCGGCCATCTGCTTGCCAAGACCGGAAGAAGCACCGGTGATGGCGACGACTTTACCTTTGTAATCGAACATGGTTATCCTCCTATTAAAATAATGGACATTTACGATCATATTATCTATTTTCTCAGAAAAAAGCAAGAGGTAAAATACGAACGCCTGAATATTCTGGAGGGTCCCGGCGGCTTCACAGATAACCAACCGATCAGATAGGGTATTGTGCGGCGGCGGGAAGATGTGGTATCATGCTGTTGTCGGGCATATCCCGGCATATGTCCCCCGGAGGGGGGCGGCGGACGGAGGTCAGGCGGAGATCCATGACACAAGGAGCGGCCATGAAAAAGGATATCATTCAGCTGAAAGCCGAGCTGCTGTGCCTCGGCGCAAAGGTGGAGAAGGAAGCGGCGGCGCTGCTGGCGGCGGAATACCCCCGCTTCTTTGACAAGGGCTACGTCCATGCGGTGAACTTCCGCCTGGCAGACGCCAACATCAACGTCAGCGTATCGGAAGCGTTTGCGGCGGGCTCTCCCTATCAGATCGTCCACCGGGAGGGGAGCTACCGCCTCGTGGGCGGCGGCTGGGACGCGCCCATCCGGTTTTACCCCAATCTTCCCCATACGGGTACGGTGGTGGACGACCTGGCGCAGCTGCACAGCCCCACCTGCGTCAACATCTGGCCCAGTACAAACTGCTGCTATGACACCCCGGAGCTGAAATGCCGATTCTGCTCCCTGCAGCCGGAGGCGGAGAAGCCCGTGGATACCGGGGAGCTGAGCCGGGGTCTGAAACTGCTGCTGGCCCGGACGCCCGGGGAGCTTGCCCTGAACTTCAGCGGCGGGACCTACGGGGATCCGGACAGCATGGTCCGGTACTGGATCGATCTGGCCCGGAAGATCCGGGATTTCAGCGACGTGAGCATCACCGCGGAATTCGCGCCGCCCACCGATCTGCGCCTTCTGGAAGAGATGAAGGAGGCCGGGGTCAACGTGGCGATCATGAATCTGGAGGTGGCGGATCCGGAACTGCGGAAGAAGATCTGCCCGGGCAAGAGCCGTATCTCCTATGAGCATTATCACGAGGCCTTCCGGGAGGCCGTGAAGGTCTTCGGCTGGGGGATGGTCTCCAGCGTGCTCATCGGCGGGATCCAGCCCAAGGAGGACATCATGCGGGAGTGCGAGGTGATCGCCTCCGAGGGGGTTTTCCCCACCGTCATGCCCTTCCGCCCCATGGACGACTGCGTCTATCACGGCCTGGAGCGCTGCAGACCGGAGGACCTGCTGGAGATGGGGGAGCACCTGGGCGGCCTGCTGATGAAATACGGCCTGGATTTCCGCAAACAGCCTGGCTGCACCGAGTGCGGAGGCTGCAGCCTGGAAAACGACTGCCGGCGGCGCAGGGAACGCCTGGCGGCAATGAAATGAGATCGGCGCTGAACGGAGAGAAAACATTCGATACGGCGGGAGCGGAGAAGATTCTGCTCCCGCTTTTTTCGCGCTTTTGAGGCGGACGCACGGCGTCACCTCCGCTGCCGCGCAGAAGAGTATTGAATTATGCAAGAATGCAATATATAATTAACATGGTGTTTTGGAGTTATCCGGGAGAAATATGCCCGGTCACCGACTCGGGCGGGAGAGACCCGAGGAAAGGAAGAAATGGGAGGAAGCAAGATGAAAAAGATCTTGATCATTGCATTGATCCTTGTTTTTGCGCTGCAGCTGATGCCCTTCACGGCGTCGGCGGCAGACGCCCCGACGCAACTGTGGGTGGAACCGTCGGATACGAACGGGATCCCGGCCCGAATCGACGTATTCAAGATGAAGACCGGGAGTACAAGTACGACGTATACTTATCAGGTATACCTTCCCGGCAATGCGGTTCCGGCGAACTGTTTCCTCTCCTGGGATGGCGGGGCGACGGTGACGATCAACGGTACGCCCTATGAAAGCGGAGCCTGTCCTCTTCCGCAGGTGGGGACAGAGACGACCTACGATTTCAAAAACGGGAATCAGTCGCTGGCTTCCCTCAAGATCGTCGTCTACCAGGGGTCACCCAATGTGCAGAGCGTGTTTATTGAGATTAATGAAAGCCTCGGAACCATTGCGGCCATGGATAACGACATAAACCATAACACCGTATGCTCCGGCACGATTTTTATCAACGGCGTACAGTATGAGTTGACGAAGATGAAGGGCCGCGGCAACGCTACGTGGACAGGTTCGGAAGATAAAAAACCTTATAATATCACGCTGGGAAAAAAGATCAATTTCCCCGGCATCAATTCCGAGAAGACCAAAAAATGGTCCTTCCTGGCTGAGATCACCGATCACAGTCTGCTGAGCAACCGTTCCGGCTACCATCTTGCTTATGAGCTCGGCATCGGTCAGGATACCACCTCCGCGGACGTATGGATGAACGGCGAATATCAGGGATGCTATACCGTCACGCCCAAGACCGATTCTTTCGTCACGAAAAACGGTTTTATGATCGAGCAGGACAACTATAAAGAACCTTCCGTTGCCAATGGGGGAGATCCCCAGTTCTCTCTTGAAGGACTGGTTTCACATGTTGAGAGTTCGACATGGACTTCGAGCTATAATTACATCACCGTCAAGAAAATGGGGGATAACCTGCTCGGCCAGAACGAAGCAGGCGAAACTGATGAGAGTCCCGAAAATTTGTCTGCAAAAGCTGCGGAAATTCAAAAATGGCTCCAGGACGCCTGGGACGCCATCCGTTCCGATGATGGATACAATTCCAAAGGCAAGTACTATACGGATTATATCGATATCGAAAGCTTTGCCAAGATGTACCTGATGCATGAGTACGCCAAGAGTTACGATGTTTGTGCCGGAAGCATCTTATTCCACCGGGACGGGACTTCGGACGAATTTAAACTGATCGCCGGTCCGATGTGGGATCTGGACAACGCCATGGGTTCTACTTGTCAAAACAGCTACCTTGGCAATGCGGACGATCGCAGAAACGGGGACCGCAGAAGCGCTGAAGGGTATTTTATTGCAAATATCTCTAATTATAGGAACTACGGTTCCGAATACAAAACCTCAATCTATAAAACGATCAGCAAGCATGCGGACTTTGTGGAAGAAGTCAACCGCCAGTACAATAAGTATCGTTCGGCCTTCGATAATCTGGAGAATGACGTCGCACAGATGATCAGCGACATTGCGGATTCCGCCAGAATGAACCATATCAAAGTCAACGATATCAGCGGGACCTATAAGAACGTTCACAAGTATTCAAGCGCAACCACCCTGGGCTCAGGAGAGTACAGACAGACCTATCTGGCCACCACAAACTCCAAGACCGACTGGGCCAACTATGCCGCGAATCTGAAGACCTATATCCATGCACGCTCCCTGTGGTTCTACAACACGTATTATGATGAGAACTATGTCTGCGTGCATGAATATGACGCAGTGGTGACGCCGCCCACCTGTACAGCCAAGGGGTATACCACCTATACCTGCAAATACTGTGGCGAAAGCTATGTGGACGACTACACTCCGATCATCGCCCACAATTATCAGGACGGGGCATGCACCGTATGCGGACAGACGCTCCTCAACGTTAGCATTTCCTGCGCGGGCGGGGCCTCGGTGACTGTATACGAGACCAAGGATACTACTGGACCATGCATGGAGAATGCCCAGCTGGCACATCCCCGGAACGGCGACACCGGCCTGATCGACTGCTCTGGGGACGGACAGGTCAATTTCGTCGTGAACCTGCTGTCCGGATATACGCTGGAAAGCGTTACTGCCGAACCTGAGGGCTCATACAACAAATTGAAAACCCTGGAAGACGCCGGGATCGAAAACGGATACCGGATCACAAAAGTCACAGGCGATCTGACCATCATCGTCAAAGTATCCGGGACCGTGACCTTCAACGCAAATGGCGGGACCGGAGAGATGGAAGCCCAACCCGTGACGATGGGCGAAGAAGCGACGCTGCCGAAGAACGGGTTCACCCGCACAGGCTATACCTTTGTCGGCTGGAATACGAAAGCAGACGGAAGCGGTACGGCTTATACGGACAAGGCCAAAGTCAATTTGACGGAAAACACTGTGCTCTATGCTCAGTGGAAGGTCGATCAGCATACCATTACCTTTGATACAGCTGGGGGCAGCGAGATTGCTCCTATCACAGCTGATTACGGCACAGCCGTAACGGCTCCTGCGGCGCCGACGAAGACCGGCTATACCTTCAGCGGGTGGAGCCCGGCCCTCCCGGCGACCATGCCGGCGGAGAATATGACGGTGACGGCCCAGTGGACGATCAATCAGTACACCCTCACCTTCGATACAGCGGGGGGCAGCGCAGTCGCTCCCATCACGGCGGACTACGGCGCGCCGGTAACGGCCCCTGCCGCACCCACGCGGACCGGGTATACCTTCGACGGGTGGGACAAGGCCATCCCCGAGACGATGCCGGCGGAGGATCTCACCATCACAGCGAAATGGAAGATCAACCGGTACACCATCACCTTCGATACAGCTGGGGGCAGCGAGATTGCTCCTATCACAGCTGATTACGGCACAGCCGTAACGGCTCCTGCGGCGCCGACGAAGACCGGCTATACCTTCAGCGGGTGGAGCCCGGCCCTCCCGGCGACCATGC
>JAFZVM010000010.1 GCA_017617795.1 Oscillospiraceae bacterium
TTCCCCCGCCCTCCGCTGGGCCCTGACCCTGCGGGAGCTGTATGAGCGGGTGGATATCCATATCTGGCCGGAGGAACTCATTGTGGGAGAACTGGCGGCGAAGCCCTGCAGCGCTCCTCTGTACCCGGAATTCAGCGTGGATTGGCTGGCGGACGAATTCCTCTACAGGCCCATGGAGGATCGGAAGAACGACCGGTATGTGGTTTCGGACCGGGTGAAGCGCACGGTGTTCGATGTGCTCCAGCCCTTCTGGAAGGGGAAGACCGTGTCCGAGGCCATCATCGCCTCCTATACGGACAAAGAGAAGCAGGGCAACCACCTGGGCAAGGGCGTGGTGCTGGACGGGCTGTTCGTCTATGCCGGCGTTGGCCACGTGTGTGCGGACTATGACAAGCTCCTGCGGGTGGGCTGGAAGGGCCTGCGGCGGGAGGTGCGGGAGCATCTGGCCGCCCTGGATACCTCCCGGGCGGAGGACGCCCGGAAGCGGGATTTCTACCTGGCGGAGGACGCGGCTCTGGATGGGGCATGCACCTATTTCCGCCGGTACGGGGAGCTGGCGGCGCGCATGGCGGCTGCGGAGCAGGATCCGGTGCGCAGAAGGGAACTGGAGCGCATCTCCTCCAACTGCCTGTGGGTGGCGGAGGAGCCGCCCCGGGATTTCTGGGAGGCTATCCAGCTCTGGCATCTGGCCACCAATATGATCATCATCGAGTCCAACGGCCACAGCGTCACCTACGGCCGCTTCGACCAGATCTTCCGTCCCTTCTATGAGCGGGATATCGCGGCGGGCACCCTCACCCGGGAGCAGATGCAGGAGCTCATCGAGCTCAGCTTCATCAAGATGCATGAGCTGCGCAAGATCCGGGATACCAGCGCCATCATCTTCTCCAGCGGCACCATCATGGGCGGCACCGCCCTGGACGTGGGCGGCATCGACGCGGAGGGGAACGATGCGGTGAACGACCTGAGCTACATGGTGCTGGACGCCCATGCCCACACCCGCATCCCCAATCCCTGGATGGGCGTGCGCCTGAACAAAAAGAACCCCCGCGCCTTCTGGGAAAAGACCTTCAACGTCATCCGCATCGGAACCGGGGAACCCAAGATCTTCAACGACGATATGATGATCCGGGCCCTGATGAACTATGGGAAGCCCCTGGAGGAAGCCCGGAACTACGTGGGCGTGGGCTGCGTGGAGCCCTGCGTGCCGGGAAAGACCTACGGCATGCACGATTCCGGCTCCTTCAACCTGGCCAAGGTGCTTCAGCTGGCCATCAACGGCGGCCGGTGCATCGACTGTTCCGAAGCCTGCCCCTATCATGCGGCATGCGCCGGCCTGGGGCCGGATACGGGCAGCCTGGCCACGGCCAAGAGCTTTGACGAGGTGATCGCCTCCTTCAGGGCACAGATGAAATACTGGTGCGATCTGATGATCAGCTGCATCAACAAAATGGATCTGGCACAGCAGCGGCTGAAGCCCCTGCCCTACCTTTCCCTGCTCATGGACGACTGTATCGCCCGGGGGACGGACATCACCGCCGGCGGTGCCAGGTATAACCACAGCGGCCCCCAGGCGGTGGGCCTGGGCACCACGGCGGACAGCCTCAGCGCCATCAAACAGCTGGTTTTCGAGGAGAAACGGGTCACCGGCGCGGAGCTGCTGGCAGCCCTGAAGGCGGACTGGGCGGGGTACGAGACCCTGTACGCCTATGTGAACGGGCCGAAGGTCCATCATTACGGCAACGACGATCCCTTTGCCGACGAACTGGCAAAGCTGGTGATCGGGGAATACTGCGCAAATGTGGAGCACCGGCCCACCCCACACGGCGGGGAGTACATGCCCGGGGTATTCAGCGTGACCAACAACGTGATGCACGGCAGCGTGGACGCCGCCACGCCGGACGGCCGGCGTGCCTATGAGCCCGTGTCGGACTGCATGGGTCCGGTGCATACCCGCTTCGGCAGCCATGATCTCAGCGGTCCCACCGCGGTGGCCAACAGCGTGGCGAAGATGGACCAGAGCCGCATCGGCAACGGCATCATCCTCAACTGGAAATTCTCCCCCGGCACCGTGGCGGGGGACGAGGGCCGGGAAAAGCTCATGGATCTGATGAAGATCTACTTCGAAAACGGCGGTATGCAGAGCCAGTTCTCCATCGTAGGCAAGGAGACCCTCCAGGCGGCCCAGCGGAAGCCGGAGGATTATCAGGGCCTGCTGGTGCGCATCGCCGGATACAGCGCCTACTTTGTGGAACTGAGCGAAGGCCTGCAGAACGATCTGATCGGCCGAACGGAATTCTGACCGGGAGGAGATAAAATGGAGATCATCAAAACCGGCGTGAAGGACGATATCGGGTTCCCCGTGCTGAAGAAGGTGGGGGAGCCGGAACCGGTGACCCTTCCGGAGGAGGATCCGGCGGCGGTGCGGGAACGGTATGAACCCGCCCGATTCGCTCTGGAGGCTGCCTCCGGGGGAAAGAACACCCTGCTCTTCGACGATCTCGGCCGTCCCTCCGTCATGGTGCGTATCCCCATGTTCCTGTGGTCGGATGTGCTGGAGGGCGCGCCGAAGGAGCCCTGCTCCGCCTTCGTGGCAGGGGGAAAGGTGCTGGACAGCATCTATATCAGCAAGTACATGAACGTGATCGAATACGGCCGGGGGTACAGTCTGCCCGGCCGGGATCCCGCCCATACCCTGACCATTGACGAGGCCCGGGAAGCCTGCGCCGCCAAGGGGAGGGGCTGGCATCTCCTGACCAACGCGGAGTGGTGCGCACTCATGCACTGGAGCGTTAAGAACGGCACCGTCCCCCGGGGAAACGCCTCCTTCGGCGGAGAACCGGACCGTCCCTGGGACCGGGGCGTCCTGTCCATCCAGCGCCGGGGCCGGGGACTGGAGGAGGAGATGCGCACCCTCACCGGCACCGGGCCGGACCGGTGGAACCATGACGGCGGCCCATGGGGTGTATCCGATCTGGCGGGGAACGTCTGGGACTGGGTATCCGGTTTCCGCACCGTGGATGGGGAGCTCCAGTTCATCCCGGATAATGACAGCGCCATGAACGTGGACGAGGGTCCGGAAAGCCCCCTTTGGCGGGCGGTCCTCCAGGACGGGAGCTTCGTGCCGCCCGGGACCCCCGGCACACTGAAGTACGACGGTACCGTCCCGGGGACGGATTCCCCGGAGGACGTGGGGATCCGGGGAGGCTACCGGCTGAATACCAGGATGGAATTTCCCAACTACACGGGGAACGAAGCGGACACGGCCCATCGGGCTTACGGCTGGTGCTTTTTCAAGACCCTGGCCCCGGCGGAGGGGGTGGAGGTGCCGCCTCTGCTTTATCGGCTGGGGGCCATGCCCCTGCCCGACGGGTATCAGGATTCCAGCGTCTTCTTCCTGCGGAATTACGGGGAGCGGACGGCTGCCCGGGGCGGAAGCTGGTTCGACGGCGCCTTCGGCGGCATCTGGGAGCTGTATCTGCGGGAGACCCGGGCTTTCATCTACCCGGATATCGGCTTCCGGGCGGCCTGGGCGGAAGTGTGAACCGATTTTGCTTGCAAACCGGATCAGACGGGTGTACAATGCTTCACCTGTCGGGAACAGATAAACTGAGGCCATGCCCGGATGGCACAGCCACAGACTGGAGACAAACCCGAAAACGGCACGATACCGGAAAGAAAGTGTGAAAGAAACCCATCGGGGGTGTCTTTCGCGTTCAATCATAAGTTTTTCGAACAATCTTTTCCTTATTCCATGTTCGAAAAACTTGCTTCAGCGTGTCAACAAGACTTTGCCGACACGCTGAGGCTGTGCCTGGATGGCACAGCCCCTATCTGAAGGGCGGGACCCGACGCAGCCTCGCCCATACCATACCTATGCCCGCCGCCGGAGCGCCGTTCCGGCCCGGGAGAACGGGGAGTTTCGCCATGATCAAGATCGCTCCTTCCATCCTTTCCGCAGATTTCGCCCGCCTGGGGGCGGAGGTGGACAGCGTCCGCGCCGGCGGGGCGGACTGGCTCCATTTCGACGTGATGGACGGGATTTTCGTACCCAATATCTCCGTGGGCGTGCCGGTGCTGAAATCCCTGCGGAAGTATACGGACATGTTCCTGGACGTGCATCTGATGATCGACCGGCCGGGCCGGTATGTTTCCGCCTTCAGCGAGGCGGGGGCGGATCTGATCTGCATCCACCTGGAGGCGGACACGGAGGAGAGCATCCATGCAGCCCTTCGGGAGATCCGGCGGCTGGGCAGGAAAGCGGGACTGGCGCTGAAGCCCGCCACCCCCTGGGACGCCGCTCTGCCTTATCTGGAGGAAGCGGACATGATCCTGGTCATGACCGTTGAACCCGGCTTCGGCGGTCAGAAGTTCATGGCGGACATACTTCCCAAGCTGGGCAGGCTTCGGGACTGTGCCGAGGGCCTGGGCATCAGCTGCCTTCTGGAGGTGGACGGGGGCGTGAACCCCATGACCGCCGCTCTGGCTGCCGCCGCAGGGGCGGAGGTGCTGGTGGCGGGGAGCGACGTTTTCGGCGCGCCGGATCGGGCTGCCCGGATCCGGGAGCTTCGGGGAGACAGAACATGAGCCTCTATCCCGCGCCTTTCGAGCGCCTTGTGGAACAGCTGAGCAAGCTCCCCGGCGTGGGGAGCAAATCTGCCCAGCGCATGGCTTTCTATTTCCTCCGCCTGTCCGATCAGGAGGCGGAGGCCTTCGCGTCGGCCATCACCGAGGCCAAGCGTCGGGTACGACGCTGCGAAAAATGCCAGAATCTGACGGACCAGGAGGTCTGTCCCATCTGCGCTTCCCCCAAGCGGGACAAGCGCGTCATCTGTGTGGTCTCTGAGCCCAGGGACGTGATCGCACTGGAGCGGAGCCGGGAGTATAACGGCCTGTACCATGTGCTTCATGGGGTCATCTCCCCCCTGCGGCATATGGGACCGGAGGATATCACCGCCCGGGAGCTGCTGGCCCGGCTGGACGGGACGGTGGAAGAGGTCATCATGGCCACCAATCCGGATACGGAAGGGGAGGCCACGGCCATGTATCTTTCCCGCCTTATCAAGCCCCTGGGGATCAAGGTCACCCGCATCGCCTACGGCATCCCCGTGGGGAGCAACCTGGAGTTTGCGGACGACGCCACCCTTTTCCGCGCCCTGGAGGGACGGCGGGAGATCTGACGTTTAGGACCGGAAAAGAACGGCAAAACTGAGTTTGGACTGCACCGGCGGGCGGCAGGCTCAGCCGGATCACATAACCATCAGGGACAGACTTTTGTCTGCCCCGGGATACATGTGTGTTGAATTTTAAGGAGGAACCAAAAACGGAAAAACTGAAAATCATTTCACTTGGCGGCCTGAACGAGGTCGGCAAGAATCTGACTGTGTACGAATACGGAAACGATATCCTGGTGGTGGACTGCGGCCTGGGGTTCCCGGATGGCGATATGTACGGGGTGGACGTGGTCATCCCGGATGTGACCTATCTGGCCAAGAACGCAGACAAGGTCCGGGGCATCGTCCTCACCCACGGGCATGAGGATCACATCGGCGCTCTGCCCTACGTGCTGAAGGATATTTCCGCCCCCATCTACGCCACCCCTCTGACCCTGGCTCTGGTAAAGATGAAGCTGGAGGAGCACCGGCTCCTGGATATCGCGGATCTGCAGGAGTTCAAAGCGGGAGACCGCTTCTCCGTGGGCTGCTTCGAGGTGGAGGCGGTGCATGTGAACCACTCCATCGCCTGCGCTGTGGCTCTGGCCATCCGCACCCCCGTGGGCATGGTGGTCCATACCGGGGATTTCAAGATCGATACCACGCCTGTTGGCTGTCCCATGACGGATCTGACCCGCTTCGGGGAACTGGGCAGGGAAGGGGTCCTGGCCCTGCTCAGCGACTCCACCAATGCGGAGCGGAAGGGATTTTCACCCTCGGAGCGCACCGTCGGCGCTGCGCTGGACGGCCTTTTCGACGGCTGCCCCAAGCGTATGATCGTTACCACCTTCGCATCCAACGTATACCGGGTGCAGCAGATCATCACGCTGGCGGCGAAGCATGGGAGAAAGGTTGCCATCACCGGCCGCAGCATGGAAAACATGGTGGCGGCCTCCGTGGAGCTGGGGTATATCCAGCTGCCTCCGGACACCCTGGTGGAGATCGGCAGGATCAAGAATTATCCCAAAGAGCAGCAGCTCATCCTTACCACCGGGAGCCAGGGGGAAAGCATGTCCGCCCTGTACCGCATGGCCTTCGGCGGCCATAAGCAGGTGGAGATCGGCTACGGGGATCGGGTGATCCTTTCCTCCTCCACCGTTCCGGGGAATGAAAAGAGCGTCAGCGCCATCGTGAACGAACTCTTCCGGAAGGGCGCGGAGGTGATGTATCGGGATGTGTGCTCCGGCCTTCATGTTTCCGGTCATGCCTGCCAGGAGGAGCAGAAGATGATCCTGGCCCTGGTGAAGCCCAGGTACTTCATCCCCGTGCACGGGGAGCAGAAGCATCTCCGGTGCCATGCCCAGCTGGCCCAGGAGGTGGGGATCGAGAGCAAGAATATCCTGATCTCGGATATCGGCCGGGTCATCGAGCTGGGGAAAAAGTCCGCCCACCTGGGGGGCACCGTCCAGGCCGGGCGGGTTCTGGTGGACGGCGCCGGCATCGGGGACGTGGGCAGCGTGGTGCTCCGGGACCGGCAGCACCTGGCGGAAGACGGGATGATCGTGGTGGCCATGACCCTGAGCCGGGAAGACAACAGTCTCATCTCCGGCCCGGATGTGATCACCCGGGGTTTTGTGTATGTGAAGGAGTCCGAGGCCCTCATCGATGAGATGCGGATGCAGGTGGTGGACACTCTGGACGCCTGCATGAACAACAGCATCACCAACTGGACCGCCATCAAGTCCTCCATCAAGACCTCCCTGTCCTCCTATCTGCAGAAGAAGACCAAGCGCAGCCCCATGATCCTTCCTGTGATCATGGAGAACTGAGGGAACGGAATGAACATTCAGATCTACGGAAAGAACAAGTGCTTCGACACAAAGAAGGCGGAGCGGTGGTTCAAGGAGCGGCGGATCAAGTACCAGTATGTGGATCTGCCCCGGTACGGCATGGGCCGCAGGGAGCTGGAAAACGTCCGGTCCGCCGTAGGCGCGGAAAACCTGCTGGATGAAAAGGCGAAGGGCGCCGAGCTGGTGAAATACCTTGCCCGTCCCGAGGACCGTCTGGAAAAGCTGCTGGAGCAGCCCGAGCTCCTGCGAACCCCCATCGTCCGCAACGGTAAGAAGGCCACCGTGGGCTACGCCCCGGAGGTTTGGGAGACCTGGGAATAAGAGAAGGAGGAACGCCCCATGCGCAAGGACAAGGTAAACTATTATCTGGATATCGCGGACAGCGTCCGCAGCCGCTCCACCTGCATGAGACGGCAGTATGGGGCCATCATCGTGGCCAGCGACGAGATCGTGGCCACGGGCTACAACGGCGCGCCCCGAGGCAGGAAGAACTGCGACGAGCTGGGCCAGTGCGTGCGGCAGGAGCTGAATATCCCCTCCGGGGAGCGGTACGAGCTGTGCCGCAGCGTACATGCGGAGGCCAACGCCATCATCTCCGCCTCCCGGAAGGAGACCATCGGCAGCACCCTGTACCTGGCCGGGCGGGACGCCGCCACGGGGGAATACCTCACCGGCACCACCCCCTGTTCCATGTGCCGCCGGCTCATCATCAACGCGGGGATCAAAAACGTGGTCTGCCGCATCTCGGAAACGGAGTACACGGATACGCCGGTACAGGAGTGGATCGACAACGACGATACCATCGCGAAATAACGCGGGACCGGATCATAAAAGCTGGGCAGCCTCTGAAATGGCTGCCCAGCTGTTCTTTGTGCACCGATTTCCGCCGATGCGCTTACAGCGTCGCTTTGATCCGGATGTATTCCTCCAGGGATCCCGGATTGGCCAGGGCGTCCCGGTTGGTGACGTCCCGTCCGTTCATGATGTTTGTCACGGCGCTTTCCACTTTTTTGCCGTTGTGGGTATGGGGAATGTCGCTCACCTGGATCATGACGGCGGGCACATGTCGCGGCGAGGCCTTTGTGCGAAGATCGGTCCTGATCTTCTGGCGCAGCGCGTCGTCCAGGGTATATCCGTCCTTGCACTGGACAAACAGGATCACGCGCTGATCCTCCTCCAGATCCTGACCGATGGCCAGGCTTTCCTTGACCTCCTCCAGGTTTTCGACAATGTTGTAGATCTCAACGGTGCCGATGCGTACGCCGGAGGGCTTGAGCACCGAGTCGGAGCGTCCGTTGAAGGTCACGCCGCCGGTGACGGAGGAGATCGTGACGTAGTCGCCGTGCATCCAGATCCCGGGGAAGACCGAGAAGTACGCGTTGTGATACCGCTTGCCCCCCTCGTCGTTCCAGAAATACAGCGGCATGGAGGGAGCGGGGATCTTGCAGACCAGCTCGCCCTCCCGGTCCCGGATGGAATTGCCCTTTTCGTCGAAGCAGTCGATATCCATGCCCAGGCCGGGCCCCTGAAGCTCCCCGGAGTATACCGGCTTCAGAGGATTGGCAATGGCAAAGCAGCCGTTGATATCCGTGCCTCCTGCGATGGAGTTGAAGAACAGATCCTGCTTGATCTTCTCATAGATAAAATTGAAACCCTGCTCGGAGAGAGCCGACCCGGTCTGGGAGACCTCCCGCAGATGGGTCAGGTCCACCACGTCCTTGGGGACGAAGTTGTCCCGGATGAGCCCGTGGATGTAGCTGGCGGAGAGGCCGAAGATCGTGACCTTCTCCTCTTCGATGATCTTCCAGATCGTGCTGTGGTCCGGATAGGAAGGGTTTCCGTCAAAGAGCACCAGGCGTACGCCCAGACCGATGGAGGCTGCCTGCCAGTTCCACATCATCCAGCTGCAGGTGGTGATATACAGCAGACTGTCGGAAAGCGCCATATCGCTGTGAAGCCCCAGTTCCTTGAGCTGGTTCAGCAGGAGGCCCATGGCGGACTGCACCATGCATTTGGGTTTGCCCGTGGTCCCGGAGGAGAACATGATGACCAGAGGCTGCTCGTAAGGGAACCGGGGAAAGTGATATACTTCCCCCTTGAAGGGCGCCGTCATCTCTTCCCAGGTCGTCCACCGGTCGTCCGCGTCAAACCCCTCCAGCCGGCTGCCAGCGTAATGGACGACGATGACTTTTCTGATGCTGGGGATGGCGTCGGCGATCGCCTTTGCGTTGGGCAGAACGTTGAAGGTCTTGCCCTTGTAATAGTACCCGTCCGTCGTCACCAGAACGGCGGGCTCTGTCTGTCCGATGCGGTCTATGGCTGCGCCCGGCCCGATATCCGTGGCGCAGGAGCACCAGATCGCGCCGATGGCGGCGCTGGCCAGCATGGCGATCACGGTCTCCGGCAGATTCGGCAGGTATCCGGCTATGACCATGCCCTTTTCCACGCCGGCATCCAGCAGCGCCTTCGCCATCTTCACCACCTGATGCCGCACCTCATCCCGGGAAAGACTCCTCCTCACCTTGTTCTCTCCCCGGAAAACGATGCCCTCATCCTCGCCGTACATATGCTTCAGCATGTTCTCGGCGTAATTGATCTTTGCGCCGGGGAACCAGACGCTGTCCTTGAAGTACAGCCGGGATTTGAACGAGCAGTTGAAAGGCTTGCTCCCGATGATCCCGAAATAATCCCAGACATCGTTCCAGAAGAACAGCGGTTCGGAAACGGACCAGGCGTGCAGCTGATCGTAGCTGCGGATGGACTGCCCTTCTCTCGCGTTGACGTAGTTGATGAATTTCCGCATCACGCAGCGGCATTTCTTGCCCCGGGATGCTTCCCACAACAGTTTGCCCATGGTTTTTCTCCCTTTCATCCTTGGCTTTCCGGCCGATCGTTCCGGTACGGAGAAAGCAGCGGCGCCGTTCCCCCGGGTGTACGGGATACCGCGTTTTCCGAATGACGCAGGCAGACCGGCATGCGTCCCGCCTGTTTCGGCCTGTTTTGATGATACCAATATATCAACCGGAGCCACAGAGCACAAGGGCTTTTCCGGAAGATGCCTTGCCTGTTTGGAGGCGCCGGAAACGGGACGCACGCTGCAGCGAACCGGAGCGCCGAAAAAAACAGGGCGGCTTCGTTAGGAAGCCGCCCTGAGCGCGTTGCCGATCTTATTCCCCGTCGATGAGACGGCGGGCGCCGTAATAATACTTGACCCAATAGGTCTCGCTGAGCTTGTTGATCATGATGCGCCGTCCGCCGGAGGAGGCGTGGATGAATTCTCCATCTCCGAGATAGATGCCCACATGACCGATGTACCACCCGCCGGTGCTGGCGAAGAACACCAGATCCCCGGGCTTCAGATCCTCTTTGCTGACGCTGACGCCCTGGCGGTACTGACCGGAGGCGGTGCGGTTCATGCTGTACCCGTTCTGGGTGAAGCAGTAGTATACCAGACCGGAGCAGTCAAAGCCGGTGGAGGGACTTGCGCCGCCGTAGACATAGGATATGCCCAGCTGCTCCCTGGCCAGATCCAGGATGGAGGAGACGGCTTCGGAGGCCTCGGGCTTGTCCGCATCCAGCGCCACATAGGTGCTGAACACATAGCCGGTCTTGCCGTCCAGAAGGACCTTGTACCAGTCTCCTTCCTTCCCCAGCACCTGCACCCGGTCGCCCCGGTACAGATAGCGGGTGACGGAATCGTTGAGGGAGGGACCGGTGCGGAAACGGACGCAGTCCCCGGTCAGGGTGCCCATGCCCGTGTCATCGTCGGCCTTCTCCGGCTGTTCGGCTTCAGGCTCCTGCTCTTCGGGCTCCTGCGCCTCGGGTTCGGCTTCGGGCTCCTCTGCCTCAGGCTCCCGGGCTTCCGGTTCCCCGGCGGGCTCCTCTTCGGCAGCTGCAGTCTCCGGCGCAGTCTCCGGTTCGTCCTCTGCCGGGGTCTCCGGCTCGGATGCCTCCGGTTCGGCTTCCTCCGCGGGTGCAGGCTCCGGAGACAGCAGATAATCGGAGCACATGTACCCGGTCTTGCCCTGATATTCGACCTTGCACCAGCCGTCCAGCACCTCCAGGACCGTGACCGTCGCTCCCTTGGGAGCCTGGCCGATGATGTTCGCATCGGTGCCGGGGCCGTCCCGGAAATTCAGCACGGTGGCGGTGACTTCCGCTTCCCCGACGCTGACGCCCAGCACGGGGAGGGCCAGGAGCATGGACAGCGCCAGCCCCAGGGCCAGAATACGTAATGATTGTTTCCGCATGACTTTTCTCCTGTAGAGCCGAGAGATACCCGGCGGCCGGCTCAGACCGGCGCTGTCTCTCGGACCTCCTCGATCGCTTTTGTGATATGGGGGATCAGCCGTTGGTGCGCGCTCTTTCCAGCCAAACGGCTCCCAGGTCCAAAGCGGTATACAGCCCTTCCTTCTCGCCCTTCTTCACCACCCGGTCCCGGGAACGGATATCCGGATCGGTGAGCTGGAGCTGAACGGAAACACGCTTCGCCAGACTCAGATCCTCCACCGGTTCGGTGTCCAGGATCTGGAGCATGACGATGTACTTGTCCGACATGTTTCCATAGTAGATGAGATTGTCCTTCCTGCGCAGCGGAAGGCCCTTATACATGAGTTTTTTCGCAGCTGCCATGATTTCCTCCCTGTGGAGATGTCCGCCGGTCCGGCGGATTGGGGTAAACATTATTTTATACGGTATCTCAGGCCCTGTCAAGGCAAAAGACCCCTGCGGCCTCCCGGGGAGGCCGCAAGGTGTCCGAAAAAACGCGGAGATTAGCCCTCCAGATAACTCCGGACAAGCTCCTGCAGGAGCTCATCCCGGTCCAGGCGGCTGATAAGGGTGCGGGCATTTTTGTAATTCGTGATATAGGTGGGGTCCTCCGTGATGATATAGCCCACGATCTGGTTGATGGGGTTGTACCCCTTGACCAGCAGGGCGTTGTACACGGCGGTGATGATCTCCTTCGTTTCCGTCCGTTTGTCTACGATCCCGAACTTCCGCGTGAACTGATCCATGGTATCCCTCCTCCGACTGTTTTACATTATACCCGCTTTGCTTCCTCCTGTAAAGGCTTTTTGCCTCGGCCGGGAAGATCAGCGGAGTTTTGCGCCCAGCTGAGATTCCAGCGCCTCCAGGATGGCGTTCATGTGGGGCTCGATATCCCCGTCCTTCAGGCTCCGGTCCTCCCCCCGGAAGCTCAGGGAGAAGGCTACGCTCTTCTTTCCCGGGGCAATGGGCAGGCCCCGGTATACGTCGAAGAAGTCCACCGCCTTCAGCAGGCCGCCGCCCGCCTCGCGGATACACTTTTCCAGCCGGTACACGGTGATCTCCTCGTCGCAGACCACCGCCAGATCCCGCAGCACTGCGGGGAAACGGGGCAGGGGAACATACTGGGGATCCTCGCCGCGGCAGGCGAAGAGGGCGTCAAAATCCAGCTCCGCCGCGCAAAGGGGATCGGCAATGCCGTAATTGGCCCGCACGTTGGGGTGGATCTCCCCGAATACGCCCAGCTCCCGTCCGTCCGCCGCAAAGATCTTCGCGCAGCGGCCGGGGTGGTAGGCGTAATGATCCGTGCAGGCCCGGAATTCAGGCTCCCGGACGCGCATGAGCCGCAGGATGGCCTCCACGGCGCCTTTCATGGCGTAGAACTCGCCGCCCTCGCCATAGGCGCCCAGGGCCAGGTGCCGCGTCTCCCGGGCCAGGGGGGAGGCGTCGTCCTTCAGATAGACCTTCCCCAGGTCGAAGAGCTTCACGTCCCGGTTCCGGCGGTTGTTGTTCAGGGCGAGACTTTTCAGCAGGGTGCTCAGGAGGGTGGTGCGCATGACGGCGCTGTCCTCCCCCAGGGGGTTCAGGATACGGAAGGAGTCCCGCAGGGGGTGATCCGCGGGCATGCCGCTCAGATCGTTGTCCGACTGGCCGATGAAGGAGTAGGTCAGGATCTCATGGAAACCCATGTCCCGGCAGAGGCGGCGGCAGGACTGCTCCAGGGTCTGCTTCTCCGTGAGACCGCCCTGGGTGATGACGCCCCGGAAGGCGGTGGCGGGGATCCGATCGTAGCCGTAGAACCGGGCCACCTCCTCGGCGATGTCGCTGTAGTGCTCCACGTCCCCCCGCCAGGAGGGTATGGTCATCTCGTCCCCGTCAAAGGTGAAGCCCAGCTTTTCCAGCACCCGCCGCATATACTCCGGGCTCGGCTCGATGCCCAGGAGGCGGTCGATCTTCTCCGGCTCCAGCCTGAGCCTGCGGGGCGCGCTGTCCCTGGCCACCACGTCGATGACCCCGTCCACCACGTCGCCCGCGTCCAGCAGCTCCACCAGCTCGCAGGCCCGTTCCACCGCGGGAAGGGTGCCCAGGGGATCCAGCCCCTTTTCGAAGCGGGAGGATGCGTCCGTGCGCATGCCCAGGGCGATGGCGGTGCGCCGGATGGAGGTGCCGTTGAAGTTGGCGGACTCGAATACCACCGCGGTGGTATCCTCGGTGATCTCGCTGTTCTCCCCGCCCATGACACCGGCCAGACCGATGGCCTTGCTCTCGTCCGCGATCACCAGCATATCCGGCGTCAGGGTTCGGGGGCTGCCGTCCAGGGTGGCCATCTGCTCCCCCTCGTTTGCCCGGCGCACCAGGATATGGCTGCCGGTGATGCAGCGGTAGTCGAAGGAATGCATGGGCTGACCGTATTCCACCATCACGTAGTTCGTGATGTCAACGATGTTGTTGATGGGGCGGATGCCGCTGGCCCGCAGTCTGCGCCGCATCCATTCGGGGGAGGGCGCGATGCGAACGTTCTTCACGAAGCGGGCGGTGTACCGGGGGCACAGATCCGGCTCCAGGATATCCACGTCCAGGTAGTTCAGGATGCTGTCCCCGCTGCCCTTCACCTTCGGCTCCGGCAGCTCCAGGGGGGTATCGAAGGTGGCGGCGGCTTCCCGGGCCAGGCCCCGGACGCTCAGGCAGTCCGGCCGGTTGTTGGTGATCTCAAAGTCCACCACGCTGTCCCGCAGGCCGACCACCTCCCGGATATCCTGGCCCACGGCGCAGGGCTCCTGAAGGATGAAAATGCCGTCCGCGATGGCATAGGGATAGTCGTTCACCGTCAGGCCCAGCTCCCCCAGGGAGCAGAGCATGCCCTCCGAAGGCACGCCCCGGAGGACGCCCTTTTCGATGCGCTTGTCCCCGGGCAGGGTGGAACCGTCCAGGGCGGCGGGGACCAGATCCCCCTGATGCACGTTCTGGGCGCCGGTGACGATCTGCACGGGCTTATCCCGTCCCACCTCCACCTGGCAGACCCAGAGATGGTCGCTGTCGGGATGGCGGACGATCTCCGTCACCCTGCCCACCACCACATTGGTGATGTCCTCTCCCAGTACGTCCAGGGTCTCCACCTTGGAGCCGGACATGGTCATGCGGTCGCAGAATTCCTTATCGGAAACACCCACCCGGGTGAATTCATCCAGCCAATTTCTTGAGAGTTTCATCGTCGTTCCTCCTTAGCTGAACTGGCGCAGGAAGCGCACGTCGTTGTCGAACAGGAGACGCAGGTCGCTGATGCTGAACCGACGCATCACCAGACGCTCCAACCCCACGCCGAAGGCAAAGCCGCTGTACTCATCCGGATCGATGCCGCAGCCGGAGAGGACCTTGGGATGGACCATGCCCGCGCCCAGGAGCTCGATCCAGCCTTCACCCTTGCAGACCCGGCAGCCTGCGCCATGGCACTCGAAGCACTGGATATCCACCTCGCAGCTGGGCTCCGTGAAGGGGAAATGGTGGGGACGGAAGCGGGTGACGGTCTCGGGGCCGTAGAGCCGCTTCAGCATCACGTCCAGACAGCCCTTCAGGTCGCCCATGGTGATGCCCTTGTCCACCACCAGCCCTTCCAGCTGATGGAACATGGGAGAGTGGGTGGCGTCGATCTCATCCTTCCGGTAGACCCGGCCGGGGGAGATGATGCGGATGGGGGGCTTCTGCTGCTCCATAACCCGCACCTGGACCGGGCTGGTCTGGCAGCGGAGATGGACCTTCTCGTCCTCCGTGATATAGAAGGTATCGGTCCATTCCCGCACGGTGTGGCCTTCGGGAATATTCAGCTTATCAAAGTCATAGGTGCTGAGCTCCACCTCGGGGCCTTCCGCCACCTGGAACCCCATACCCACGAAAATATCCACGCATTCGTCCCAGACGATCTGCAGGGGGTGCTTCGCCCCGGTCTCCACAGATTTGCCGGGAATGGTCACGTCCAGGGTCTCCTCCCGGAGCTTCCGCTCCAGCAGGGCATCCTGCAGAGCCTTGCCTCGCTCATTGAGGGCGGCTTCGATCTTTGCCCGTACCTCGTTGGCCAGCTGTCCCATGGCGGGACGCTCCTCGGGACTGACGCTGCCCAGCTGCTTCAGCACCGCGCTGAGCGAGCCCTTTTTCCCCAGATACTGCACCCGCACCGCATCCAGGGCGCCCGGATCCAGAGCCTCTTCGATGGCCGCAAGGGATTTGGCCCGGATCTCCTCCAGCTTGTTTTTCATCTTCTGCCTCCTGTGAGCCGCTCCGAAGGGAGCGGCGTATTCGTCAAACAAAGGGCCCTCCGTCCCGAAACTATGGGACGGAAGGCTCCGCGTTACCACCCATATTCGCCTCCGGCCATGCCGGAAGGCGCACTCAGCGGGGAAGGAAAGACGTTCCCCTTGACCGATGACGGGGTCAGACCGTCGGCCGTTACGCCGCAGCTCCCGGGCGAACCAAGCGGTCCGTGGACCGGGGCGCTCGCAGCCAATGCGCCCTTCTCTGAGATCCCGGTTTCCGCTATTTTCCCGTTCAACGCCATTTTGGGCGAGTATACCACTTTGTTTTCCGGAATGCAAGGCTTTTCCCGCTCTTCTTCCTGGCAGGAACGATGCCGTTGCATGGGAAGGGAAATCGTGATATGCTGTGCAGCGGGAGTGAAAAGGAAGAAAACATACACAGGGGAGGTTTATCTCATGGCCAGATTCTGTACCGAATGCGGCGCCTCGATCCCGGATGGGGCGGGCTACTGCATCGAATGCGGCGCAAAAGCGCCGGAAGCCGAAATGATCCCGGCTCAGGCCGCCGCGGCGGCGATCCCGGAGCCGGAACCCGCCGTTCCCCAGCCGCAGCCTGCTCGGGAGCAGTATACTTATGATGAACCGAAGCAGGCGGTTTATCCGCCCCAGTCCTCAGCGTGGCCTGCGGCGCCGGATCGGAGCGGGAAGCCGGTGAGCACCTTTGCGTTCTGGGCGCTGAAGCTCCTGTATGCCATTCCCGTAGTGGGATTCTTCGCCTCCCTGGTCCTGGCCATCGCGCCGGAGAACAAGAGCCTGAAGCATCACGCTCTGGCAACTTTTATCTGGCGGCTCATCATCCTGGGCTTTCTGATCTTCGGGAGCATCAAGCTCTGGAACAACATTGAGGTCCACTGGGAAGATTTCTCCGATTCCTTTTCGGAGATCACGGACGGCGCAGGGTTCGAGAGCCTGGAGGATCTGCTGAACGGGCTGAAAGACGCTGTTTCCGATGCCGGGAACTGAGCTTCGTCCGGAGCTTTTTCCGGTGGACAAACCGGGGAAAATTGCGTATACTGAATCAAGCAAATTCCCATCGGGGGTGAGGATATGAAAACCTATCATGATGTTTTTGTGGAGCAGCTGGTGCGCCGCCGCCGCCCCGGGGGCGAAGCGGTCTTCCGCCTGGGCGCGATCCTGCTGGGGCTCATCCTCATCACCCTGGCCTTCGTCCTGGTGCGGAACTTTTTCCCCGTCCTCTTTGCCCTGGTGGTGATCCTGGAATTCTTCGCCTTCGTGTATACCGTAAAGGAATTCGAATATTCCTTTATCAGCGGGGACGTGGATATCGACCTCATCCGGGGGAAGCGGAAGCGCAGCACCATCTTCAGCTGCAGCTGCCGGGACATCTCTCTGATGGCCCCCTGCGGCACCCATGAGGAAGCCCTTTCCGAAGCCTTCACCCGAACGACGGACGCCTCCGAGAGCGCGGGGGGAGAGGGACGCTGGTTCTTCGTCTGCCAGCGGGAGGACGGAAGCCGGGAGCTGGTATACCTGACTCCCAACGAGCGGCTTCTGGACGCCTTTTCCGGATACCTGGCCAGAAAGATGGACTACAAGCCCCGGACCGAGCATAAGATTTCAGCAGAGTAGACCGGCTCCCGGGAGCCGGAGAAGGAGGCTCTGCGTGAGACTGGTCCGTTCCGCCGCCCTGTTTGCCGTGCTGCTTGCGTCCCTGCTCCTGTCCGCCTGCGGCGGCAGCCTGGGGGATCGGGAGCGGGAGGATTTCCTGGAGATCCGGGCCTCCCTGCTGGAGCGGGAGACGCTCAGCCTTCGGGCAGATCTTCGGGCGGATTACGGGGACCGGGTATACGACTATCGCCTATCCTACGTCGGAAACGCCGAAGAGGGCATCCTGCGGATCGAAGAACCTCTGGAGCTGGAAGACGTCCGGGTGGAGCTGACGGAGGGGCATGCCCGCCTCCGATATGGGGACCTGATGCTGGATACCGGCGCTCTGGCGGGGGAGGAGAGCCCTGTGCAGGCTTTCCCGCTGATGATCCGGGCCTGGCTTCGGGGCAGCGCGGCGGAGTGCTGGCATGAGCGCATGGAAGAAGAGGACTGCACCGCGGCGGAGATCCATATGGGCGGCGCGGGAGCGGAAACGAGCCTGGTATGCCGGGTCTGGTTCCGCCGATCCGACGGGGAACCGGTTTTTGCGGAACTGGCGGCGGAGGGCCGCGTATGCCTCACCTGCCGCTTCCTGCCCCGGATCGAAGAAACACCGGAAGTATAATGCTTTCCGCTTTGTGGAAGAATGTGATCGTCGGACATAGGATGTACCGGCAATTCATTCAGCGGAGCGTGAAGACTTATGCTGCAGAGCGTCAGAAGAGGAGATATTTATTACGCGGATCTGAGCCCCGTGGTGGGGAGCGAACAGGGTGGGATGCGGCCGGTACTTATCGTGCAGAACGATATCGGCAACCGGTACAGCCCCACTGTCATTGCCGCCGCCATCACTTCTCAGACAGGAAAGGCCAAGCTGCCCACCCATATTTCCCTGGGCGGCCAGAGCTGCGGCCTGACCAAAGATTCCATCATTCTTTTGGAACAGATACGCACCATCGACAAACAGCGCCTGCGGGAGCGGATGGGCAAGCTGGACGAGGCCATGATGAGCCGGGTGGACAGCGCCATCGCCGTAAGCTTCGGCCTGGGACCCAGGGAGGCCGGGACCGGAGCCGCCATGTGAGCTCCCCGCCGAAATGAGGTAGAGAAAGATGAAAAAGATCCTGCGTTTCACCATGATCGCCGCCGCTGCGGTCATCCTTCTGCTTGCCGCCGCGGCACTGGCCGCGGGGGACGATCCCGCTCCCGGAGGGCAGGGGGATCCCCTGGTCACCCTGAGCTACCTGGAGAAGGTATATACGGACTATATCTCCGACCTGCTCCGTCAGGATATGGAAGCGCAGGCGCAGGCCATCGAGGCGGATCTGGAGCAGCGGATCGCCGCTCTGGAGGAGGCCAGCCGGGAAGCCCGGGCCGTGAGCGCCAGCACCTATCAGCTGGTGACCCTGGAGGCGGGACAGATCCTGTCCGGGGATCGGGGGATCGAGCTCATCCTGCGGATCGGGGAGGCGTCCGTCGCCGCCCAGAACAGACCCGGCCTGGTGGACGCCACCACCGGAGGGAGCCTGGAGGACGGGCAGAGCCTGGAGAAGAATCATCTGTATATGATCACTATCCCGGAAAACGGGATCCGGGCAAAGGACCATGCGGTGCTCCTGGTCCGCGGAGCATATGTGATCAACTGACTTTTCGGGAAAGGACCGGGGATCGGCGGCAGCCGGTCCCCGGGTTTTTATGCCATGAATCTGTTTGGAAAGTATCCCATCTACGACGGAGAAGAACAGGCGGGGGAACTGGAGGTCTCCCCCTGGGGCGGGTATCTGCGGTTCCGCGCATTGTGCCGCAGCCGGCGGAGAGGGGTATTCCGCCTGGTGGCGGAGAGCGGGGGAAGGCTCATGCCCCTGGGGGTGATGACTCCCTCCGGCAGCGGTTTCGGACTGGAGCGGCGCTTTTCTCCCGCAGCGCTGCGAAACCTGGGGCTGGAACGCATCGACCGCTGCCGGCTGGCCCAGGAATGGGAGGACGGCTGGCAGGAGGAACGCAGTCCGGAGGAGCTGTTCCGGGACCCGGCTTTGCAGGACCTTGGCCGCGCCCTGGGGCGGGAGGGAGTCCTGACCCGGCGGGAAGGGGAGAGCGTCCTTCTGGCGGCGCCCCTGGATCGGGGCAGACCCTTCGCCGCCATGCCCATTTTCTGCTTCGGTTCCCCGGAGACCATCAACGGAAGAAACTGGGTGGTTTTCCGGATCATGGACGGCACGCCTGCGGTTAATTGCCCCGAGGAAAGGGCAGACTAAAGCCGGTGGCCCAAATCTGATGAACCGGAGAGAGCAATGACGAATCTGACCACAAAAGAACTCACGGCTCTTGACGACCAGATCAAGACCGAACAGGTCCTGGTCAAGAAGTACAAGGCCATGGCGTGCCTCTGCAGCGACGCAAAGATCCAGGGAGACCTGAACAGCATGGCGGATAAGCATCAGCAGCACTGCAACACGCTGATGACCTTCCTGCAGTAAGGAGGCGCGGCATGACGGATCCCAATCGCTGCGCGGCGACCCTGGGGGACAAGGAGATCCTCAACGATTTCCTGGCGAGCCAGAAACAGATCGCTGCATCCTACAACACCTTCGCAGGGGAATGCGTGAATCCCCAGCTCCGCAGCACCTTCCTGAACATCCTGGATGAGGAACACTGCATCCAGGCGGATCTGTTCGGCGATATGACCGCCAAGGGCTGGTATCAGGTGGAGCAGGCGGACCGGCAGAAGATCGACCAGACCCGGCAGAAGCTGAGCCAGGGCTGAGCGGATCTGAACAAAAGAGGCGCTGTCCCCCGCGCTGAGCGGACCGGGACAACGCCTTTTTTCGCCGGATGGGATGAGAGGCAGGGCCGGGCTCAGCCTCCGATCTGGCAGTACAGGCCGAAGCTCTCCACGATGCTCTTCAGGTGCTCCATGTGCTCCTCCGAGGGGACCTGGATGGAGAGATCCATGGTCTTTCCCAGGCTCTCGTTTTTGCTCTCACCCAGCCGGTGATAGGGCAATAGGTGGATGCCCACATCCGTACCCAGCTCCTCCTTCACGAAGCGGGCGGAAGCGGCGATATTCTCATCGGAGTCGTTGCAGCCGGGGATGACGGGTACTCGGATGGTGACGGCCTTTTTCAGGTCGTGATAGATATGCCTGATGTTGCTCAGGATCAGCTCATTGGGCACCCCGGTAAGCGTTTTGTGGATGGCGCTGTCCATGTGTTTGATGTCCAGCAGCCCCAGATCCAGATACCGGAAGGCCTTGTCCACCACCGCCTCCGGAGCGAAGGAACAGGATTCCGCCGCCGTGTGCAGGCCCGCCTCCTTTGCGGCGTACAGCAGCGCTTCGGTGAAGTCCGGGTGCGCCAGGCATTCCCCGCCGCTGACGGTGATCCCCCCGCCGGAGGCGTCCAGGAACAGCTTGTCCTTGAGCACCTGGTCCAGCACCGCCCGCACCGTCATCTCCTTCCCGGCGATCTCCCGGGCCTGCGAGGGGCAGACCTCCGCGCACCTGCCGCAGTCCGCGCACTTTTCCCGAAGCGTGAGGGCCACGGGCTTGCCGTCCTTCATCCCCGGCAGGATGGCCTTTTCCGGGCAGGCGTCGATGCAGCGGCCGCAGGCGGTGCATTTGGCGGCATAGAACATGAGCTGAGGTTTCGCCAGATTGGATTCCGGATTCGCGCACCACCTGCAGCGCAGGGGGCAGCCCTTGAGGAACACCGTCACCCGGATACCGGGACCGTCGTGGATGGAATAACTCTGAATATTGAACACCGGGGCGGTCAGGTCCATATAGTTCTCCACCATGGTTCACTTCACCTGCCTGTTCTCCGTCCTGGCGATGACCTCGTCCTGGAGCCCGGAGGTGAGCTGGACAAAGTAAGCGCTGTATCCCGCCACCCGGACCATGAGGTCCGTGTGCTCCTGCGGGTGTTCTTTGGCGTCCAGCAGGGTCTCCTGATCCTCCACGATGAACTGTACATGCTTTCCCCCGGCGGAGAAATAGGCCTTGATGGCGCTGGCCAGCTTCAGCTTGTCCCGGTCGGTGGCCAGGGCGGAGGGGGAGAACTTCATGTTCAGCAGCATGGCCTGGAACTCATCCTGAGGGATGTGCATGGCGGAGGAGAACACAGCCAGAGGCCCCTCGTGGTCACAGCCCGCCATGGGGGAGGCGCAGGCGTCCGCCAGAATGTCCCCCCGATACCGCCCGTCCGGCATGGCCCCGCAGAGGGCGCCGCCGGGCTGGTGACTGGTGACGGAGATGGCGGAGCAGCGGAAGTGGCCTCCCAGGGCGGAGGGGATCCGGTTTGCCATATCCACCCACCAGCGGTAGCAGCGGCCCACCATCTCATCCGCCTCCGGGTCGTTGTTGCCGTAATGGGGCAGATCCAGGCATTTCCTGTGCAGATCTTCGTATCCCTCCCAGTTGGCGTCCATGGCCCGCTTCAGCTCCGGCAGGGTGCAGACTTTCTCCTCGAAGCAGAGCTTCTTGATGGCGAACAGGCTCTGGGCCAGGTTCACCATACCCACGGGGTTCAGAAGCTGATTGCTCTCAAAGGGGTACTCCTGGGCGTAGCAGTCCAGACCGGATTTGATGCCGTCCCGCATGAAGGCGGCCCGGAAGGGATCCGGCAGCAGCTCCTTGAACACGGCGCTCTCGATGTTCAGCTTCTCCGCCGCAGTTTCCACAAAGTACTGATACTCCGGACGGAAGTCCTCCATGAACTGTTCGAAGGTCTCGTATTTGCTCAGATCCCCGGCGATGGGGTGGCCCACCTGCTCTTCGATGTTCCTGTCCCAGCCGTTGTTCATAAAGATATCCAGCATCAGCGGACAGACGAACATGGTGATGCCCATGGTGCGGGTGCGGTAGGGCACGTTGCCGTCGATGCACCCGGTCATGCAGTAGTCCCGGGCCACCTCAAGGGGCAGACCGTCGTTGGGGTCGTGGACCTGGGTGAAATAGTCGATATAGGACTTGTCCCCCACGAAGGCGGGCATGGAGCAGCCCTCCGCCTGGCAGGTGAGGGCCAGGAGCATCACGTCCTCCGGCGTGGTGCCGCATACCCGCAGGGTCACGGTGTGATGCGGGGTACGCACGTCCCGCACGGCCCGGAGGATCAGGCGGGTCAGCTCGTTGCAGGCGTCGGTCCCGTCCGGCTTCTGCCCGCCGATGGTCATGTTCATCCACCGGGCGCCGCCGGAGGTGCGCTTGCGGATCTCCCGGCCCGACTGCTGGTTCATCTCCATGCAGCGGATGCGCAGCATCCCCAGAAGCTCCAGCACCTCCTCGTCCGTGATGCGTCCGGCGTCGATATCCGCCCGGTAAAAGGGGTACATATACTGGTCGAAGCGGCCGATGGTGGGCGTGGGAGAGGGGTTCACCATCATGAACATGAACCAGAAGCACTGCAGGGCCTCCCGGAAGGTCCGGGCAGGCAGGGCGGGGACCCGGGTACAGATCTCCGAGATCTCCAGCAGCTCCTGTTTCCGCCGGGGATCCTTTTCCGTTTCCGCCATCTCCTTCCCCAGAGCAGAGAAGCGCTTTCCGTAATTCACCAGGCCCTGGAGGGACAGCTTCATGGCCTGGAGGGTGACGCCCCGTTCGAAGCTGCGCTTGTCGAAATACCGGTTGTTCCGGATCTCCTCGTCGCACTCGGCGATCATGGCCTCCAGCCCCTTGTTCAGGGCCTGGGCAAAGTCGATGCAAAGCAGGGTCCAGCCCGGGCCGTTTCCCAGGCCGGAGCAGGCGGCGCCGCCGCCCACGCGGTTGCCCAGGGTCTTGTCCTTTTTCCAGGGGGCCAGCATCATGCCGCTGCGGGCGAAAATATCCAGGCGCTCGTTCTCCGCAATGATCAGGTTGGCCCCCTGGTACATGCCGAAGGGATGGAACTGCTCGTTGATGCGGAGCATCTCCTCCTGGTCCTCCAGGGAGAAGTCAAAGCCGTCCTCCCGCAGATATTCGCACTCCTCTTTGCTCCATTTTCCGAGGCCGGCCTCGATCTCCAGGCCCCAGGGCCTGCTGGCCGGGTTTCCCACAAAGAGCTCGTCCTCCCCGATAAAAATGGGGAACTGCTCCAGAACGTTCTTCAGCGTCTGACCGCGGCGCAGGATGGCGGGATAGCCCGCGCACTCCGCCTCGGTCTTTGTGATGATCTTGAATTTCTCGATGCCGATATGCTGATGATCCGTTTGGATCCGGCCGTACATCCGCTGCAGTCTGTCCGTCATTTCCCTTCACTCCTTCTGCAATATGCTACCATATCCGGGATGATTTGTATATGCCCGATTGACAGAGGTTTCCGCCTGATTGTAACATAGAAACGGAAAGGAGCGTCCGCCATGGAACAGTATCAGAGAAAAACCATCCTCCCGGGGATCACCCTGCTGTACGGCTTCCCGGAGGAGTGCTGCATCTACGCGGCAGAGGGGGAG
Source organism: Oscillospiraceae bacterium (assembly GCA_017617795.1). Lineage (GTDB taxonomy): Bacteria > Bacillota > Clostridia > Oscillospirales > Oscillospiraceae > UBA1774. The sequence continues at coordinate 23,608 of JAFZVM010000010.1, forward strand.
CGGGCCCTGGCCCTCATCGACACGGGCATGGGAAAGGGCGATCTTCCGGCGGCCCTGGAGGCGCTGGCCCCGGGGAAGGAGATCCTGGTTTTCAATACCCACTGCCATTTTGATCACAGCGCGGGGAATTTTCGCTTCCCGGCGGTGCGCATGCATCCAGGCTGCGGGCGGGACCAGGATGAGACGGAGGCCATGCCCGGCGCGGGACGGCCCTGCGCCCGCCGGATCCCGGTGCGGGAGGGGGATACCTTCGACCTGGGAGGCGTCACCCTGGAGGTGATCGAAACGCCGGGACACACCCCCGGCTGCATCTGCCTGCTGGACCGGACCCGCCGGGTCCTTTTCGCGGGGGATCTCATCGGGTCGGACGTCCACAACGTGTGGATGCTGGACCATCTTCCCTGGGTGAAGTTCTCCACCGTGTCCCTGGAATGCTATCTCCGGTCCCTGGAGAAGGTGGAAGCCCTGGGGGATCGCTTTGACGGCTTCCTCTGCGGCCATGACGACCGCATCCTGGGCAGGGAATACCTGCGGGAGCTCATGCGTCTGACCCGATCCGTGCTGGAGGGCACGGCTAAACCGGAGCGGCCGGATATCCCATCCCCGCCGGGACAGGACCCGGTAGTATGCTGGCGGGTGAGGGGAGAGGGCGTTCCCACGGCGATCCTCTACCAGGAGGAAAGCCTCCATGACAAGAAGCGAGGGTGAGAAAATGGCGCGTACCGTGACGAAGATTACCGAAGGCGTGAGCCTCATCAAGGGCATCGACTTTGAGTGCTGCATCTGGCTGGTGGAGGGCCGGGAAAAAGCCCTGCTGGTGGACACCGGCCTGGGGGTAGGGGACCTCCGCGGGGAGGTGGAAGCCATGACGGACAAACCCGTCGTGACGGTGAACACCCACGGCCACGGGGACCACAGCGGGGGAAATTTCGCCTTCGACCGGGTGTATATGCACCCCGCCGCTCTGCCCGATGCGGAGGCCGCCCTGGAGATGACGGAGATGTTCGCCTCCCCGGAGGAGCTGGCCGCCATCCGGCGGCGCATGGCGGAAAGGCCTGCGGAGATCAGGTTCCTCCGGGAGGGGGACGTGATCGATCTGGGCGGACGGAGGCTGGAGATATATGAGATCCCCGGGCATACACCCGGGGACATCGCTCTGTATGACAGGGAAGCCGGATTGCTGTTCAGCGGGGACAGCATGGTGAAGTCCATGGACGTGCTTCTGGTGGTGCCCCAGACCGTGTCCGTGGAGGCATATGCCCGGAGCATCCGCAAGCTGGCCTCCCTGGAGGGAGTCGCGGGCTTCTGCAGCGGTCACGACCAACGGATCATGCCCCGGTCCTTTTTGCTGGACTGCCTGGCCTGCGCCCAGGAGATCCTGGAGGGCAGCGCAGCGGTGCATGAGGTGGATCCCGGCCTCCCGGGCATAGAGAGCTGCCTCAGGGCTGTGCATGGGGATGCGGCGATCCTCTGCCTTCCGGAAAAACTGCGCTGACCGGCGAAACGCTTCCGCGTCAGTGTTCCGCGCCCCGGGGATCCCGCCCCGGGGGCATTTTTCTGGTGAGCTCCGTCCATCGGCCGGAGCGGTAGTACAGGACAAAGATCACGAACAGCAGAAGATTGTGGCAGATCATGGCTCCCCAGGCAGCCGTGAGACCGTAGTGCAGCAGGGAAACGAGGATGAACGTGCCCACGATCCGCACGCCCCACATGCCGATCACGTTGAACAGGAAGGGAGCTTTGGTGTTCCCCGCTCCCTGGAGGCAGCCCTCCAGCACGATGTATACCCCGTAGAAGGGTTCGGACAGGGCCACCATCCGCAGCACACGGGAGCTGAGGGCGATGACGCCGACGTCCCGGGAGAAGAGACCGGCCATCACCGGGGCAAAGGTGAAGAGCAGGGCGCCGGACAGGACCATGAGTCCCGTTTCAAGCACCAGGATGGCGGAGGTGATGCTCCGCAGCCGTTCCCGATCCCTGGCACCGATGCACTCCCCGGTTAGGGTGGCGGCGGCGGTCTGCATCCCGTACCCCGGCACGTAGAAGGCAGATTCCACCGTGTTGGCCACGGTGTGGGCGGCGGTGGAGATCTCCCCCAGGGAGTTGATCATGCTGGCGAAGATCACGTAGCCCAGACTGGTCGCGAAGCGCTGGAACACCGCGGGCACGGCCACCCGCAGGCAGGGGAGAAGCACCGCCCGGTCCGGCTTCAGGGAGTACCCGGCGGGGGAGATCTCCCTGTGCCGCCAGAGGACCAGCATCAGCACCACGCCCCCCAGAACGAAGCTGATGGCGCTGGCAACGGCGGCCCCCACCACGCCCCAGCCCGCGCCCCATACCCGGAGAGAAGCGCCGAAGAGGGTCAGCCTCCGGGCGGGGAAGATGAGCAGGGCGTTCAGAAGCACGTTCACAACGTTCATAAGGATGCCCGCCAGCATGGGGGAGCGGGTGTCTCCCGCCGCCCGGAGCAGAGTTCCGGAAAGCATGCTGGCGGCCCGGAACAGGGTGGGCACGTAGATGATGAAGAAATACCGGGAGGCCAGAGGCCGGATGGATTCCTCCACCTGCATCCAGGCGGGGATGACCCCGGCCAGGGCCAGGGGAAGGGCGGTGAACACCAGGCCGACGATCAGCATCATCAGCACCGCCTGGGCGGAAGCCCGGCGGGCCCGGTCATAGTCCCTGGCTCCCCGGGCCTGGGAGATATAGGCCAGGAAGCCCACCCCCATGGACCCGATGGTGGAGCCGATGAGCCAGTTCACGGTGGTGGTGGATCCCACGGCGGCGGTGGCGGCGGTGCCCAGCGCGCCCACCATGGCGGTGTCGATATACTGTACGGCGGTGTGCATCAGCTGCTCCAGCATGGTGGGGCCGGCCAGACGGAACACGGTGCCGGTATGGGAGAGATCTGGTTTTTTCATGGTTGTACCTGATGATGACCCGCTTCCATGCACAGGGCGATCCATCCCGAAGCCGGGGTGGATCGCCCGTAGGTCGGCGGATCGATGTGTTACTGCTTTTTCTGCTTGCCCAGCGCCTTGCGGATCTCGTCGTTCAGCTCTTTGAATACACCCTTGGGGTATACGTTGTCCAGCATATCGGAAAGCTGCTTCACCTGCTTGTCCGTCAGGTCCCGATTGCCGGTCACGTCCCGGAACTTGGCCCCAACCACGTAACGGCTGATCTTTGCGGGAGTGGCTTGCTCCGTCAGCATCCGGCGTGCGACGCTGCTGCTCTTGAGGAAACGGATCAGGTCCTTGTTGATGAGCTCATAGGAGAGCTTCCCGGTCTTGTCCGTATACTTCGCAGCCAGTTTTTCATAGTCAGCCAGATCCACGGCTGCATCCTCTTCGATCCTGGGAGCGGCTTCCTTATAGGATTTCTTCAGTACGGTCACCTTCCCCAGCTTCCGGTAGGGAAGGCCCCGGGTCAGATCAAGGGCTTCCTGAAAGGCTTCCTCCGGATACAGATCGACCGGGGTGTTGTCCGCGGGGATCGCCTTGCCGCTGCGGGTGCTGACGGAAGCGATACCGCACTGCTTTTCCCCATAGCGCAGGATCGTGACGCCGGACCCACCGGAGGGAAGCTTCTGCCGATAGGCCACTGCAGGGATGACCGTAAGCTCAACAATGCTCGTTCTGATCATAGCCGTTTCTCCTTTATTCTTTTGTTTGCGGCGGCTTTTTCGCCGCCGAAGGCTTCTGACCGCATCTTATCACCGTTTTTGCCGCATTTCAAGCGGGATCGGGACTTTTCCTTCGCCGGCGGACCCGACGCGACGGTGGTTTGGATTGACAGAAGCGGGTACAATGGTATAATATATTCCTTACCGTTGAGAAGCGGAGGTGAGGCATTTGCTGAAAGAATGGTTTGAAAACATCAGTTGGCTCAACGTGTTGAAGGAGTTTATCCTGGGCATCCTGCGGATCGCGGGCCGTGTGATCGGCCTGGCTCTGAAGGTCGTGCTCACGGTCGTGCTCATTGCCATATGCACCGGTTTCCTGTTCCTGGTGATCTTCTCCACCTATGTGAAGAACACCCTGGCGGAAGACCTGCCGGTAAAGCTTTCCGATTTCAATCTCACCCAGTCCAGCATCATCTATTATTGGGATAAGGAAACCAACCAGTATGAGGTCCTGGACCAGCTCTCCGGCCTGGAGGGCGACCGGATCTGGGTGAATTACGAGGACCTGAATCCCTGGCTGGAGAAAGCCGCCGTAGCCATCGAGGACCATAATTTCTACGACCATTACGGGGTGGACTGGTTCCGTACCTTCGGCGCCTTCTACGAGGTCTTCCTGGGGGATTCCGGGGAGGTCTTCGGCGGTTCCACCATTACCCAGCAGCTGGTGCGGAACGTGACTTTGTATAAGGAAGATACCGTCCGCCGGAAGATCGTGGAGATCTTCCGGGCCATGCAGTGCGAAAAGACCTATACCAAGGAAGAGATCATCGAGTGGTATCTCAACGTAGTCTTCTTCGGGGAGCACAGCAACGGCGTCGAGGCTGCGGCCCACAATTACTTCGGCAAGTCCCAGAGCGAGCTCACCGTCGCGGAGTGCGCCTGCATCATCGGCATCACCAATAACCCCAGCATGTACGATCCCTACCTCCACCCCGTGGCCAACAAGACCCGGCAGGAGGCGATCCTCTCCGAGATGTACAGCCAGGGCTATATCACCAGCGAGGCGGAGTACCGCAAGGCCCTGAACCAGGAGCTGGTATTCAAGAGCAGCAAGAGCGACGAGATCACCGGCATAACCCGGAACACCAGCTGGTATGTGGACGTCATCATCGAGGACGTGATCCGGGACCTGATGGAGATCAAGGGCGTGGACTACGATACCGCCGAGACCATGCTCTTCAACGGAGGCTACCAGATCTACTCCACCATCGATATGGGCGTGCAGGATATCATCGACGAAGTGTATTCCACCGGGGAGCATCTCCCCGCGGGATACCGGAAGAGCTCTACCCAGGATCTTCAGAGTTCCATCGTGGTCATGGATCCCTTCACGGGAGATATCCTGGGCCTGAGCGGCGGTCTGGGGGAGAAGAACGGCAGCCGTATCTTCAACCGGGCCACGGATATGCTCCGGAGCCCCGGCAGCACCATCAAGCCCGTCGCCAGCTATTCCCTCTGCCTGGACAAGGGCCTGGTCCATCCCTGGACCATATTTGACGACAGCGATTTCGTCCAGCTGAAGGGCACCTCCTGGTATCCCAATAACGACGACAGCCAGAATGACGGCGGCGTCACCCTGCGTTATGCTCTCCAGGTATCCATCAACACCGTGGCGGCCCAGATGATCGATATGCTCACCCCGGAGGTAGCCTTTGATCATCTGGTGAACAACCTGGGCTTCACCCACCTGGTGCGGGATTACAACGGCTTCTCCGACGTGAGCTACGCGGGCATGGCCCTGGGCCAGCTCTCCTACGGCGAAAGCGTCCGGGAGATGTGCCAGTCCTACACCCCCCTGTGCAACAACGGCATCTACACCGAGGCCCGCACCTACTCCAAGATCCTGGACGCCTCCGGCAAGCTGGTGTACGAGAACATCCCCGAGAGCCATGTGGCCCTGAAGGAAACCACCGCCTATTATATGACCGAGATGCTGAACAATGCCGCCAACCGGGGCACCGGCTGGCTCTCCAAATTCGGCAATATGGGCATCGCAGGCAAGTCCGGCGGCAGCAGCAGCTGGCATGACCGGTGGTATATCGCCTATACCCCCTATCTCCTGGCGGCCTGCTGGACCGGCTACGATATCGGAGAAAACATGGGCTCCTCCAACCCCGCCACCGGCATGTGGAAGCAGGTGATGCAGGAGGTGCACAAATACCTGGGCTATGAGGACAAGCAGTTCGAGACCCCCGAGGGGATGCGCCGGGTAACGGTTTGCGTGGATACGGGGCTTTTGGCCTCCGAGGCCTGCGACCATGAGATCCGGGGCAGCCGCACCATGACCCTGTATATGTACCCCGAGGATATGCCCACCAGCGTCTGCCAGGCCCACGTGTACCAGGATATCTGCTCCGAAAGCCTGGATCTGGTCGGGTCGGACTGCCCGGACAGCTGCCGGATCCGACTGTCGGTGCTGGATCCCACCCGGTACTCGGGAACCATGACCCTCCCGGATTATTACCGCAGCGGCGCCTATCCCAAGAAACGGAATTTCGGTTCCGACGCGGCGTATCAGGAATGGCGGGATGAGAACCGAACCCGCTATGTTCTGAGCGAGATGCTCCACTGCCGGTATCATAATATCGATCCCGTCTCCGGCTGGATCATCGAGGCAAAGCACGGCTACCTCATCAATCCCACCACCGGCATGTATTACGATATTGAGAAGGATATCCTGATCGACCAGTATTCCAAGTGGCAGGTAGACTGGCTCACGGGCTATCTGATCGACCCCAACACCGGCAATTTCGTAGATCCCCATACTGGGCAGGACGTCTTCCTCACGGACGAGCAGCTGGCCTCCTATACGCAGTATAAGTACCACAGGCCGCCCGGCTACGGACACGAGGAGCCCATCGTACGGCCTCCCGAGCCGACGGAGGAGCCGCAGCCCACGGGCGAGCCGGCCGAACCCGGCGGCGAGCCCGGAGAGGGAACGCCTGAAGAGCAGGGGAACGAACCGGGCGGAGAACCCGCAGCGGAGCTGCCGGAAGCCACCCCCGAACCCCAGGAGAACGCCGGGGAAGAGGGCGGGGGAGAACCGGGCTGAGCCCCGTCCAAAACAGAATATGCAAACAGCCGCGGGACCGGATCGGTCCCGCGGCGTGCGTATTCTCAGGGATATCTTCTTCCGTGCCAGATCGGGGCGGACGGTTCCCGACGCCATGACAGCATGGTATAATGGCACATAAGACAAGCAGCGGAAGAAGGGAGAGAGAAGAGATGAAGATGCATAAGTTCTTTTCCTGGGCAGCGGCGATCTGCTTCCTCCTGGCCATCATCACCGGATATAAACGGAAATAAGAATCTGCAACGGAAAGCCGCGGGACCAAATCGGTCCCGCGGCTGAGCTTTATTCTGCCTTTACAGCACCCGCGCCCGGATCACCCCGGGGATGGCGGCCAGGGCCGCCTGGTCGAAGGGTTCGTCCCGATCCGCCAGGATGGCCTTGATGTCTCCCCGCACGGCTTCGGCCTTCGCCGCGGCGTCTACGGCCACCTCCGCGTCCTTCTTCGCCAGGATCACCGCCCGGTATTTCCCGGAACGGTCCATGCGGACGTTGGGCAGATTCACGCTGTTGACGATGTTGCCCCGGAGGAGATATTCCGTCACCTGGTCCGCCGCCATGATGGCGCAGTTGGTCTCGCTCTCCGGCGTGCTGGCGCCCAGGTGGGGGATGGAGACGCATCCTTCCATGGAGACCGTGTCCCCGTTGGGGAAGTCCGTCACATACCGGCTGACCTTACCGCTCTTCAGAGCGGCGGCCATATCCGCGTCGCACACCAGCTCGCCCCGGGCGATATTGATGATCCGCACCCCGTCGGGCATGAGGGCGATGGTCTCGGCACGGACAGTATTCTTGGTGTCGGCGTTCAGAGGCAGATGGAGGGAAAGATACTCGCTGCGGGAGAAAAGACTCGCCTGGTCCGGCACCATCTCCACGATACCCGTCAGCTCCTGCTTCAGGGCGTCGGAGAGGAAGGGATCGCAGCCCAGCACGGTCATGCCCAGGGCGTGGGCTGCTTTGGCCACCTTGGCGCCCACGGCGCCCAGACCCAGGAGGCCCAGGGTCTTGCCCATGAGCTCGGGGCCGGTGAACTGCGCTTTGCCTTTTTCCACCAGGGGAGCTACCTCGTCCCCCTTCCCGGCCAGGGTGCGGCACCAGTCGATGCCGCCGAAGATGTTCCGGGAGGCCAGGATGAGGGCGCAGACCGCCAGCTCCTTCACGGCGTTGGAGTTGGCGCCGGGGGAGTTGCACACATAGATGCCCAGCTCCGCAAAGCGGTCCGTGGGGATATTGTTGTATCCCGCGCCGGCCCGGGCAACGGCCAGGAGGGACGGACCGGGGACGTAGTCCAGCATCTTTGCGCTGCGGACGATGATGGCTGCGGGATCCTCCGCATTGTCGTCCACGACGAAATCCGTCTGCGGCAGGCGCTTCAGGCCCGCCGGATCAATGGCATTCAGGGTTTTTACCGTAAACATCTTCATTATCCTCCTGCGGGCAGAACTCAGCCCTGCTTCTCAAATTCCTTCATGTAGTCCGCCAGCGCCTGCACGCCCTCGATAGGCATGGAGTTGTAAATGGAGGCCCGCATGCCGCCCACGCTCCGGTGGCCGCCGATGTTCTCGATGCCCCGCTCCTTGGCGCCGGCGATGAAGCGCTTGTCGATCTCCGGATCCCCGGTGACAAAGGTCACGTTCATAAAGCTGCGGGAGCCCTTTTCCGCGCAGCCCTTGAAGAGGCTGCTGGAATCCAGCACGTCGTACAGCAGCTTGGACCGGGCGCGCTTGCGTTCCTCCATGGCGGGGATACCGCCCTGGGCGTCGATCCACTTCAGCATCAGATCCATCATGTAGATGCACCAGCAGGGCGGGGTGTTGTGCATGCTGTCCCCCTTGATCATGGCGGCATAGTCCAGCATCACGGGAGAGATGGGAAGAGCGTTGCCCACATAAGCCTTGTTCACAAAGACCGCGGTGACGCCGGCGGGGGCCATGTTCTTCTGCGCGCCGGCGAAAACGACGGCGTACTTATCCCAGTCGATGTACCGGGTGAGGATATCCGAGCTCATGTCCGCCACCAGGGGCACCCCCGCGGGAGCCTGGGGGGTATACTGCCACTCGGTGCCGTAAATGGTGTTGTTGGCGCAATAATAGAAGTAGGAGGCGTCCTCATGCAGGTCCAGCTGGTCCTGAGCGGGGATGTAGGTGTGGTTCTTCTCCTTGCTGGAGGCGGCGATGCGGACTTCTCCGTATTTCTTCGCCTCGTCCGCGGCCTTGCCGGCGAAGGAGCCGGTCACGGCGTAGTCCGCCTTCCCCGTGCGGCCGATGAGGTTCATGGGGACCATGGCAAACTGGAGGGTGGCGCCGCCCTGAAGGAACAGGATCTCGAAATCTTCGGGCACCTTCAGCAGAGCCCGGAGCCGGGCCTTGGTATCCTCATGGATCGCCTGGAAAGCCTTACTTCGGTGACTCATCTCCATGACGGACATGCCCGTTTCCCCGTAGTTCAGAAGCTCGGACTGAGCTTCCCGGAGAACTTCCAGAGGCATGGTGGAGGGGCCGGCCGCAAAGTTGAATACGCGATCCTTAGGCATAGTAAGACCTTCTTTCCAAAATGATGTTTGATAACCGACATATCGGAATAATACATTAAATGATTAAATTAGACGATATTATAGCAAGGCCGCCGGAGAAAGTCAAGCCTTTGCTTCAACGGGAAGATCCGGGGATCCCAGGGTCAGTCTGCCTTCCCGAATGCCGGTGATCCTCACCGGGAGGATCTGCCCTTCCCGCCCGGGCAGCAGCTCCGTTTCACAGTCGTTGGGGGTGCGTCCCAGGCGGCTCTCGAACAGCACCTCCTGCACCGTGCCCACCTGGGCGGCCAGGAAAGCGGCCCGGGTCTCCGACGCCAGGGCGATGGCCCGGCGGGCCCGCTCCTCCCGCTCTCCCTTGGGCACGGAATCCGGCATCAGGGCGGCCCGGGTCCCCTTGCGCTCGGAATAAGGAAAAACGTGGACATGGGCGAAAGCGCATTCCCGGAGGAAGTCCAGGGTTCGGAAGAATTCCTGCTCCGTCTCCCCGGGAAAGCCGGTGATCAGGTCCGCGGTGACGGCACAGTCCGGATAGGCCTCCCGCAGCAGCTCCACGCTCCGGCGGAACCGGGCGGTATCGTATTTGCGGCCCATACGCCGAAGGGTGTCGTCGCAGCCGGACTGGAGGGAAAGATGAAAATGCGGACAGAGCCCGGGGGCCTCCCGGAGCTTCCTGCAGAAATCCCCGTCCACGACCCGGGGCTCCAGGGAGCCCATGCGCAGGCGCAGCTCCGGGGCGGCTTTCCCCAGAGCGGCGATCAGGTCTCCCAGACCATATTGATAGGAGGCCAGCTCGATCCCCGTGAGGATCAGCTCCTTCACCCCGGAATCCCGGAGGCGAAGAGCTTCCTTCACCGCCTGGTCCGGAGGCAGGCTCCGCACCGGTCCCCGAAGGAAGGGGATGATGCAGTAGGCGCAGAAATTGACGCACCCGTCTTCCACCTTCAGATAAGCCCGGGTCCGGCCCAGGGACCGGTCCGGGGGCAGCGCCTCAAAGGTCCGTCGCTCCAGCGCCCGATCCAGCAGATTCACCGGCGGCGGATCCCCCTCCAGCGCGCACAGCGCCTCCACAAAGGCCAGACGGCTGCCGCTGCCCCCCGTGACGGCGGGGCGGCAGTCCTCCGCCTCCCCCGGTTCCGCCTGGGGCCAGCAGCCACAGACGGCCAGCTTCGCCCCCGGATTCTGCTTCAGGAGCCTTCTGGCAGCCTGGCGGGATTTCCGGGCGCTCTCCGCCGTGACGGCGCAGCCGTTCAGTACCACCACGTCCGCATTCTCCGTGACGATGCTGTGCCCTCTTGCCCGGAGCAGGGACTCCATGGCGGCGGTTTCGGACTGGTTGCAGCGGCAGCCCAGGGTCTCGAACAGAAAGCGCACGGTCAGTCCCTGACGATGAGGCGGCTGATGGCCTCCGCAAACTTATCCCGGTCTCCGGGGGTGCCGTGGACCACCACGTCCACCGGCTTGGTGAGATCCAGGCTGAACAGTCCCAGGAGACTTTTGGCGTCCACCAGATAACGGCCGGAGACCACATCGATATCGCTCACCTGGGCATTGGCCTGGGTAACAAAGTGCTTCACGTCGTCTATGGTGCTCATGCGGATCCGGATCGGTTCCACTGGGATCCCTCCTTGCAATTCATTTTCGGATTGATTATACTGCTTTTGCCTTGGGCAAGTCAATTTGAAACAAGGAATGAAGCGGATATGATCTATCTGGATAACGCGGCTACCACGAGGCCCTGCCGGGAGGCGGCCGAGACCGTCGCAAAGGCCATGACCGAGCTCTGGGGAAACCCCTCCGCGGGCCACACTCCGGGGCGGAAGGCCATGGCGGCGCTGGAGCAGGCCAGGGAGCGGGTACTGAAGGCCCTGGGTCCGGGTTCGGAGAGGGGGAGCCTGACCTTCACCTCCGGCGGCACGGAGGCGGATAACCTGGCACTCTTCGGCGCGGCGAAGAAACAGATCCACCGGGGCAGGCACATCATCAGCTCGAAGGCGGAGCATGAGGCGGTGCTGAAATGCCTGGAAGAGCTGAAGGCGGAGGGATGGGCGGTGACCCTCCTGGATCCGGACGCCTCCGGCCGCATCCCCGTGGAGGCGGTGGGGGAGGCCCTGCAGCCGGATACGGTCCTGGTGAGCCTGATGCTGGTGAACAATGAGACCGGCGGCATAAACGAGATTCCTCGTGTTGCGGAACTGCTGAGGGAGCGGGGGTCCCGCGCCCTTCTCCATACGGACGCGGTGCAGGCTTTTCTGAAGCTGCCCTTCAGCCCGGCCGGGTTGGGGGCGGATCTCATTACCCTCAGCTCCCATAAGATCTGCGGGCCCAAGGGGGCGGGAGCCCTCTGGTGCCGGAACGGCCTGCGGCTGCCTCCCCTGCTCCGGGGGGGCGGACAGGAGGGAGGACTTCGCTCCGGCACGGAGCCCATGCCTGCCATCCTGGGCTTCGGAGCGGCGGCAGAGGCGATCTCCGCCGATAAGGATCATACCGCCCGCTATACCGCTCTGCGGCGGATCCTGGAAGAGGAACTGCCCGGCGCTCTGTTCCTGGGCGATCCGGAAGCCTGCGCGCCTCATATATGCAGCCTTTCCTTCCCGGGAGCCAGGGCGGAGCCGCTGATGAACGAGCTGGACAGTAAGGGCATCTGCGTCTCCCGTGGGTCTGCCTGCGCCAGGGGCCGCCGGAGCCACGTGCTGGAGGCCATGGGCCTTCCGGCGAAGGTGATCGACGGGGCGCTTCGCATCTCCTTCGGTCCGGAGAACACGCCGGAGGAGGTCCGGGAGGCCTGCGCCTGCCTTCGGGAGGCGGTCGACCGGTACTTTCCCGGCGCGGGAAAATGATTTATTTCGCTGAATGAGAAAAGAATTACCCGGGGACGTATTGCAAGTTTCCTTCTTATATGATAGTATCATCAAATCCACACGGCTGAGATAAAAGATATACAGGAAAGCACAGGTGACAAGCATGGTATCAATCGCAATACTTGGCTTCGGGGTCGTAGGCTCCGGCGTGGCAGGCGTACTGACGAAGAATCGGGAGCAGATCGACGCTGCCGCCGGAGACGCCGTGCGGCTGAAATATATCGTGGATGTGCGGGATTTTCCCGATAGTCCTTTTGCACCTCTGCTTACCAAGGATTTTTCCGTCGTGGAGCGGGATCCCGACGTCCGGGTGGTGGTGGAGACCATCGGCGGCTGCGGCGTCGCTCTGGAGTTCACCCGCCGGGCCATCCTGGCAGGGAAGCATGTGGTGACCTCCAATAAGGCCCTGGTGGCCGCCCACGGGCGCGAGCTGCTGGAGCTGGCCAGGCTGCATAATGTCAATTATTTCTTCGAGGCCAGCGTAGGCGGGGGCATCCCCGTGCTCCGGCCCCTGAAGTTCGACCTGGCGGGGAACCAAATTATCTGTATCCGGGGCATCCTCAACGGCACCACCAATTATATTCTTACCGCCATGCGGGAGGAAAAGCTGAGCCTGGAGGAAGCCCTGCGCAGCGCCCAGTCCAAGGGGTACGCTGAGGCCAATCCCACGGACGACCTGAACGGCATGGACGCCGCCCGGAAGCTGGCCATCCTCTCCGACCTGGCCTGGGGCCGGGAGGTCCGGGCCGAGGAGATCGCCCGGGAGGGGATCCAGAACGTCAGCCTGAAGGACGTGGAGTGCGCCGCCCGCTTGGGAGGCAAGCTGAAGCTCATCTGCGAGGCAAAGCTCCTGCCGGAGGGCGGGATGACGGCCTTTGTCGCACCTCAGGTGGTGATGCCCGACAGTATGCTCTATGCCGTGGACGATGCGTTCAACGCCGTGCTGATCACCGGCAACGCCGTGGGAGACGTGATGTTCTACGGCACCGGCGCAGGGAGCGTGCCCACCGCCAGCGCCGTGGTGGGTGACGTGCTGGACGCCGTTCGGCACATGGGCAAACGCAGGGACATAAGCTGGTCCGGGGACCCGGCGGTGCTCAGCGATCCCATGGCGGTGAGCGGGCGCTGGTTCGTGCGGCGGGGAGACGTGGCCGCCATTGCGGATGAACGTCCTGCCGTTCTGGCGGAGGAGGATGCCGCCTGTTACCGGGTCCTGGAAAAATAAAGAGCGAACCGTGGAATACGGTTTAAATAAGGTGGGATCAGAACAATGCTAATCGTACAGAAATTCGGCGGCTCCTCCGTTGCGGATGCCGCCAAGCTCCGGCGGGTGGCCGGCATCATCGCGGAAGCGAAGAAAGCCGGAAACGACGTGATCGTCGTCCTCTCCGCCCAGGGGGACACCACCGACGACCTGATCGCGAAGGCGCATGAGATCAGCCCGGAGCCGAACCGCCGCGAGCTGGATATGCTCATGGTCACCGGAGAGCAGATCTCCATTTCCCTCTGCGCCATGGCGCTGCAGGAGATGGGGATCCCCGCCATCTCCCTGCTGGGGTGGCAGGTGCGTCTGCGCACCAATTCGGAATACGGCAGCGCCCGGATCCGCAGCCTGGATACGGAACGCATCCAGCAGGAGCTGGACCAGGGCAAGGTGGTCCTGGTGGCGGGTTTCCAGGGCGTCAACCGCAGGGGAGATATGACCACCCTGGGCCGGGGCGGGAGCGATACCACCGCCGTGGCCATCGCGGCGAAGATGCACGCGGACCTCTGCCAGATCTATACGGACGTGGAGGGCGTGTATACCGCCGACCCCAGGATCATTCCCAATGCAAAGAAGCTGGACGAGATCACCTACGCCGAGATGCTGGAGCTGGCCTCCATGGGTGCGCAGGTGCTGCATAATCGCTCCGTGGAGCTGGCCAAGCGCTACGGGGTGGAGCTGGAGGTCCTCTCCAGCTATGTCCGCAAGCCCGGTACAAAAGTGAAGGAGGTCGTAAAAACCATGGAGGAGACCAAGATCAGCGGCATTGCCAAGGACGATAAGATCGCCCGGTTGGCCCTGGTAGGCCTGAAGGATGAACCCGGCATCGCTTTCCGCATTTTCCGTGTCCTGGCCAAGGAGAAGATCAACGTGGACCTGATCCTCCAGTCCATCGGCCGTGACAATACCAAGGATATCAGCTTTACCCTGGCCCGGGAGGATCTGAACCGGGCGAAGGCCGCCCTGGAAAAGGCACAGGACGCCATCGGTTACGAGAATCTGACCGTGAACGACCAGGTGAGCAAGCTCAGCGTGGTAGGCGCCGGGATGATCAACAAGTCCGGTATCGCCGTGATGCTGTTCGAGGCCCTGGCCGCAGCCCAGGTGAATATCCACATGATCTCCACCAGCGAGATCAAGATCTCCGTGCTCATCGACTCCAGCAAGGCCGAGGCGGCCATGCGTGCGGTGCACCGGAAGTTCTTTGAGGAGTGAGTTTCTGCGCCCGGGCGGTCAGCCCGCCCGGGTCGACCGGCCTTCACCGGAGCATGCTCCGTGTTTTTTATGCAAATTATCGAAATTCAGTCTTGTAATTTTGTCAGTCTTGTGCTAAACTGCATTTACAAGAGCAGTTAGCTTTGATTTTACCTGGTAAGTCTGGAGGAAGATCAAATGGAATTCGATCCGAAGAGAGCTGGAATCATGCAGCGCTGCAAGATCGCCCATCTGGCTATCGTCATCTGCGTTGCCCTCATTTTCCTGAGCTGGTTTTTCCCCTATTTCAAGTATGATCCCTGGGATGATAAGGACCTGAAGACCCAGAACAGCATGTGGGGCGAGATTTTCTTCAACTACAACTTCATGCAGCTGGAAGACTATATGAAGGAAGATACCGCCTATGCGACTTCCTCTCCCTACAATGAGGAGCGGCCCTTCAAGTTCGTCAGCCTGCGTCAGCTGGGCGCTCCGGTGATCTGCATGGTCTGCGGCATCATCATTCTGGCGACCATGGGCAAGAAAGGCATCATGACGAATCTGGTCCCGCTGATCATGTCTGTGGTGGGCATTAAGGGCTGGTTCGCCGGCAACTTGATGCCGAAGTGGGCAAATACAGGTTTCCAGTACATCAGCGGTGTCCTGTTCATAATCATGTTTATCATAACCATCGCAAGCATTGTGTTTGCGGTGCAGGAGATCAAGTCCCGTCCCGCGGACTACTACCTGCCCTCTCTCAACTGAGCTTTTTATCCGGGCTGGCGCGCCATCGGCGCGCCAGTCTTTTTTTCTGCTTTTCTTTGAAGCCGCCAGGGATGAAACCGGCCTCATCCCGGATTCCGTGGGGGCGCTGTGATGCCGATTTTCCCGTCGGCTGCCTCCTGTCTCATTTCCCTGCGATCCGGCGCATATACTCCCAATGATCCCTCCGGGATCAGGAAGTACAGGGAGTGGTGCCTATTCGCACGGAGATCGAGGACAGAGCCTGCCGGCTCGCGATCTACATGATCGAAAATGGTGGGACCGTCCGGGCCGCCGCAGCGCGGTACGGGGTCTCAAAGTCCACGGTACACAAGGACCTGACCCGGCGTCTGCCGGAGGTCGATCCGGCCCTCTACCGCCAGGTGAAGGAGATTCTGGAGCGCAATAAGGCGGAACGTCACCTTCGGGGAGGAGCGGCAACCAGAAGAAAATACAAAGGGGAAACGGGGGAAGGAAGCTGACCCCCGATGGATATCCGTCCCGGAATCGGGCAGGCATGCCGGCAGCTGCCGGGGTCTTCCCTTCCGGGGCGTTTTTTCCCTTGCGTTCCCGATCATATCCGTGTATCATTTGACTCAGAAAGCTGTTGTACGGAGGAGAAACGCATGGACGAGCAGAAAAACTTCGGGGACGATTTCATCACCATCACCGATGAGGAAGGCAATTCCTATGAGCTGGAGAGGCTCAGCGAAGAGGATATCGAATACCAGGGCCGGGTCTACCGCGCTTTTCTCCCGGTGGGGGAGAACGAGGACGAGATCTATGAGATGATCCTGTTCCGCATCGTGGAGGAGGACGGGGAGGAGATCCTGGAGACCATCGACGATGAGGACGAGATGGAAGCGGTCTATGAGATCTTCATGGACAGGCTGTTTGAGGAGGACGAAGAATAAAGCGGTTCCGCTGAGGAGGGGAACACAGTGGACGAACGGAAAGGAGAATGGCCATGGTCGCACCCTGCATCGTATTCGGGGCAGTCCTGCTGCTGTTCCTGGCGCTGGGCGTTGTCTTTGCCCGTGGCAAGGGACAGGGGCTGATTGCCGGATACAACACCGCGTCCGCCCGGGAACGGGAGAAGATCGACGAAAAGAAGCTGCTGCGGATCATGCGCAACGGGATGTTCGCCCTGGCCGGGTGTACGGCGGTGAGCCTGATCGGACTGCTGACCGGGATCCGTCCGCTCCTTTACGCAGGCTTTGTCCTGTTTATCGTCACGATCGTCGTTCTCGTCATCCGTGCCAATACGGGAACGAAGAAATGACGGCCGGTATCCGGCATCGGAAAAAACCAAAAAACAGACGGGGGAATGAGCGCGAGCTCGTTCTCCATTCTTATATATGACTGCTATGTGGCTGCGGATCCTGTGCCGCGGTTTCCCGGTCCATTTCCGCCTATGGCCACGAGCCATGATACGGCCCGGGGGAGAAGCGCGTAAGCCCCAGGGGGAGATATTCGGCGAAAAAGCCGCGCGGACCCGGGTTCCATCCCCGGCGGGCTTGACAGGATAGCCCTCGTTATTTATAATCCAGAAAAATAGGCATATGGAAAATGCCTGAAAAGATAGTAAGACGAATGGGTTTTCCGAGCCCCCTGTCCTAAGCGCGGACGCGTATGGACTTCGGGCCGGAGGAGGCGGTCAGCCCCTCGAGAGCCGGCGTTGGAAACAGGCCGGTTTTCCGTGTTTGAGAAGGAAAAACCGTGCCGATCGTCCCGGAATGAGGCCCTGGCACTCACCCCGCGGACCTGCCGCCCGTTTTGATCCTTCCGGATCGAAACGGGGTTATTTTATGATGAAAGAAAGAGAACAAAAGGGACTGCCCCGTTACGGCAGAAGATTCCTGTTCCTGGGCCTGGGGTTCGTCCTGGTGTTCCTGGGGTCTTTCCTGCTGGGGAGATATGCGGTCTCCATGAGCACGACCCTGCGCATCCTCTCGACCTGGCTGCTGGAGAAGCTTAGCTTCGGCGCCCTGCGCATGGAGGGAAGCTGGACCGAGCTGGAGGCGGCGGTGGTGCTGAATATCCGTCTGCCCCGCATCTTGTGCGCCGCCCTGGTGGGGGCGGCTCTTTCCGCAGCCGGCGCCTCCTACCAGGGGATGTTCCGGAATCCCATGGTCTCCCCGGATCTGATGGGGGCCTCCACCGGGGCGGGCTTCGGCGCCTCTCTGGCCATTCTCCTGGGCTTCAGTTATTTCGGCATCATGGTCACCGCCTTCTGCTTCGGCCTGGGGGCGGTGCTTCTGGCCTGGCTGGTGAGCCGGTTCAGCCGCCTGAACGCCACCTTGGCTTTGGTGCTGGCGGGGGTGATGATCTCCTCCCTGTTTTCCGCCTGCACCTCCTTCGTCAAACTGGTGGCGGATACCCAGGAGCAGCTTCCGGCCATCACCTATTGGCTCATGGGCTCCCTGAGCTCCGTGAAGGGGGAGGACACGGCCTTCGCCGCCATCCCCATCCTGCTGGGACTCATCCCCCTGCTGCTCCTGCGCTGGCGCATGAACCTCCTCACCGTGAGCGAGGCGGAGGCCCGATCCATGGGTCTGAATACCGGACGTCTGCGCCTGGCGGTGATCCTGTGCGCCACCCTGGTGACGGCGGCCAGCGTGGCGGTGAGCGGAATGATCGGCTGGGTGGGCCTGGTGATCCCCCATTTCTGCCGGATGCTGTTCGGCTATGATTACCGCAGGCTCGTACCCGCCTCTGTCCTCATGGGCGGAGCCTTTCTGATGCTGGTGGACGATATCGCCCGGGTCATCACCACCAGCGAGCTGCCCCTGGGCATCCTCACCTCCTTCGTGGGCGCTCCCGTTTTCCTCTACCTTATCGTACAGGGAGGTGCGGAACGTGAGCATTGAAGCCAGAAACCTCTTCTTCTCCTATGGGGGAGCGGACGTGCTGAAGGACCTTTCCTTCTTTGCGGAAGCGGGGGAGCTGGTGGCGGTGCTGGGCCCCAACGGCGTGGGGAAGAGCACCTTCTTCGGATGCCTCCTGGGCTTCCTCCATCCCCGGACGGGGGAAGTGCTGGCGGAGGGAAAGCCCATCCGGGGCATGAGTCCCCGGGAACTGGCGAGCCTCATCGCCTATATCCCCCAGTACGCCCCCCAGACCTTCAACTATACGGTTCTGGATCTGGTGACCATGGGCATGACCAACCAGATCCCCATCTTCTCCTCCCCCAAGCCGGAGCACCGGCGGAGAGCCATGGAAGCGCTGGAGAGCCTGGGCATCGCCCATCTGGCGGACCGGGGCAGCGGCAGCATCAGCGGCGGGGAGCGGCAGCTGGCCCTCCTGGCCCGGGCCCTGGTGCAGGATGCCCGGGTGCTGATCATGGACGAGCCCACCGCCAACCTGGACTACGGCAACAGCTTCCGTGTGATGCAGCGGGTGCAGGAGCTGGGAGCCAGGGGCTACACCGTCATCTTTTCTACCCACGAGCCCAACCAGGCCTTCCGCTACGCCACCCGGGTCCTGGCCCTGCTGGACGGGGGCGTGCTGGCGGACGGTCCGCCGGATACCGCGCTGACGGAAGAGCTGCTGCGCCGCCTCTACGGGGTGGGCGTGGCAGTGCGCAGCGCAGAGGTGGAGGGGGAGAGCTTCCGGCTCTCCATTCCCTACGAAAAAGGAGGAAAACCACAATGAAACGGATCCTGAGTATTGTATTTGCAGCCGCAATGCTGTTTTCTCTGCTTGCCGCCTGCAGCGGATCCGGCAAAACTGAGACGCCGAAGACCGCAGAGACGGTCGCCATAACGGACAGCGCCGGGCGTCAGGTCACGGTCCCGGCAGAGGTGACAAGGGTCGCCCCCTCCGGTACGGTGGCCACCATGTTCCTGGCTTCCGTGTGTCCGGATTACCTGGTCTGCATCGGCTCGGAAAACTCCGACGCCCAGGCGGCGTATCTGCCCCAGGCGCTGGCGAGCCTTCCCGTTACCGGGCAGCTCTACGGCGGAAAGAGCACCATCAACCTGGAAGCCCTGCTGTCGGCAAAGCCTCAGATCATCATTGACCTCGGAGATTATAAGAAGGGCATTGAGGATGATCTGGACGCCCTGCAGGAGCAGGTCGGCATCCCTGTGGTGTTTATCCAGGCGGACCTGGAGCATATGGCACAGGGCTTCCGTATGCTGGGAACGCTTCTCTTCAACAAGAAGGAACGCTGCGAGTCCCTGGCGGCATATGTGGAAGAAACGCTGCATCTGGCAGAGGAGAATCGGGACAAAATCGCAGAGGATGACCGTCTGCGGGTGATGTACACTTCAGGGGCCTCCGGCCTGGGTACCAATGCGGAGGGTTCGAGCCAGGCCCAGGTCATTCCGCTGGTGGGAGCAAGGAACGCCATCGTAGTGGAGGACGTGACCAGCAAGGGCGGGGGAAACGTCATCAATATGGAGCAGCTCTACACCTTTGATCCGGATATCATCCTTTTTACCGCTGACAGCATCTATGCGGATGCGGCGGAGGATCCTGCATGGCAGAAGCTCCGGGCTGTTCAGGAAGGGCTCTATTATGAGATCCCGGATCTGCCGTACAACTGGATGAGCAGTCCCCCCTCCCTGAACATGCTTCTGGGCATCCGCTGGCTGGGCAATCTGCTGTACCCGGAGATCTACGATTACGATATGGCCGCTGAAGCACGGCGGGCCTATAAGCTCCTGTGGGACTACGATCTCGCGGTGGAGGCGTCGGAGGAAATGCTGGCCAGGTCCACCGGGAAACGCGGCTGATCCCAATATCCGGGCAGGCTCTGATCAAGCGGGAATGCCGTCGCATCAACCCCGGAACGCCCCAATATAAAGATAGCATTCAAGTCCGCCGAAAGGCGGACTTTTCTTGTGCATGTGGAAAGCAAGACGCGGATATCCGGCCCCGGTATGGCTTGACATACCGGGGATCATTATTTATAATCAAAAAGCATAATTACAAAGAATAATACTTGATAAAGATAAAAGAAAATGGATTTTCCGAGCCCCCTGTCCTAAGCGCCCCTGCGTATGGACTTCGGGCCGCAGCGGGAATGCTCCCGCGCAAAAGCCGGCGCCGGAAACAGGCCGACTCTCCGTGTTTGAGAAGGAAAACCGTGCCGAATATCCGGGGCGAGACCATACTCTGCTCGCCGGACCGACCGCCTGTTTTGATTCTCACGGATCAAACGGGCTTTTTTGATGGAGAGCCATGAAACGCAACCTGATCCTCATTCTGATTCTTGTCCTGCTCCTTGGCCTGCTGCCCGCCTGCGGCAGCGGAAAACCGGCGCAGACCGGGGAGACCGTCACCTTTACGGATTCCGCCGGGCGGAAGGTGGAGGTCCCGGCGGAGATCACCCGGGTCGCCCCCTCCGGGGCGGTGGCCACCATGTTCCTGGCCTCCGTATGCCCGGAGTATATGGTCTGCATCGCCTCCACTCCCTCCAGCGCCCAGTATCGGTATCTGGACGAAAGACTGCTCCGGCTGCCCACCACCGGGCAGCTGTACGGCAGCAAGAGCACCATCAATCTGGAAGCCCTCATGTCCGCCCAGCCCCAGGTCATCATCGACCTGGGGGACGCCAAGGACGGGATCCAGCGGGATATGAACGCGCTGCAGAAGCAGACCGGCATCCCCGTGGTCTTCATCGAGGCGGATCTGGAGCACATGGAGGAGGCTTTCCGCATGCTGGGCCGGCTCCTGTCCGGCAAGGAGAAACGGTGCGCCGAACTGGCGGACTACGTGGCGGAAACGGTGGGCCTGGCCCGGGAAAACCGGGAGAA
Source organism: Oscillospiraceae bacterium (assembly GCA_017617795.1). Taxonomy (GTDB): domain Bacteria; phylum Bacillota; class Clostridia; order Oscillospirales; family Oscillospiraceae; genus UBA1774. The sequence goes on from JAFZVM010000010.1 coordinate 44,736, forward strand.
GATCCCGGAGTCGGAGCGGCTGCGGGTGATGTACACCACCGGCGTATCCGGCCTGAATACCAACGCGGAGGGCTCCGTCCAGGCCCAGGTGATCCCTCTGGTGGGGGCGGTGAACGCCATCGTGGTGGAGGACGTGAGCGACCGGGGCGGCGGAAACACCATCAATCTGGAGCAGATGTACAACTTCGACCCGGATGTGATCCTGTTCACCACCGGCAGCATGTACGCCGACGCGGCGGAGGACGCCTCCTGGAGCAAGCTCCGGGCGGTGAAGGCGGGGGCGTACTACGAGATCCCCGGACTGCCCTACAACTGGATGAGCAGCCCCCCCTCCCTGAACATGCTCCTGGGCATCCGCTGGCTGGGAAACCTCCTGTATCCGGAGGTGTACGACTATGATATGGCAGAGGAGGCCATCCGGGCCTACCGTCTGCTGTGGAACTATGACCTGACGCCGGAGGAGGCGGGGGAGCTGCTGAGCCGCTCCCAGGGCAAACGGGGAGAAAACGGGAAATGAGACGGCTGCGCAGACTTCCGGCTTTTCTCCTGTCCGTCCTCCTGCTTCTGGCGCTGCTGCCATTTCCCGCCCGGGCGGACGCGGTGACGGATACCATCGGCATCTACGTGGGGTATTACGGCTGGAGCGAGGACGAATATCGGGAAAAGGTCACCTACCACTGGACAGATCTGGACGACTGGTACGGCGGCGCCCTGGACACCTATGAGACGGTATACAGCTATTACAGCGGCAGCCGCACCTACCTGGTGGCCGCCCGGGGCTTCCTGGTGCGGGATCTTCTCCAGTACGCGGGGATCGATTTCGGCAGCATCGCCAGCATCGACTTTTTTACCAAAGACCATGCCAACGGGGCTTACCGGAGCTTTACCCGGTATTCCCTCTTCAGCCTGCCCCGGTATTACTTCCCCAATCTGGCGGCCAATGAGGAGACGGGGGAGATCTACCCCTGGGACGGGGACGATATCTGGAACGGCGCCGTGGCGGTGGAAGCCATGCTGGCCCTGGAGGACTATACGGAGTGGGATGCGGTGGGCAGCGAATTCGAAGCCCGGTACGATCCCGCCATGCGCAGCCCGAATTGCCGCTTCCACCTGTTTTTCGGCCAGTCCAAACCCGAGGAGGCCAGCACCAGCTCCGCCGCCAAATACTGCTATAAGATCCTGATCACCTTCTCCGGCACTCCCTACCTGAGCACGGAGGAGACAGACATGACCCTGAAGATCGGCAGCGGCAGGAAGATCGAACTGTATGTGGACGCGGAGGACGGGCTGCTCACGGATTACGTGCGGGAGCACATCGCATGGACCAGCAGCGACGACAGCGTCGTCTCCGTGGCGGGGGACGGCACCCTGACGGTCCATGCCGCGGGGGACGCAGTGATCACCGCCTCCTTCGGCTCCTCCTCCGTCTCCGTGAACGTCCACGTGGGGGAGGAGGAATCCCCGGCGGCGGACCCCGGCGGGGGCGGAAATGCGGAAGCGGGCAGCGGCACGGGCACAGGTCCCGCTGCGCCGACGGTCACGGCGGCTCCCGCCCCGGCCAGACCGGCGGTCACGGAAGCTCCCGTCCCGGCAGAGGAACCGGTGCAGGAGGTCCGCGAGCCCCGGGATACCCCTCTGCGGGAGGAAACGGCGGAAGAACCCTCTCCCGGGGTCTCCTTTGACCTTCCGCCCCAGGAGGTCACCATCCGGCCCGCCCCGGGAAAACAGGTCTATACCGTGAGCCCGGAGGTCCTGGCGGGCCTGCTCCGGGGCTCTCCGGAGGTACAGGACCAGAGCGGAGGGAAGATGGACGAGGATTCGATCCAACTGGCCCTCACCCCTCCGGATGAACGGAAATACATGCTGCCGGTGGCCGCCGCCCTGGGCGGAGCCTTCGTCCTGGGCTTCGGATATGAGCTGGGGCGGTACAAACGGCTGCTGAAAGGGAAGAGAAGAACATGAATACAGCAACGGAACAGACCTTTGACCTGGGGGATATCCTCCGGGCGGTAGCCGGGGCCATGCATTACCCGGTGATCATCCTGCTGATCCTGCTGATGCTGGCGGCGGTGGCCCTGCTGGGCTGGCTGCTGGCGGAGTATTTCACGGAGCGGAGACACATGAAGCTGGCCCTGCCGGAGCTGCTGGAGGCCCTGCGCCATGCGGAGGATCCGGAGGCCTGCATCCTGGGAAGCGGCCTGCTGGCCCGGCAGAAGGCGGCCTTGGCGGAGCTCACCCGCCATCCGGATTTCTCTCCCGAGCTGCGGCAGGCCCTGGCCATCCGGCTGCTGGATCAGGAGCAGGAGCGGTATGACGGCATCCTGCGCCTCTCCGAGCTGGTGGCCCGGCTGGCCCCCATGTTCGGCCTGCTGGGCACCCTGATCCCCCTGGGACCGGGGATCCTGGCACTGGGCCAGGGAGATACCTTCACCCTCTCCGCCAGCCTGCTCACTGCCTTCGATACCACCGTGGCGGGCCTGCTGGCCGCGGCGGTGGCAACGGTGATATCCTCCCTGCGCCGGGCCTGGTACCGGCAGTATGTCTCCCAACTGGAGGTCCTGAGCCAGTGCGTCCTGGACCGGATGCAGGAGGGGACTTCATGCTGAGACTGCGGACGAGACGGATCCGGGAGACGGATCCGGGGGTGAACCCCATGGACGGTCTGGGGAACCTGGCGGACGCCATGCTGGTGCTGGCGGTGGGGATCATGCTGGCCCTCATCATCAACTGGAAGGTGGATATCACCGCCGTATCTGCGGCGGCGGAGCCGGAGCCGGAGCAGATCCCCATTTCCCAGGAGGATATGCAGGACGCCCCGGCGGACGTCCTGAACGAGGAGACCCTGCGGCGCATCGGCGCCCTGTATTACGACGAAGAGACCGGGACCTATTATGCCATCACGGGGGATTGAACCATGAAACGGATCATCAGCGTTTGCCTTGTCCTGCTGTTTGTTTTCTCTCTGCTGCCCGCGCCGGAAGCAAGGGCGGACGGGGAAGTATGGGACGGCACCGTGGATATCTCCTGGTACGACCCGGAGGCGTCGGAATTTTGGATCTCCACCCCCGCCCAGCTGGCAGGGCTGGCCGCCCTGGTGAACGGGATGACGGATCCCGCCTGTCCCGGGATCATCGGGGACGAAAAATACATCAAAAGCATCCCCTGCAAGGATTACCTGCTGGTAGGCGCCGGGGGCGGCGACGTGAGCGACGTGGTGTACCTCAGCGAGGTGGATTTCGCCCATAAGACCGTCTACCTCACGGCGGACCTGGACATGGGCGGGGTATACGACAAGACCTCCGGCACCTGGTCCGGGCCCAACTGGACCCCCATCGGCGGAAAATTCCCCATGCTTCCGGAGGAAGCGAATGGGGACTGCCTCACCCTGGACACCCGCTTCAACGGCCTGCTGGACGGCCAGGGCCATACCATCCGGAACCTGTACTGCTATCGCTATGCCGCCAAGGGCTTCCCCTACAGCATGGCCATCGGCATCGTGGGCTTCCTGGGGGGATTGGGGGGCATCAACGATGACAGCACCGCCGTCTTTGAGGACGGCTGGCAGCCCGGGGTCCGGAACCTGGCTCTGGTCTCCGGCTCCATCCTGGGACGCCGGATGGTGGGGGGCATCGTGGGCCGCATCGGGGACACCTCCCATGGCGTGCTGGTGGAGAACTGCGCTAACTTTGCCTCCGTCCACAGCACGGACGCCAAGGGCGTGGGAGGCATCGTGGGCTCCGCCTGGGGCACAGGCGCCATCCGGGGCTGCTACAACGCAGGGACCATTTCCACCACCTATTCTTCCCCCGCCGGGGGCATCGTGGGTACCAACGAGGGGATGGACATCTACTGCTGCTATAACGTCGGGCGCATCGACACCCGGGGGCAGGAACGGGGCCGGGAGATCGGCAGCCACGATACGGGGATCTACACCGTGGACAACTGCCTGTACCTGGAGGGGAGCGGGGACGATCCCCGGAACCCCGGATATTACAAGGGCGCCAGCAAGCGCATCAGCGTGAACGTCACCGGCATGACCGCGGAGGAGCTGCGGAGCGAAGATGCCCTGGCGGTGCTGAATACGGACGGAGCCGTATTCGTCCCGGATACAGCAGGCATAAATGGCGGCTGGCCCGTTCTCTGGTTCCAGGTCTCCGCCCGGGAGAGCGTCTGTTCCGTAACGATCAGACAGCCGGAAACGGGGGGTACCGTATCCGCCTCTCTCACGGGGGAGGGCAGGTTCGGCGAAACGGTGATCCTGTCCGCGGAAGAGGAAACGGGCTGCAGCCTGGAGTATTTTACCGTAAATGGGGAGCGAATCAGCGCGGACCGCTTCACCCTTACGGGAGAGGCGGAGGTCTCCGCCGTGTTCAAGCTCCTGCGCACGGTGGCCATCACCATTCCCGAGAGCCGGGATTACTATGTGGCAGTTTCCCGGGAGGGCTGGAAGCTCACGGACGAGGGCATGACCTATGTGTGGGAGGAGATGCTCCGCAGCGGGGACAGCCTGGTGGAGGGGAACCTGCTCCGGGTGCTCATCTGGTCCTATGAGGACGCCTCTCCCGAGGACATGGATCTGGAATATGTGGACGCCTATATATCCGACCTGCCGGGTACGGTGAAGAACGCCGACGGCACCTATACCGTCACCGGGGAGGCGGACGTGGAGATCTCTCTGGACCGGCGCACCCAGCAGAAGGCATGGATCAATCTGGCGGATACGGACTGGTACCGCCGGGACCCCAGGAAGACGGAATATGTTCTCACCACGCCGGAGGAGCTGGCGGGACTGGCTCTGCTGGTGAACCGGGAGGGGATCGACTTTGCCGGGGTGACCATATCCCTGGGAGAGGATATCTCCCTGGAGAATCGGGACGGCACCGTGGGACTGCGGGTGTGGACCCCCATCGGCGCCAACGCCAACAAATCCTTCCGGGGTACCTTTGACGGCAAGGGCCACGCCGTTTATGATCTGGTGATCCGGGCGTCCTCCAGCTACGCGGGCCTCTTCGGCTGCTGCACGGACGCCGTGATCCGGGATCTCTCGGTGTACGGGGATGTGGAGAGCAGCGCATCCGCGGCTTACGGCGCGGGGATCGCCGCCTATTTCAGCGGGGGTAGCATCAGCGGCTGCCGCTTTTACGGGCGCGTCGCCGTCAGCGGGACCCATGCGGGGGGCATCGCCGCTATGATCCGGGACGGGGCGGTGATCGAGGACTGTGAGAACTACGGCAGCGTGACCGGAGCCTCCGGGCTGGGGGGCATCCTGGCCCTTTCGGATTCCGGGGAGGATTCGGTGCTCCGCTGCGTGAATTACGGCAATATCGTTTCCGCGGGAAACGGGACCTACGGCGTGGGCGGGATCGCCGGCCGTCTGGCCGGAAAGCTCCTGGGCTGTGAAAACCGGGGCGATGTGGGCGGAACGGACCGGTATATCGGCGGCATTGCCGGGTATACCACCGCCAAGCGGGCCTCCGAGGTCCGGGACTGCCGGAACACCGGAACGGTGACCTGCAGCAACGATATGGCCACCGCCTCCCTGGGCGGCGTCGTGGGTTACGGCCAGTATCTGATCCTGGCCGGCGCGGAGAACCTGGGGCAGGTCGTCCCGGGGGCGACCTTTGCCAGCGGCCATACGGGCGACCTGGTGGGCCGGGAAGGCGCCGAGGGGATCACGGCGGAGGATTCCGCCGGAGAGATCCCGGAATTTGTTCCCGTCCCGCCCAGGACCTTTGACCGGGAGGAAAAGGATACCTATACAGTCTCCTTCCGGGCCCAGGGAGCCCTGGTAGGGTCCGCCTTCTATGTCCCCGGCGCCGCGGCCGTGACGGAGCCGTCCGTTCCGGAACGGGAAGACGGCTATCTGGGGTACTGGGACAACTATGAACTGGGCGAAAAGGATATCCAGGTGCGGGCGGTATACCGGCAGCGCCTGGTACGGGGCGGGGACCGGATCACGGAAAGCGGCGCCTGGCATATTGCCTGGTTCTCCACCGGAGAGATCACCGTCGCCTCCGGAGTGAAGGCCGTGCTGATCGGGTCCAACGGCGGCAGCGAAGGCTTCGAGGGCCTCACCCTCCGGGTGGAGCCGGGGGCCTCCCTGACCCTGCGGGACACGGTGCTGAACGGAGACATGACCCTGCTGACCTTCGAGGGAGGGAACACCTGGACCCTGGAGGGGGAGAACCGGCTTCTGAGCCGCACGGAGGCGGAGAACAATGCCCAGCCCACGGTGCGGGTCTCCGGAGATCTGGAGATCAACGGGCAGGGGACGGCTTATCTTGAGGCGGGGATCCGGAACACCGCGATGTATCTGGATGCCCCCGACAGCGTCCTCACCCTTTCGGGCGGACGGCTCACCGTGTATAAGGAGGACCTCCTGGGCTTTGCCGGCGGTGCGCTCCAGGGGCCGGACAGCGTTCTGCGCGTCACCGGCGGTGAGCTGCGGGGCCATACGGAGAGCGATAACGTGACCGTGGTCTGCGTCCGGAAGCTGGAGCAGACCGGCGGCAGGATCCTGGTGCAGGCGGCCCGCTGCCCCGACGCCATCCGGGGGGAGGCCGTCCTCACCGGCGGCAGCATCTCCGCTTACGGACACAGCGGCAACAGCGCGGCTGAAGTGCGGGCTTATCCGGGCGCCGCCGCGGTGCCGGGACTCACCGGTACGGCGGAGTTTACCCCCTTCCTGCCCTTCACGGACCTGTTCGCGGCGGACGACTGCTATGACGCCGTCCGGTGGTGCTATGAACAGGGCCTGTTCAAGGGCACCTCGGATACCACCTTTGAGCCGGAGGGGGCCATGACCCGGGCCATGTTCGTCACGGTGCTCCACCGGCTGGCGGGACGTCCCGCGGCGGAGGGGGAGAACGGCTTCACGGATCTGCGGCAGGACTGGTACAGGGAAGCGGTGACCTGGGCCGTTGAACTGGGGATTACCAAGGGCGTCTCGGAGACCCGGTTCAGCCCGGATACCCCCGTGACCCGGGAGCAGGCGGCGGTATTCCTCTTCCGGTATGCCAAGGCCGCGGGAGATCTGGATAAGCTGACGGCGTCGGCCTATACAGGAAAGGTGGGCAGTCTGTCCTCCTGGGCGGAGGCGGAAGCCCGCTGGGCCCTTGGCGCGGGACTGCTCAGGGGCCGGGAGAGCGCCATGCTGACCCCCGGAGAAGCGGCGCCCCGGAGCCTGCTGGCGGTGATCCTGGCAAATTATGCGGAATCGATCGCGTAAGCGATTCATTCAATACAAACGTTCTTTGGAAAGGATGGAAGAAACATGAAAAAAGCATTGTCGTTTCTGCTGATGCTCGCCCTGCTGGTGTCTCTGTTTGCCGGCATGGGCGTGCTGGCGGATGACGAACCCGCCGCAGCTCTGGAGATCTACACCCAGACTGGGGAGAGCGAAGCCGTTCTGGCGAAAGCCTATACGGCGGAGGAACTGGCCGCCCTGGCGGAGACCGCGGAGGGCTATGCCTATCCGTACTTCAAGGGCGACGCGAAGAACGCCACCGTCGCCACGGAGCTGGTGACCCTCTCCGCCCTGCTGGCGGATGCGGGCGTGGACTTCGCCGAAGGGGACAGCCTCTCCTTCCTCTGCGATGACGGCCCCTACAGCAAGGGCGATTTCTCCTATGAAAACGTCGCCGCCCGGGGCTATGACGCCGAGGGGAACGCCGTTCCCACAGGCGTCGCCATCAGCTGGAACAATGGCAACCTGGATGAAGCCACCGTGGCGGAGATCGCCGCCGGGGCCTACAACAGCGGCAGACTCCGTTTCGTCTCCGGCGCCACCGAGGCCGAACTGGAGGCCAA
>JAFZVM010000086.1 GCA_017617795.1 Oscillospiraceae bacterium
GAAGAGGAGGAGCGATCGAACGCACGCAAGCATTCGCGGCCCTTACGGCAACCGCGGATGCGCAGCCCGTGAGATCCGCGACGACGACAGCACGGCGCCAACACAAAGACAGCAGACGCAAAAATGCGCCTGCTGTTTTTCTTTGCTCCGCGCCAGCCAAGTCAGGAATACGGTACCAGAGCCAATAATCAGGAATTCCCGTAACTCAAATCGAATCGGAGATTCGATTTGAAGAGGAGGAGCGATCGAACGCACGCAAGCATTCGCGGCCCTTACGGCAACCGCGGATGCGCAGCCCGTGAGATCCGCGACGACGACAGCACGGCGCTGACACAAGAGAGCAGCTGCAATTTAACGGCTGCTTTCTTTTTTGCCCGTCTGGAATTCGCGCTTTACAAACGACAGCGTATGTGCTAGACTGACAGCCCTTTTCACCTATGGATATGATAAAGAAAGGCGGTGAACACTATGGCCTGGTACGACGGGGCTGTGGTCCGGTTTTATGACCGTGTGGATGACGCTCTGCTGAGATTCGCGGTCATTATCGCAAGAACCGGGGGAAAGTGGGTGTTCTGCAAGCATAGAGACCGTGACACCTACGAGCTCCCCGGAGGACACCGGGAAACCGGGGAGTCGATACTGGAGGCAGCACAGCGGGAACTGTATGAGGAGACCGGGGCGCTGACCTACCGTATGGAACCTGTCGGTGTATACTCTATCTCCGCTCCGGGTAACTTCAACGGTGAGGAATCCTTCGGAATGCTCTGCTACGCGGAAATAGAAAGCTTTGAGCAAGAGCTGCACAGCGAGATCGAAAGCATTTTGATCACCGACAGGCTGCCAGATAACTGGTCCTATCCCCCGATCCACCCGAAATTGATCGAAGAGGCCCGGCGGAGGAGGTTCATCGAATGACCGTGACCCCATCCGCAGAAATAATCCATTCTCCGCCATTGAAATGGCGGAGAAAACCGTATATAATACTATAATACCAAATCACGCGATTCAGAGGGAGACCATGCGAGAGAACATCAGCATCCACGGCGCAAGGACCAACAACCTGAAAAACATCGACCTGGAGATCCCCAGAGACAAGCTGGTGGTCTTTACCGGTCTGTCCGGAAGCGGAAAATCCTCTCTGGCCTTCGATACCATATTTGCCGAAGGTCAGCGGCGCTATGTGGAATCCCTCTCTTCCTATGCCCGCCAGTTCCTGGGGCAGATGGACAAGCCGGACGTGGATTATATCGACGGCCTTTCCCCCGCCATCTCCATCGATCAGAAAACCACCTCCCGGAACCCCCGGTCCACCGTGGGCACTGTGACGGAGATCTACGACTATCTCCGTCTGCTCTGGTCCCGGGTTGGCATTCCCCATTGCCCGAAATGCGGCAAGGAGATCCGTCAGCAGACCATAGACCAGATCGTGGACCAGCTCCTGCGGCTGCCGGAGGGCTCCCGCATCCAGGTCATGGCTCCCATCGTCCGGGGGCGGAAGGGAGAGTATGCCAAGGAATTCGAGGACGCCCGGAAAAGCGGCTACGTCCGCTGCCGGGTGGACGGCATCCAGTACGACCTCTCGGAAGAGATCAAGCTGAACAAGAACAAGAAGCACAATATCGAGATCGTGGTGGACCGGCTGGTGATCCGGGAGGATATCGGCCGCCGCCTGACGGATTCCGTGGAGACCGCCTCCGGTCTCACCGGGGGCATCGTCCTGGTGAACCTGCCGGATGAAGGCCGGGATCTGAGCTTTTCCCAGAACTATGCCTGCGAGGACTGCGGGATCAGCATCGAGGACATGCCGCCCCGTATGTTCTCCTTCAATAACCCCTACGGCGCCTGCCCCGAGTGCGACGGCCTGGGCACCCGGCTCCGGGTGGACCCGGACCGGATCATCCCCAATACCGCCCTCTCCATCGCGGACGGGGCCATCCTCGCCCCGGGCTGGGGCAACGCCAAGAGCGACGGCATCGCCCGGATGTATTTTGAATCCCTGGGCAGAAAATACCGCTTCAAGCTCACGACGCCCGTGTGCGATATGTCCCAGGAAGCCCTGAACGCCATCCTCTACGGGACGGACGGGGAAAAACTGGAGCTCCGGTACGAACGGGAACGGGGCGTGGGCACCTTCTACCAGCCCTTTGAAGGCATCGTAAACAACCTGAAACGCAGGTATCAGGAGACCCAGAGCAGCTCCATGCGCACGGAGCTGGAGGAGTACATGTCTGAGTATGCCTGTCCCGTCTGCGGCGGAAAGCGGCTGAAGGATACCGCCCTGGCTGTCACCGTGGGAGGCGTCAGCATCGCGGATTTTACGGAGAAGTCCGTCACTGAAGCCCTTGCTTTCCTGGATACCCTCCGGCTGGAAGGGCAGGATGCCATGATCGCGGACCGGATCCTGAAGGAGATCCGGGCCCGGCTGGGGTTCCTCCGGAACGTGGGGCTGGACTATCTCACCCTCTCCCGCCAGGCCGGGACCCTCTCCGGCGGAGAGAGCCAGCGCATCCGTCTGGCCACCCAGATCGGCAGCTATCTCATGGGCGTTCTGTATATCCTTGATGAGCCCAGCATCGGCCTGCACCAGCGGGACAATGCCAAGCTTCTGGAGACTCTGAAGCGGCTCCGGGATCTGGGGAACACCCTCATCGTGGTGGAACACGACGAGGAGACCATCCGTTCGGCGGACTATATCGTGGATATCGGCCCCGGGGCCGGAAATTTCGGCGGGGAGGTCCTGTGCGCCGGGAGCCTGGAGGACGTGATCGCCTGCGAGAAGTCTGTTACCGGTCAGTATCTCAGCGGGAAGAAAAAGATCCCCGTGCCCACTGTCCGACGGCCCGGGAACGGCCATTGGCTGGAGATCCTGGGGGCCCAGGAAAACAACCTGAAGGATATCGACGTGCGGATCCCCCTCGGCGCCTTCACCTGCGTCACCGGGGTGAGCGGCAGCGGCAAATCCTCCCTGGTGAACCAGATCCTCTACCGGGCTCTGGCGGCAAAGCTGAACCGGGTACGCTGCCGCCCCGGAAAGTACCGGGAGATCCGGGGGATCGAATATCTGGATAAGATCATCAGCATCGACCAGGCCCCCATCGGGCGGACGCCCCGGTCCAATCCCGCCACCTATACCGGCCTGTTCAACGATATCCGGGAGCTGTTTGCGGATACGCCGGACGCCCGGAGCCGGGGCTATGGGGCGGGGCGCTTCTCCTTCAACGTGCGGGGCGGCCGCTGCGAAGCCTGCAGCGGAGACGGCGTGCTGAAGATCGAAATGCACTTTCTGCCGGATATCTACGTTCCCTGCGAGGTGTGCAAGGGCCGCCGGTACAACCGGGAGACCCTGGAGGTCCGCTTCAAGGGGAAGAATATCTACGAAGTCCTGGAAATGAAGGTGGACGAGGCCCTTCGCTTCTTCGAAAACCAGCCCAAGATCCAGCCCAAGATCCAGGCGCTCTGGGACGTGGGCTTGGATTATGTAAAGCTGGGGCAATCCTCCACCACCCTGTCCGGCGGGGAAGCCCAGCGGGTAAAGCTGGCTTCCGAGCTGCTTCGTCCCTCCACCGGAAAAACCATCTATGTGCTGGATGAGCCCACCACCGGCCTGCACATGGCGGACGTACAAAAGCTGATGGACGTACTGAACCGCCTGGTGGATGCGGGGAACACCGTGATCGTCATCGAGCACAACCTGGATGTGATCAAATCCGCAGACTATATCATCGACCTGGGGCCCGAAGGGGGCGATCAGGGCGGTACGCTGGTCTGCGCCGGCACCCCGGAGGAGATCGCCGCATTTCCCGGGAGCTATACGGGGCAGTATCTGCGCCCGGTGCTGGCATGAGCGGCGTCAGGGGAAAAACCGGGCCGGAGGGCAGGCCCGGGGAACAAACGGTCATTTCCGGAAGCATCGAGTCCGTCATCTATACAAACGAGGAAAACGGCTATACGGTTTTCCGCCTGTCCCTGCAGGAAGGCGGGATCGTCACCGTGGTGGGTACGCTGCCCTATGCCGCCCCGGGAGAGGAGCTTACGGCGGAGGGCCAGTGGATGGCCCATCAGGTCCATGGGACCCAGTTCCGGGCGGACCATGTGGAACGGCTCCTGCCGGCTTCCCTGGCAGGGATCGTACAGTACCTCTCCTCCGGCATCATCAAGGGCGTCGGTCCTGCCACGGCCCGGAACATCGTGGAAGCCTTCGGGGAGGACGCTCTGCGGATCATGGAGGAGAGCCCCGAACGGCTGGCGGAGATCAAGGGCATCCCGGCAAAACGGGCGGAGGAGATCGGCGCGGCTTTCCGGAAACAGGCAACGCTCCGGAGACTGCTGGAATTCTTCGCCGGAAATGATATCCGCCTGAGCATCGGCATCCGGATGTACCGCAGCTACGGGGACGACGCCATGAGCGTGCTGTATGCCAACCCCTATATCCTGTGCGACGAATATTTCGGCGCGACCTTTGCCGAGGCGGATCGTCTGGCTCTGAAGCTGGGCTTCGAGGGGGACTGTTCCGAACGGGTGGAGGCGGCGGTGCTGTTCGAGCTGCACCATAATGCCGGCAACGGTCATTGCTTCATTCCGGAGGAAAAGCTGGCGGGAGCTGTCAATCAGCTCATCGGCGTGCCGGAGGAGCAGGTCCGGGAGGCCGTCGACCGGCTGACAGAGAGCGGAGAGACCGTATGCGAGGATATCGCCGGTCAGCATGCCGTATACCTTACCCGCCTCTGGCGTGCGGAGAAAGAGATCGCATCCCGGCTGCTGGGGATGTCCCGCATGGCCCCCGGCCGGCTGAATACGGCGGAACGCTGCCTGGAACAGGCGGAGCGTGAACTGGGCGTGGAGCTGGCGGAAAACCAGCGCCGTGCCGTACGGGAGGCGGTGCAGCACCGGGTATTTCTGCTCACCGGCGGTCCCGGCACAGGCAAGACCACCACGATCCGGGCCATCCTCCGGAGCTTTGACGCCATGGGACTGGAGACGGCCCTGGCCGCGCCCACGGGGCGGGCGGCGAAGCGGATGCAGGAGCTGTGCGGTCGGGAAGCCAGCACCATCCACCGGCTTCTGGAAACGGGCTACGATCCGGAGCTGGGCTTCCAGGTCTTCAAGCGGGATGAGAACGACCCCCTGCCGGCGGATGCGGTGATCCTGGACGAAACCTCCATGGTGGACGTCATCCTGCTTCAGGCTCTTCTTCGGGCCATGAAGCCGGACTGCCGCCTGGTGCTGGTGGGAGACGGGGACCAGCTGCCCAGCGTCGGCCCGGGGAATCTGCTCCGGGACCTGCTTCGGAGCGGAGTCCTGCCCGCCGTGCGCCTGGAGGAGGTTTTCCGTCAGGCCTCCGAGAGCCGGATCATCCGGAACGCCCACCTGATCGACAAGGGCGACCTGCCGGATCTGCGGGAAAACCGGGGAGACTTTTTCTTCCTCCGGCGGAAAAGCGGGGAAGCGGCCGTGGAGACCATCCTGGAGCTCTGCGCCTCCCGTCTGCCGGAGAAAATGGGCATCCCCCGGGAGGAGATCCAGGTCCTCAGCCCCTCCCGGAAAAACATAACCGGAACCAACTCCCTGAACAAAGCCCTGCAGGAAGCCCTGAATCCCCAGGATGGGGAAAAGGCGGAGAAAAGCTTCGGCCAGTTCCTGTTCCGCTGCGGGGATCGGGTGATGCAGGTGCGGAACAACTATGATCTTATCTGGCGAAAAGCCAACGGCATGACCGGCACCGGCGTATTCAACGGGGATGTGGGACGCATCACCCAGGTGAACATCCCGGATCAGACCCTGACGGTGGAATTCGAGGACCGAAGCGTTCTGTACACCTTCGATCTGCTGGGAGAGCTGGAGCCGGCTTACGCCATGACCGTACACAAGTCCCAGGGCAGCGAGTACAGCGCGGTGATCCTGGCGCTGGGGCAGTGCGCCCCCAGTCTGCTGACCCGGGCGGTGCTGTACACCGCCGTGACCCGGGCCAGGAATCTGCTCATCGTGGTGGGGGACGAGGACGTCTTTTCCGCCATGGTGGAGAACAACCGGACCCAGAAACGGTACAGCGGTCTGAAGACACGCCTCTGTGCGGCAGAAACGTGATGCGCAGACTGATCCGACTGCTGTACCCGCCCAAATGCCCTTTCTGCGAAAGACTGCTGCAGAAGGAGGAGACCCTCATCTGTGCAGAATGCCGCAGGAGCCTGCCCTATGCCGGGGCGGCCGGGAAGCGCAGCGGCCGCTTTTTCAGCCTGTGCGTCTCGCCCCTGCTGTATCGGGACAAGGCGCGGGCGGCCCTGCTGCGGTTCAAGTTCGGTTCCCGTTCCGGCTCGGCGGCCGCCTTTGCCGACCTGATGGCGGAGCGGGTGGAACGGGATCTGGCGGGGAAGTACGATCTGATCACCTGGGTGCCGGTGAGCTTTCTGCGGCTGCGCCGCAGAGGGTATTCCCAGAGCCGTATCCTGGCGGAGGAAACGGCCCGCCTGCTGGGAGCGGAGACCGCGGCCCTGCTGCGCAAGCGCAGGTATAGACCACCCCAGTCCCGCCTGACCGGCGCAGCTGCCAGAGCCGCCAACGTAAGCGGCGCATTCGCCGCCATCCATCCGGAACGCTTCCTGGGGAAGCGCGTTTTGCTGATCGACGATGTGGTCACCACGGGGGCGACCCTGTCGGAATGCGCCAGAGTCCTGTTGACCGAAGGCGCCTCCGGCGTGGTATGCGCCACCCTGTGCTGCCGACCGCACAGACCATAGAGAAGAGGTATACCCAATGCTGTTTGGGAAAGATATCGGGGTCGACCTGGGCACCTCCACGGTGCGGATATGTATACGGGACAAGGGCATCGTGCTCCGGGAACCGGCGGTGATCGCCGTGGACCGGGTCAGCGGCCGCGTGCTCAGCGTTGGGGCGGAGGCGCAGAAGATGCTGGGCCGTACCCCCGTGAACCTGGCGGCCATCCGCCCCATGCGGGATGGGGTCGTTTCGGATTTTGAAATGGCGGAGCGGCTGCTCCGTGAGCTGCTGCGGAAGGTGAGCGGCTTCAGCCTGCTGAAACCCAGACTGCTCATCAGCGTGCCCAGCGGCATTACCGAGGTGGAGGAGCGGGCTGTGATGGAAGCGGCGCTCCAGGCGGGCGCCAGGCGGGTCTTCCTGCTGGAGGAGCCTGTGGCCGCCGCCCTGGGGGCAGGCTTGAGCATCAGCGAGCCCAAGGGGAAAATGGTCATCGATATCGGCGGCGGAGCCACGGATATCGCCGTGCTCTCTCTCTCCGGGGTGGTGGAGTCCGCTTCGATCCGGCTGGCCGGCGACCGGTTCAACGAAGCCCTGATCCGCTATGTGCGCCGGAAGCACAATATCCTCATCGGCGATCGGACCGCCGAGGAAGTGAAGCTCCAGCTGGGCTGCGTCTATCCCGGACAGGAATCCCGGAGCCTGGAGGTGAAGGGGCGCTGCCTCCTTACCGGCCTGCCCAAGCTCTTCCCCATCCACACGGAGGAGATGCTGGAGGCCTTCGACGAAAGCTGCGAGGGCATCCTGGACGCCATCCGGGACGTGCTGGAGCGTACCCCGCCGGAGCTGGTCTCGGATATATCCGAGACGGGCATCACCCTCACCGGCGGCGGCAGTCAGCTCTGGGGCATGGATAAGCTCATCGAGTCCAGGACCCGTATCCCGACCCAGCTGGCGGACGACGGACACGAGTGCGTCATCTCCGGGCTGGAGCGGGCGCTGAACTGGCTGGATGACATGCAGGACGGCGCCGTCCACTTTTCCCGCCGGAAGCAGATGTCATGAGCGAAGGGGTGCACAGCGGTCACCGTCAGCGGCTGCGGGAACGGTTTCTGAACGGCGGTCTGGACGGTATGGAGGACCATACCGTTCTGGAACTGCTGCTCTGTTATGCCATTCCCAGGAAGGACGTGAATGCCCTTGCCCACGAGCTGCTGCGGCAGTTCGGCAGCCTGAGCGCTGTCCTGGATGCGGATCAGTCCGCCCTGGAGCAGGTGCCCGGCATGGGGGAGAACGCCGCCGCCCTTCTGCGGCTCATCCCCGCCATGAACCGCCGTTATCTGATCGACCGGGCCAAAACGGGAAAGGCTGTCTGCCTGCGTGAAAGCAATGAGGCAGGAGCGTTTTTCCTCCCCTATTTCTACGGAGCCCGGGAGGAAAAGGTCTACGTGGCTTTCCTGGATGAGCACTGCCGGCTCCTGGCCTGCAGGGAGGTCTTCCAGGGCGGGATCGGCTATACGGCGGTGAACATCCGCAAGCTGGTGGAGGCCGCTATCCGTCTCCGGGCCACCAACCTCATCCTGGCCCATAACCATCCGGACGGATATGCCATGCCGTCCCGGGAGGATCGGGAAAGCACGCAAATGATCCGCAATGCCCTGGAGGCGGTCCAGCTGCAGCTGTTGGACCACATCATCGTAGCGGAAAACGAATACGTTTCCATGGAGGAGTGCGGTTACTTCAGCAGGAAGTGACCGACTTTTTGCGCTTATGTCAGAGTTTCGGGTAGTCAGTCCCTTTTCCCCCTCCGGCGACCAGCCGGAGGCCATCGACCAGCTGGCCCAGGGCCTGGAGCTGGGCCTGGAGGAGCAGACCCTTCTGGGGGTCACCGGCTCCGGAAAAACCTATACCATGGCCAAGGTCATAGAACGGCTCCAGCGGCCCACCCTGGTGCTGTCCCACAATAAGATCCTGGCAGCCCAGCTCTGCGCCGAATTCCGGGAATTCTTCCCGGATAACGCGGTGGAGTATTTCGTCTCTTACTACGATTACTATCAGCCGGAAGCGTATATCCCGGTGACGGACACCTTCATCGAGAAGGACGCGGGGATCAACGACGAGATCGAGCGTCTGCGGCACAGCGCCACCTCCTCCCTTTTCGAGCGGAGGGACGTGATCGTGGTGGCCTCCGTGAGCTGTATCTACGGCCTGGGGGACCCGATCGACTACAAGAGCATGGTCATCTCCTTTCGGGAGGGCCAGCACCGGAGCCGGGAAGAGGTCATCAAAAAGCTGGTGGAGATCCGCTACGAGCGGAACGACATGGCCTTCGACCGGAACATGTTCCGGGTCCGGGGGGATACCATCGAGATCTTTCCGGTTTACAGCCGGGATACGGCCATCCGGGTGGAATTCTTTGGGGACGAGATCGATCGGATCAGCGAGATCAACGTGGTCACCGGCGTACCCAACCGGCGGTTGAGCCACGCGGCCATCTATCCCGCCTCCCACTATGTCACCAGCCGGGAGAAGATGGAGCGTGCCCTGGGGCGGATCGAGGCGGAGATGGAAGAACGGGTGAAATGGTTCACGGATCAGGAGAAGCTCATCGAAGCCCAGCGCATCCGCCAGCGCACCACCTATGATATGGAGATGATGCGGGAGCTGGGATACTGCTCCGGTATCGAGAACTATTCCCGGGTCATCAGCGACCGGGCGCCCGGAAGCGCCCCCATGACCCTGCTGGATTACTTCCCCAAGGACTTCCTTCTGTTCATTGACGAAAGCCACGTCACCATCCCGCAGGTGAGGGCCATGTACGCCGGGGACCGGGCCAGAAAGCAGAACCTGGTGGACTACGGCTTCCGCCTGCCCAGCGCCTTTGACAACCGACCCCTGAATTTTGACGAATTCCGGCAGCGCATCCATCAGACGGTGTATGTGAGCGCGACCCCCGGAGACTATGAGCTGAGCCGCTCCGGCCAAGTGGTGGAGCAGATCATTCGGCCCACGGGGCTGGTGGACCCCAGGGTGGAGGTGCGCCCCACGGAGGGGCAGATCGACGATCTGCTGGGGGAGATCAACGCCCGGGCGGCGAGAAACGAACGCACCCTGGTGACCACCCTCACCAAGAAGATGGCGGAGGATCTGACGGACTATCTGCGGCGGACCGGGGTCCGGGTGCGGTATATGCACCACGATATCGGCAGTATCGAGCGGATGGAGATCATCCGGGACCTGCGGCTGGGCGAGTTCGACGCCCTGGTGGGCATCAACCTCCTGCGGGAGGGACTGGACCTGCCGGAGGTCTCCCTGGTGGCCATCCTGGACGCGGACAAGGAGGGCTTCCTGCGCAGCGGGACCTCTCTCATCCAGACCATCGGCCGGGCGGCCCGGAATGCGGAGGGCTGCGTCATCATGTACGCGGATACCCGTACTCCCGCCATGGACTACGCCATCGGTGAGACGGAGCGGCGCCGGGCGAAGCAGCTGGAGTTCAACAAGGAGCACGGCATCGTGCCCCAGACCATCCGGAAGGATGTACGGGAGCTGATCGAGATCTCCAGGAAGGAGACGGAAGAAGGCCGGTACGAGGACGGGATGAAGATGACCCGGACCGAGCGGCAGCAGGCCATCGAGAAACTGGAAAAGGAGATGCGCCAGGCCAGCCGGATGCTGGAATTCGAATATGCCGCCCTCCTTCGGGACCGAATCATCAAGCTCCGGGGAGAAAACGAAAAATAAACACAGCCGACTTCTGCCGCGCATAGGCTGGGCAGGAGTGGTGCTGCGATGAGTTTGACCAATCTGCCGCCGCCCCTGCTGGCCCTGCTGGCCGGCTGTTTCACCTGGCTGGTGACGGCCCTGGGCGCGGCGACGGTGTTTTTCATCCGGGGAGGCAGGCCCCGGACCCTGGGCCTGATACTGGGTTTTTCCGCCGGTGTGATGCTGGCGGCCAGCTTCTGGTCCCTGCTCGAACCTGCCATCGCCCTGGCGGGCAGCCAGGGCGGACCGCCCCCCTGGCTCACGGCGGCGGGGGGCTTCCTGGCCGGAGCGGCTTTTCTCCGGCTGACGGATCTGGGGTTAAGCGCCCTGCGGCCGGGAGAGGATACCGGCGCCCTGAAGCGGACCCGGATGCTGATCCTCTCCATCACCCTGCACAATATCCCCGAGGGGCTGGCTGTAGGAGTGGCCTTCGGCGCCCTGGGAGAGGGATTCGCCCCGGAACGCCTGGCTGCCGCCATGGGGGTGGCCCTGGGGATCGGCCTGCAGAATTATCCTGAGGGGGTTGCCGTGGCCCTGCCCCTCCGGCAGGAGGGCTCCAGCCGGGGAAGCAGCTTCCTTTGGGCCCAGGCCTCCGGCCTGGTGGAGCCGATCTCCGCTCTGCTGGGCGCTCTGTTGGTGCAGCAGGCGCAGATGCTTCTGCCCTGGGCCCTGGCCTTTGCCGCCGGCGCCATGGTGCTGGTGGCGGTACATGAGCTGATCCCTGCCTGCATGGGGGAAGAGAATAGACAAAAAGACGCCGCACCGGCCATCCTGCTGGGCTTTGCCCTGATGATGGTCCTGGATGTGGCGCTGGGATGATCAGATAAGGAGTGTGCGAAAGATGAAGCTTGCGGAAGCCCTTCAGATGAGAGCCGATCTTCAGCGGCGCATCAGCCAGCTCAGCGGCAGACTGCACAACAACGCCCGGGTGCAGGAGGGAGAGCAGACCCCGGAGGATCCGGAACAGCTTCTGGATGAGCTGGAGGACTGCTTTGACGAGCTGGAGACTCTGATGGCCCGGATCAACCTGACCAACAGCCTGACCCTTCTGCCGGAGGGGAGCCTGACGGAGCTTTTGGCCCGGCGGGATCGGATGACCCAGCAGCTGGGCATCCTTCGGTCCTTTCTGGATGCGGCCAGCAGTCTCACAAGCCGCTCCACCCGGTCCGAGATCCGCATCCTCAGCGCCGTGGACGTGCGGAGGCTGCAGAAGGACTGCGACCGGCGCAGCGCGGAGCTGCGGACCCTGGAGACTTCCATCCAGGCGGCCAACTGGACCACGGATCTGTTGGAGAACTGACAAAACAGAAGGTAACCGGGGCGGAGCGGGTCCAAGCTCGGCGGCGGAGCCAAGCGCCGCATAGAATGGTGTATGGCGGGGCCCATATCTGGGGTTCGAATCCCCTTTTTATCCTTATGCCCAGTATTCTTACACGGGCACGGGGCACAGCGCATCGTTACTACCGCGGACCGGCCGGTCCGGCGAGGGCGGGAATGGGGAAAGAGAATTAGAAGAACAGAATAAGGAGCTGCCGCAACAGCGGCAGCTC
>JAFZVM010000011.1 GCA_017617795.1 Oscillospiraceae bacterium
AAAACTGCCGGGCCCCCATCCGGGTGGCAGTCATGGGCTGCGTCGTCAACGGCCCCGGCGAGGCTGCCGCCGCTGACTACGGCGTGGCGGGCGGGAAGGACCGGGGACTGCTGTTCCGCCGGGGCGAGAAGCTGCGCACCGTGCCCTTCGAGGGCCTGGCCGACGCCCTGGCGGACCTGATTAAGGCTGATGGGATCGAGATATGAAGAATACGGGATACAGAACGGGCATCCGGTGCGACACGCGCCGGATGCCCGATCATTTTCTGTATACGCTTACGTCCGTTCCTTGCCCCAGAAGAAGAGGGCCACGGTGCCGGGGCCGGTGTGGCTGCCGATCAGGTTGCCCACGTAGTTGATCTCCACTTTGCCGCTGAGCTTCTTGAAGCGCTCCTCGATCAGCTCCGCCACGGCACGGGCATCCTCCATGCACTCGCTCTGGCTGATATAGCATTTTCCGCTGTAGCCGAGCCCGCCCTCGGCGCACTCCTCCATCTTCTTGACGATCTCCTTGATGACCCGCTTTTTGCCGGGGATCTTGAGGCGGGGGATCAGACGTCCCTGGCCGTCCATGTCCAGCAGGGGGCAGATGCCCAGGATGCCGCCGAAGAGGCCGGCGGCCTTGGAGATGCGGCCGCCCTTGACGTAGAAGCTCAGGTCCGTGGAGAAGAACCAGTGGTTCAGGCGCAGCCGGTTGGCTTCCGCCCAGGCGCGCACTTCGTCGATGCTAAGGCCCGCGTCCCGCTTGTCCGCCAGGGCGTCCATGAGCAGGCCGTAGCCGGAGGAGGCCCCCAGGGAGTCCACGATATAGATCTTCCGCTCCGGGAAGCGTTCCCGGCAGATGTTGGCCGCATCGGCGGCGGAATTGTAGGTGCCGGAGATGCCGGAGGAGAGGGTGACATGGAGCACGTCCAGCCCCTGGGACAGGAACGTTTCAAAATAGTCCAGGTATTCGGAGATGTTGATCTGGCTGGTCTTGGTGTCCGCCCCCTCAGCCATGGCCCGGTAGAACTCCGGGAAGGGGATGGTCTGGCCCAGATCGTCGGGGTGCTCCACGCCGTTCAGCCAATAATGGAAGCAGATATAGTGGATGTCTCTTTCTTCAAAATGCTCCTTCGTCAGGTCGGCGGTGGAGCAGCAGCTCAAAACAAAATTTGCCATAGCGGTCTCCTTTCCGATGGTACGAGAGCTATGGCAAGTGTACCTTATGAGTTTTTTTCAGGCAAGCTACAGTCAAAAACGGCTTCTCTACGGTCCGTTTCCCTCTCTACCGGCGGTAGAATCCCGCTTCCGGAGGCTGTGATGGCGGATCTGGAAGGCCAGGAACACCAAAACCTCCGCCGGGGCCAGGATCAGGAAGACCTGCCAGATGTTGTATTTCAGCAGCATCAGGTAGATGAGCAGGACCAGGCTCAACACCAGGGCCATGACGATGAACATATTGCCCCGGCCCTTGAACCAGATACAGTTGAAGACCAGCAGTACCACCAGGGACAGGGGCACCGCCGCCACGAAGACGATCCACTGGATGGTGCCCAGCACGATCCAGACCACCACGAATTCCACCATGCACAGGGTCCACACGGCGGCAATGCTGCTCAGCAGGATAAAGAGGCGGCTGTAGGTCTCCTTCTCCGAACGAAGGGTGGGAGGAGGCGCCCAGTGGGCGTTGGGGCTCAGGAGCTGGTCCACCGTGACGCCGAAGATGCGCCCCAGCTCCGTCAGCACCCACGCGTCGGGCACTGACTCCGCCCGCTCCCATTTGGAAACGGCCTTATCAGAATAATGCAGCGCCTCTCCCAGCTCCGCCTGGGTCATGCCCGCGCCGGTGCGCAGGCGGATCAGGTTGCCGGCAAAGGTCGCTTTCAGTTCATCCATGGGCTGCGGACGCTTCTCAGTCCAGCTTCTTGAAGAAGAAGGAGAGGATAAAGAGGACGATGGCTACGCCGGCGCCGGATGCCCAGATGATAGCGGCGCGGGTCCAGCGGAAGACCCAGCTCCAGCCATTGAGGGCCATGCCCAAGGCGCAGGAAGCCACAAAAACGCAGAGGGCGATAAAGCGCAGCCAGCCGCGGGCCCCGATAGGCCCTACCTTCTGGTCCTCGATGCCGGGGGCGGCGCCGTAGAAATCCCAGTAACCGTGTTCCTGCTGATCCTCCGTGCCGGGCAGGGGGGCGGCGCAGAAGGGGCAGAATTTTGCCGGCTGGGAGATCTCCTTGCCGCAGCTCATGCAAACGATGGATGCCTGTTTTGCCATAATATTACCTCCTTGGGTCTTCGGATCATGATCCGGCGCGTTTCTGCGCCTTCAGTTTTCCACATCCAGATCGGGATCGAAACATTCAAAGATGGGCATGGCCCCCGCGGCCTCCGCGGCCTCCAGGTCGGCCATGGTGCGGATGGTCCAGCTGGCCTCCTTCACGCCCCATACCCCGCGGCAGAGCTTCAGGGCGAGGCGCTGCCGGTCCTCAAAGCGGTAGGCGATGAAATCCGGCACGGTGAGGAAATTCAGCAGCAGGTTCCGCAGCACGAAACGCTGCCATCCCGGCAGGGGCTCCCCGCCGGGGCGGAAATCCATGCTCAGCTGTCCCCGCAGGATCGCCGGGCGCTCCCTGCGCAGCACCATGAGCACCCGCGGGTCGAAGGATTCCACGCAGCAGTCCCCCCGGTAGCGGTCCAGCCGGGCGATCACCGCCTCCGTCAGGGCCCTGTGGTTCCCGTTGTGGGATTTCAGCTCGATGATGAGGGGGGCCTTCCCCTCGAACAGGGCCAGCACCTCGTCGAAGAGGGGCACCGGCTCCTCTGTGCCCTCCAGCCTGAGGTGCCGGAGGCCTTCCCGGTCCAGATCCTCGATATCACCCTCTTCGCCGGTACAGCGGCGGAGGTCCGAGTCGTGGAAAACGGCCAGGGTGCCGTCCTTCAGCAGGTGCACGTCCAGCTCCGCACCCCAGCCCCTGTCCAGGGCCCGGCGGAAGGCGGGAAGGGAATTCTCCGGAATGGCGGGTTTGTCATGCCAGCCCCGGTGGGCATAGCGCTTTCCCAGGAGCTTCTTCCAGCCCCGGCCGCTGCGGCGGCAGCGGAACAGGAGGGACCAGAGGAAGGAAAGCAGGACCAGCACCAAAAGAACATACGCAAAAACTCGCATGATAACCTCAGAGCGTCCTTCCTCAGTCGTCCACATCCAGGGCCTCCAGGCCCTTCTTTGCCTCGGGGCGGCTGTCCCCGTGGCGGACGGTGAGCATAGTGAGGAAGGCCAGCACCACGAAAACGGCGGCATAGGGGAAGAGGACGGTCATGCCGAGCTTGTCCATGAGGAAGCCGGAGACCATGGGGGTCACCACCTGGGCCGCCATGCTGGCGGTGTAATAGAAGCCGGTATACTTGCCCACGTCGGCGCCGGAGGCCATCTCCACCACCATGGGGAAGGAGTTGACGTTGATGGTGGCCCAGCCGATGCCCGCCAGGGCGAAGCAGACGTTCATCAGCAGGGTGGGGCTGTCGTCCCGCATGAAGGCGGCTGCGCCGAAGGCCACGGCCAGGAACACGATGCCTGCCAGGATGGTCTTTTTCCGGCCGACCTTGCTGGCCACGATGCCCACGGGCAGATAGGAGATGATGGCGGCGGCCTGGGCGATGATGAGGGTCAGGTTATAGTCCTTGTGCAGGATGTTGGAGGCATAGACGGAATACTTGCTGGTGACGGCGTTGTAGCCGAAGAACCAGAGGATGATGCTCAGCAGCAGGAACAGGAGGCTCCGCTTTTCCGGCCCCGAAAGGCTGCGTTTGCCTCCCTTGTCCTCCGTCTCGTCCTCCTCGGACAGCCCGTAGCGGCGGCTTTCCTCCTCCATCTCCCGGACGAACCTGGGCTCCCGCACCGTCAGGAGGAAAAGGGCCAGGGCCGCCAGCATGATGAGGGCGATGATGCCGAAGAAGCCGGTGTAGCTCATAAGGGAATTGCGCACCGCGCTGGTGGCGAAAACGATGCCCAATGCCAGCACCAGAATGCCGCCGAAGGAGC
>JAFZVM010000012.1 GCA_017617795.1 Oscillospiraceae bacterium
GCCGGGTGAACCGCTGTCTCCAGTACGGCAGCGGCGGATATCGTCTGCTCCTGGAGCGGGTGGACGAAGAATCGGAGGAATAAGAAGGCAGAAAAATGCCCGCCGTCCGGCGCAGCCGGATGGCGGGCGAAGTGTGCTCAACGGAAGATCAGCTCAATGAGGAATACGGCGGCACAGCAGGCCCCCGCCACAGTGATCAGGCTGCCGCCCAGCAGGGCGGCAATGATCCCCACAGCCAGGGCGGCGATGCCCGCAGCGGGCAGCATCGTGGCCTCCACAATGGCGGGAAAGGTCATCACCGCCAGGGTGACATAGGGCACATAGTAGAGGAAGGAGCGGAGAAAACGGCTGCGAAGGGGCTTGCGGATCAGGGTGAGGGGCAGGACCCGGATGGCGTAGATCACCGCGAAGGCGATGAGAATATAGACGTAATTATTCCGCATCGGGCTCGTCCTCCTTCCTGGGGAAGATCAAGGCGATAACGGCGGAGATGCCCAGGGTAAGAATGATCGTGCGCATACCCGGGGAAAGGTCCCGCAGAGCAGGGAGGAAGCCGAAAAGCCAGCTGCAGCCGAAGCCCGCCAGCACGCAGATCGCCACCGAAAGCTCCTTCCGGGCCGGAGGGATGATGATGGCCAGGAACATGCCGTACAGGGCGACGCTCAGAGCGCTCACCACACGCAGGGGCAGGATGGTGCCCATCAGGATGCCCAGGGCTGTACCGACGGCCCAGGCGGGGATGGATACGGCCATGGCGCCGTAATGGTACCTGGGCTCCAGCGGCCCGGGCCGGGCGATGCTGATGCCGAAGATCTCATCCGTCACCGCAAAGCCCACGCCCCAGCGATGCAGGTCCGGCATGTCCGGGCGGATGCGCTGGCTCAGAGCGCAGCTCATGAGGAAATATCGGGCGTTGGTGATCAGGGTCACCAGGGCGACCTCCAGATAGGCGGCTCCGGCGCCCACCAGGGTGAACAGGGCATATTCCCCGGCGGAGGCGACGCACAGCATGCTGGCCAGCATCCCCTGGAAG
Organism: Oscillospiraceae bacterium; assembly: GCA_017617795.1. GTDB lineage: Bacteria > Bacillota > Clostridia > Oscillospirales > Oscillospiraceae > UBA1774. The sequence goes on from JAFZVM010000012.1 coordinate 1,034, forward strand.
GGGGTCAGCCCCGCGTCCCTGGCGGCAATGCCCAGGGAAAAGGCCACGGCGAAATATCCCAGGGCGATGGGGATCCCGTCCCGAAGTCCCTGGGCAAAGGCAGATTTTTGCGGTTTCATCGGTTCCATACTCTCACGCTCCGGGAGCACGGGGGAAAATGCCTCGGATATCCCCTCGGCTATAAGGCGGAATATACCACATCCTGCCGCCCTTGGCAAGCGCGGGAGGTCCGTCCCGGGGAAAAACGGCGGAAAAACCTTTCGGAAAAGAAAAAAGCATTGACTTTACGAAAAGCATCCTTTATAATGACGAAGCTTCAAAAGTCAGTCCGACAGAGCAGCGTGGAGAAGTCGCGTAGCTTGGTCGAGCGCGCACGATTGGAAATCGTGTATACCCCATAAGGGTATCGAGGGTTCGAATCCCTCCTTCTCCGCCACAATTTGTCCGAAAACCCACTTTGAAGGCGGGTTTTCGGACATTTTTCTGTCTATTTTTGTACGTAGAAATGAAAAAAGAGGGATTTCTCCCTCACATGGCTTCGATCAGCTTCCGCACGCCTGCCAGATGGATCGCTCTGGTCATGTTATAGGCAAGGAAACTCAGCCCCAGCTCAGCTGCGGCTTTCGTTTTTCCTCTGCACAGCAAGTAATGTGCGCCACGGTACCACTTCACCGTTCCGAACGGGTGTTCCGAAAGGCACATTCGCTGCTTCAGCCTCTCTTTGTCGTCATGTATCCGGAGTTGTTTGCAAATTGCAAACAACTGAAGCTCCCCGCCAGGGATGGCAAGCGTTGATCTGACGTCTCACATCTGCCGTATCCGGTCAAAAACCTCTTTCGGGGTACTTGCGAAAATGGCCGCGCCTTGTTCTGTCAGGAATTTCTTGTCGCGGAACCCCCACAGAACCGTAATGCACGGTATCCCTGCATTCAACGCTGTCTGCAGATCCACTTCCGAATCGCCGACATAGACCGCCTCTTCCGTCGTGCTCTTCAGTTCCGCCAGCGCCTGGATCACCGTATCCGGCGCGGGTTTCCGCCGTATTCCTTCACGTTCTCCGATAGCAACGTGGACAAAGTCGTGAAAGAACTTTGCATTCAGTTCTTTTACTGCGGAATCGATCTTGTTCGATACGATTGCGAGCTTGTATCCTTGATTGCGGAGGATCCCCATGAGCGCCGGGATGCCCGCATAGGGTCCGGTCCTGTCGAGACAATGCGCGTTATAGTACTCCCGGAAAACCGGAAGCATCTGATCGATCATGTCCTCTCCCGTGCCTTTCGGCGCTGCACATTGCAGCGCATATCGGATCCCGCTTCCAAAAAACAGGCGATAGTCTTCGGTATAATGCACGGGAAGGCCGAACCTGGTCAGTACATAATTGACCGAGGCGGCAAGGTCATCGAGGGTGTTGAGAACGGTTCCGTCCATATCGAAAATCACGGTGGTGATCATATCCCTTTGCGGCCTCTGCTTTCTTCAGCGTTGGTTCGCCCAAGCGTAACAGTATGCCTGGGTCCTTGCGGCAAACGGTTCCTTCCGGATCAGCTCCCGGATTTCCTCTTTCGTGTACCAGCCCGGAACGATCTCCTCAACGTCGGAGGTGCTTTTCCGGAACTGCCCGGCTGCCGCGCCGAAAACGGTGATATTTCGTTCATTGGAGAAGCCAATGGCGCTGTAACTGTTGTCCAGCGTGTCGTCGATACGCACCAGCGTCAGGCCTGTTTCCTCCCACAGTTCACGCTTTGCGCTTTCCTCCGGGCTCTCGCCCGGGTCGATCAGGCCCGCCGGAAAATTGCAGATCCACTGCGCCATCGCCATGCGGTATTCCCGATTGACCAGGATGCGCTCGCCGCTTTCATCCGTCAGGATCAGGACGACGGAATCCGGCGTCCTGTTCTGCAGCGCCTCCAGTGTCTGCATATTCCTTCTCCGGCTGACCATTTCATAGGTTTTCTCATTCCCTTCGGCAGTCAGATAATCCACATCGTAACGTGTAATGTACTTTCCCTCATGAATCTTTCGGATGCCTTTGAATATCATAATGTTTTGCCACCTCCGTAAGCCGGACCGGATCGGCCGCTTGCCGTCAGTCAAATTGCGGTTTTTCTGCCGCTTTCCCGGATGAAAACTCGATACGGGCAGGAATCCCGCCAGTCAGAATAGCACATATCCCTCAAGTCTGCAATCACTGCGGCTGGAGGGAAGGGTTTCGGGACTCGCCGCTTGTTTTATCCCTTCTCCTATTCACGGAACGGAAAAAGAATGATTATGACGGCGCTGACGTTGAAACCTGTTGAAGTTGACAATGGTTATGAATTCAAACAAAATACAAAGATACTTCATATGCATTATAATGTTGTTGCCAAACGCTGTGAGCCTGTCGTCTATTCAGACTGCACATGCCGGAGGAGTGGCCCGTCCGCAAGGACGGGTTTTCCTTTAATTTACTTCTCATCAAAGGCATCATTGCATCTGAGTGGATTTCAATATATAGTTAAATATAACGTGAATTGAAAAGTTATAGGTTTATATAACGGCGCATGTCCGCCGAAGTTCTCGATATAATGGAAGGATGCTGAGAGCAGCAAGCAATTGCGCTGCAGCGAGGAGAAGAAACATGATCATTGAAACAGAAAGACTGATCCTGCGTCCGTTTCGCGAGAGCGACGCAGCCGACGTGCTGGAATACCTGGCGGAGCCGGCGGTGAACTGCTTTGCCTCCATGAAGCTGCATTCCCCGGAAGAAGCGGCGGAGGAGATGAAGCGGCGCGCTGGGGAGACGGAGTATTACTTTGCCATCGTCGAAAAAGCGAGCGGCAAAGTGATCGGCGAGATCGACGGCTATCCGGAGCGGGACCCGCACGATCCGACTTCCCGGGGCGACACGTTCAGCCCCTGCTGGATGCTGAACAAAGAATACCAGGGAAAGGGCTACGCATACGAGGCTGCCCGCGCTTTCCTGGATTATCTGTTTCAGCAGAAGGGGGCCAGGCGCATTTACGCCTATGTGGAAGACTACAATCTGCCCAGTCAGCGTCTCTGCGAAAGGCTCGGCATGCGGCGGGAGGGACTCTTCATGGAGTTCGTATCCTTTGTCAACAACGAAGACGGCAGCCCGCACTATGAGAATACCATGCAGTACGCCATTCTGAAGAGAGAATGGCAATTCTGAGAGGAAGCAGCGATCGAAAATCGGATCGACCCGGCTCGCGGGATCAGAACGACGGGAGTGAGAGCATTGACATTTGAAGCATCCGACACAAAAAAGATGGACGAGTATGCAGCGCAGGCAAAGGCCAGTTGGGGCGATTCGGAGGCGTACCGAGAATATGAACGAAAGTCCAAGGGCAGGAGCGACGAGGAGAATCGGCTGCTGGGCGGGCAAATGATGGACATCTTCGCCGAGTTCGGCAGCATCCGGAGTTCAGACCCGGCAGAACATGCCGCGCAGGTACTGGTAAAGAAGCTGCAGGGCTTCATCAGCGAGCATTACTACACCTGCACGAAGGACATCCTGCGCGGCCTTGGACAGATGTACGCCGGCGGAGGGGACATGACCGCCAACATCGACCGCTGTGGCGGCGATGGCACCGCGGCATTCGCCGCCGAAGCCATCCGCGTCTATTGTAGATAGAGGGTTTGATTGGCTTTTTCCTATACCCCTGAGCCCTTGCCTATTTTGCAGACCTGTGTTAAAATCCCATTGGTACTCTCTTTCGTCAGGTATGTCAACCATGATGACCGGCCAGGTCTCCAGATACCGTTGGACGAAAGAGAGTATCATTTTTCAGCCGGAGGTGACGGTATGCAGCTCTATGACGATCCTGCGCTTTTCCGGGCATACAGCCAGATGGATCGAAGCAAGTACGGCCTCTCCGCAGCGGGCGAATGGCATCAGCTGCAAAAGCTGTTCCCGGACGTGAGCGGCAAGGCAGTTTTGGACATAGGCTGCGGTTATGGATGGCACAGCAGGTACTGCCTGGAGCAGGGCGCCGCATATGTGCTGGGGATCGACGCCAGCGCGAAGATGATCGCAGAGGCGGAGAAGAAAAGCCGGGGTTTGGATATCCGCTATCAGGTCTGCGCACTGGAAGACTTTGATTATCCATGTGAGTTCTATGACTTCATCATCTCAAACCTGGTGCTCCACTACGTCGACGACCTGAACCGTGTTTTTCGGGACGTTTATCAGGCACTGAAGCCGGGCGGCGTATTCCTTTTCAACATTGAGCATCCGACATTCACCGCAAGTCCCGGGCAGGACTGGGTTTATCAATCAGGCAAACCGGCATACTGGCCCGTTGACCGGTATTTCTACCCAGGTCAGCGGGAGACAAACTTCCTGGACTGCTCCGTGAAGAAATACCATCACACACTCACCCAGATCCTCGGCGGCATGCTGGACAACGGCTTCATGCTGGAGGCTGTGGAAGAAGCGATGCCATCAGAAGAGATGGCAATGGAACTGCCGGATGAAATGCGCAGGCCGATGATGCTGCTGGTGAAGGGCAGAAAAACGGAATAACGTATTGGGAGAAGATTATATGATCGTCACATTTCAAGGCAAAACGCCCCAAATATCTTCCGAGGCTTTTGTGGCGGAAACAGCCGTTCTGATCGGAGACGTAACGATCGGACCGGACAGCTCCGTCTGGTATGGAGCAGTCATTCGCGGAGACTGCAGTCCGATCACCGTGGGCCGCGGCGTTAGCATCCAGGACAACGCCGTGCTGCATACGGAGCCCGGTCATCCGCTGGCCATCGGAGATAACGTCACCATTGGCCACGGGGCGATCATTCACTGCGCTTCCGTCGGCAGCAACACGCTGATCGGTATGGGGGCGATCCTGCTGGACGGTGCAGTCATCGGCGATCACTGCATCATCGGCGCGGGCGCCGTGGTGAAAGAAAAGACGGTCGCTGCATCCGGGACCATGATGGTGGGCGTCCCTGCAAAATGCGTCCGGGAACTTGGCCCGGAGCAGCTTGCCTTCCTTGACGGCACGCCGCCTTACGTCGCGCTGTCCAAAGCGTATCTTGAAGGGCGCCAAGTGAAAGGCGAAGCATGAAAAAGATCAAAGCCGTCTTTCAGGAGAACTCCGGATTCCAATGGCTTTTCCTTGCGATCCTTACCATGGGTCTGGGATACGGCATCTATAAAGGCGTCATCGACAACTACCTGGCGAACATCGTGGTCATGGGTGAATTCGAGCGGGGTCTGGCAGAATTCTTCCGGGAACTGCCCGGTCTTCTTCTGGTCCTGCTCCTGGCGCTGTTCTATACGCTTTCCGCGGAAAGTCTCTATAAGATCGGCGCGCTGGTGATGCTGGCGGGCATGGGCATGCTGGCGCTGGTGTCGCCGACCAAGCTGCTGGTGACCCTGGCGATCTGCGTCTATTCCCTGGGTGAGCATATCCAGCTGGGCATGAAGAATACGATGACGCTGCAATACGCCAGACCCGACAGCGGCGGCGCCGCTCTGGGGTATCAGAGCTCGGTGAACCAGATCGGCACCCTGGCAGGGTATGCCGTGGTGATCGTGACTCTGTCCCTCCTCGCGGGGAAGACGCCCTTCCGGGCCTTCTTCCTCGCCGCCACGCTGCTGACCGCCCTGGGGACCGTGCTGGCCTTCGGACTTCACGGCAAGAGCGAGACGGACAAAACCGGCAGCCGCTTCTATTTCCGGAAGAAATTCCGGAAGTACTACATGCTGGAGGTGTTCTACGGAGCGCGGAAGCAGGTGTTTTTCACCTTCGGCCCATACGTGCTGATCCTGTTCTACGGCGCGGACGCCCGGGTCATCAGCCTGCTGTTTGCCGTCTCCGCCATCGCCGGGTTCTTCCTTTCCCCGCTGATCGGCAGACTGATCGACAGGATCGGCTATATGATCATCATGGTCTCCGACACCCTGATCCTGGTCATCGTCTGTTTCTTCTATGGCTTTGCCCATCACCTTTTCCCGAGAGAGATCGCCTTCACCGTCTGCTGCGTGAACTATGTGCTGGACTCCATCATCTCCCTGGCGTCCATGGCCGCCAACGTCTATGTCCAGGACATTTCCGATTCCCCGGAGGAGACGAAGGCCACCCTCTCAACCGGCATCTCGGTCAACCACATGATCACGATCCTGATCGCCCTGTTCGGGGGCTGGATCTGGCAGACCGTGGGGATCGAGACCCTCTTCATCATCTCGGCGGTGCTGGGCCTTTGCAACAGCGCCTATGCCGCCAGCATCAAACCGAAAGCGAAGGAGAACGCCCCGTAAGGCCGAGTGTTCCGGACCGGCTTATGACCGGAATCCGTCGGGGGAGGTCGTTTTCTGCCTTCGGAAAAGTCAACCAGACCATGCTGTTGTGCTGAGCAGCGCAGTAACACGCTCCCGGCTGCCGGTTCCCCGGCAGCCGGGATTCATTTGGGAACTGCCTTCCAAAGTCTGAATGCGCGACCGCCGGGGAGTCGATTCTGCCGGCATCCCGGCCTCTTGACGCCTTCCCGGATTCGGCACAAAGCGTTTTTTTGATTTTCCGCAGCGATCGCCTCTGTTTTCCCGTTCATAATCCTGTTATAATGTTGTTGTCGTTTGGAGACATCTGCGATGATTTCACAAAAAAGCGGGCTTGCGAAGAGGAAAGCATTATTCTGTTTTGGGGGTATAGATCATGTTTGGAGTCGGCAGCGTCAATATCGATCGGGTCATGAAGGGATCCATCGATATGCACATCCATCACGGCCCCGGCGGGGGCAGCTTCAGCGCATACGACCTGGCGGTACAGGCGAGCCAGGCCGGGATGCGGGCCATCGTCCTGAAGGATACCGGATACCCGAATGCGCCTATGGCGGAGATGATCAACCGGCTGGTCCCGGGCACCACCCTGTTCGGCAGCCAGTGCCTCAACGCTTACTGCGGCGGGCTGAATCCCCATGCGGTGCAATCCGCCGCCCAGATGGGCGCCAAGGTCATCTGGATGCCCACGCTTTCCGCCGCGAACAGCGTGAACGTCTACAGGAAAATGGGCATTCCCGTCAGCGAAGAGGGGCTCTCCCTGCTGGATGACCGGGGGCAGCTCTATCCCAGCGTGCTGAAGATCCTGGAGATCATCAAGAAGTACGACATTGCCCTGGCGACCGGTCATATATCTCCCGCGGAGTGCTTTGCCGTTGTTGAGGAAGCCCGGAAGATGGGCATCGACAAGATCATCCTCACGCATCCCCTGGGTTCAGAGACCGTTCTGGACCAATCCCTGACGCTGGATGAGACGATCCAGCTGACCCGGATGGGGGCCTTTGCGGAGTTTACCTTCGTGTTCCATCTTCCCACTGAGCTCAGCTATGATCCGGAGATCACGGTCGGTCAGATCCGGGCGATCGGTCCGGAGAAATGCATCATCAGCACGGATCTGGGGCTCTTCGGCCATAATGCGTCGCCGGTGGAGGGCTTCCGGATGTTCATCGCCACCCTGGCTCACAAGGGAATGAACGAGGAGGAGATCACCCTGATGGCCAAGATCAATCCGGCAAAGCTGCTGGGTCTCGACGCCTGACTGCATCTCTCTTAAAAATTTACTGACAGGAGGAACTGGAATGAGCAAAGTAAGCATTGAGATCATGGAACCGAAGGGCAAGCTCCTGGATCCCAAGCGGGAAGGTCTCTCGAACCCCAGGCTGGATACCCTGAAGGGGAAGACCATCGCGCTGATGTCCATTCACGTAGACTCCCTGGTCATGCTGGGCTCCATGCTGTTTTTCGATATCCTCGAAGAGCGGCTGAAGGCCAGGTATGAGGGGCTGCAGGTCTACCGCTGCCTGTCCTTCGGTTCCCCGGCTTCCGTGGTGAACGCAGACGAGATCGCCTCCAAGTGCGACGCCTGGGTCGAGGGCGTCAAGGAGGCCATTACTCAGGGCAAGCGGGATGTGGGCGTCTTCATGGAAAGAGCCGGCAAGCCCGGCGTTTCCATCTGCTCTGAGGTCCTCCTCCGTTCCAAACAGGAGCTGCAGGATCTGAACGGCATGCCCGCCGTCCGCCTTGCCACGGTACCGGCGGTGGACTACTGCGCCGCCAAGAGAGACCGCGCCTTGATGGAGAAGGTCGTGGACGCCGTGTTCGACGACATTGTGGAAGCCCTCACCAAGCCCCTCACCGAGGAGGAAAAGCGCAGCTATATCAAGGAATACGACTATTCCAATAAAACCTTCACCGGCGGCACATACCATGAGGCCTACGAGCAGTTCCTGAACTATTGCGCAGCCAACGCCCTGACAGACGGCCTCCCCGTGGTCCCGCCGACCCCCGAGAACGTGGCCTGGATGATGACCGGCACTACCTACGACCGGGAAAAGATCATCGGCTACATGTATCCCAAGCGCGGCATCGCCACCGTGGAGAAGATCGCCGAA
>JAFZVM010000087.1 GCA_017617795.1 Oscillospiraceae bacterium
CCGGAGCAGAGGGTATACCCGTTCAGCCCCACCATCAGGTTCAGCATGGTGGCCCGGTCCGTGGCCTTGATGGTCCGGGGATACTCGGCGGTGCTGAGGATCTCCTCCGCATAATAGAAGGAGCCCGCCGCCCCCTGCTCGAAGGAAAGGCAGGGGTAATCCGCCAGGTCCGCGAAGCGGATCGACGGCTTTCCCGCCAGGGGATGCCCCTTCCATAAATATACGTAAGCTTCGCAGGCCGTCAGAGGGTGGAACTCCAGCTGGTTGGCCCGCAGGAGCTTCTCCAGGGGCTTGCGGTTGAAATCGCTGAGATACAGGATCCCGATCTCGCTTTTCCCGGCAAAGACGTCGTCGATCACGTCCCGGGTGCGGGTCTCCCGAATGGCGAATTCGTACTCCTCCGTCCCGAACTGCCGCACCAGCTCCACGAAGCTCTTCACGGCAAAGGAATAATGCTGGGTGGAGATCCCGAATTTCTTCTTGCGTCCCCCGCCCTTCCCGAACCGCTCCAGGAGTCCGTCGTACTGCTGCAGCACCTGGCGGGCGTAATGGATGAACTCTACCCCGTCGTTCGTCAGGGCGACTCCCCGCCCGCTGCGGGAAAACAGCGTCACCTCCAGTTCCTTCTCCAGCTCCTGTATGGCGCTGGTGAGGGAAGGCTGGGCAACATATAATCTTTCCGAAGCCTTATTGAAGGAGCCGGCCTCGGAGATGGTCACAGCGTAGCGCAGCTGCTGTATGGTCACGGTATCTCACCTGCCGTCCGTCAGATAATATAATCGTCCCCGTCCCCGCCGCTCTGCATCATGTCCGCAATGGTATAGCCGTCGGTATACCGGCGGATCGCCTCGTCCAGTCCCTTCCAGAATTCCAGGGTCCGGCACCGGGCGGTTCGGGCGCAGGGGACCGACCCTTCCATCAGGCAGGCCACGGGGGCAAGGCTTCCCTCCGTGCACCGCAGGATATCCCCCACCTTGATCTTCTCCGGCGGACGGCAGAGACGGTATCCTCCTCCCTTTCCCCGCTGGCCGGAGACGATGCCGCCCTTCACCAGTTCCCGGACGATGCTCTCCAGGTATTTCTCGGAGATATCCTGCCGACCGGCCACCTCCTGAAGCGTGATGTATCCTTCGCTCTGATGCTCCGCCATGTCTACCAAAATACGCAGCGCATAACGCCCTTTTGTGGATATCAGCATGTTCTTCACCTCTAATTCCTATTATAATCGCAGGAAAATAGGATTTCAATGAAAATTTCTCTTGACAAACGCTTTTTTCTGGTGTATCCTATGCTCGCAAAACAAAAACATACTTTTTTGCTATGTTTATATGATTCAAATTGGAGGCAAGAAAAATGAGCAAGATCTATACTTCCGCATACCAGCTGATCGGGGGAACTCCCCTGCTGGAGCTGACCCATCTGGAAAAGGAACTGGGCCTTGAGGCCAAAATTCTGGCCAAGCTGGAGTATTTCAACCCCGCGGGCAGCGTAAAGGACCGCATCGCCCTTGCCATGATCGAGGACGCGGAGGCAAAGGGCACGCTGAAGCCCGGGGCCACCCTCATTGAGCCCACCTCCGGCAACACCGGCATCGGCCTGGCTTCCGTGGCCGCCGCCAAGGGCTACCGCATCATCATCACCATGCCGGAGACCATGAGCGTGGAGCGGCGCCAGCTGATGAAGGCCTATGGAGCCGAGCTGGTGCTGACGGAAGGCGCAAAGGGCATGAAGGGGGCCATCGCCAAGGCGGAGGAGCTGGCAAAGGAGATCCCCAACAGCTTCATCCCCGGTCAGTTCGTGAACCCGGCGAACCCGGCGGTGCACAAGGCCACCACCGGCCCGGAGATCTGGGCGGACACGGACGGCAAGGTGGATTTCTTCGTGGCCGGCGTGGGTACCGGCGGCACCATCACCGGCGTGGGGGAATACCTGAAGGCGCAGGATCCCGGGGTGAAGGTGGTGGCCGTGGAACCGGCCGACTCCCCCGTGCTCAGCGAAGGCCGCTCCGGCAGCCACAAGATCCAGGGCATCGGCGCGGGCTTTGTGCCGGACGTGCTGAACACCAAGGTCTACGATGAGATCATTCCCGTCGCCAATGAAAACGCCTTCGCCACCGGCAGACAGATCGGCCGGACCGAGGGGATCCTGGTGGGCATCTCCTCCGGCGCGGCCACCTGGGCGGCCATCCAGTTGGCGAAGCGGCCGGAGAACAAGGGCAAGACCATCGTGGTCCTGCTGCCGGATACCGGCGACCGCTATCTCTCCACCCCCATGTTCGCGGAATAAGAAACCGATCCACCCATGAAAATACGCGGGAGGGAGCCTCTGCTCCCTCCCGTTTCGCTGTTTCGGGTCATTTCTGCAGATAGGGACGCAGGCGGAAGGCCAGCTCCTTCCCCATCCGGATATCGGTCTTCATGGAGGGGTGGCCCGCCGCGCCGAGCCCCTCGGACATATTGTTGATGGGCAGATACTTGAAGGCAAAGATCTTTTCGTCCCCGGTATCGGCCTTGTACTCCTCCACCGCCGCGACGATCCGGTCATACAGGAAATAATCCATGGACCCCAGGGAACAGACGATCAGCGTATCCTTCCCATTGAGCAGACGGATCTGCTCCACCAGGCCCCGGAACTTCTTCTGGAAATATTCCTCCATCCCGTCGATGATGAAGGGATCCGGGGAGAAGCGCATGGGGGTGGCGTCGTTGGTGCCCAGATTGATCACCACGATATTGCTGGGATGGGCGGAAAAATCCCACCGGGCGGGTTCTTTGCCCCGGCGATAGTCATAAGGCGCGTCCGTAAAGGCGTAGATATCGTCCATGGCGTAGTGGGGGAACAGGGGGCGCTGCGCCTGGCTGGCGGCGATACCGCTTTCGCAGACCAGGCTGTATTCGCAGTCCAGCTCCCGGGCGGCCAGGGCAGCGTAGGACATCCAGCCGTTCTCCTCGCCGGTATGGAACTCGAAGGAACCGTTTTCCGCCTCGTTGCCGAAGCCGCAGGTGATGGAGTCCCCCACCACCTCGATGACGGGTTTTTCGTTCTTGGGCGCGGGGAGGATCTCCCCGTCCGTCTCCAGCTCCAGCAGGCCGAGCTTGCCCCGGGCGTTTTCGCTGAGCTTCACCACCCGCAGGGTGTGCCGTCCCTTCTCCCCCTCAAACAAAGTAAACAGGGCGTCCTCCTCCCGGCACTCCGTACGGAGGCTGAGCTCTCCCCCGTCGGCGATCACACCGAAAAAGGGATAATCCGGAGCGGGTTCGGGGAAACCGGGGAAAGCGGGCCCCTTGTCCCCCAGCGCCGTGAAGCGGGCCTTCAGCACCGAACCGCTGAAGACTACGGTGAATCCGCTGCAGGTCCAGTTGAAGAAAAGGGCGTTTTTGTCCTCATCAAAGATCGTCCTGCCGTGGAGCTGAAGCTTGCCGAGGATCTCCTTTGTCAGCATATATCTCATCCTTTCTCAGTGTTGTCTTCCGGATCGTTCAGAATTCCTCTGCCCAGGCCTTCAGTTCATCCCCGGAAACGTCCGCGGGGAAACGTTTGCCCGGCAGAACCTCCGCCCCGGTGAGCTCGGCAGCCCGGGCGGGGGCTTCGTCGCCGATCCCGCTGACGCCGGAGGTGGCAAAGAGGACGATCCTCTTTCCTTTGAAATCGTAAGCCTCCAGGAAGGTGTCGATGATCGACGGCTCCCGATACCACCACACCGGATATCCCAGGAAAATGAGCTGGGCCTCCGCCACGGGCGCGTCCGTATCCGCCAGGGCGGGACGGGAGTTCTTATCCTTCATCTCCACGCTGGAGCGGGAATCCTGGTTCCGCCAATCCAGATCCTCCTCGGTGTAGGGCACGGCGGGCTTGATCTCATAGATCGCCGCGCCTGCGGCCTCAGCCAGGCGTTGTGCAACGCCTGCGGTCACCCCGCTGGCGGAAAAATAGGCGACCAGCGTTTTCCGATTGCCCGCCTCTGCCCCTTCCGCCTCCCGGGACGCCAGGAAATCCTTATATTCCTGGGTATACCGGGTCTCGGGCGGAACGATCTCCGCAGGATCGACGCCGCTCAGGTCCGCCGTTGCCGCCGCTTCTGCCGCGGCAGCCGCAGCGGCTTTTTTCTTTCTCCTTTTCAAGAAGTCAAACAATCCCATCTCAAGCGCTCCTTTTCTCTCTTGCAGAATCACTCCAACGGCAATTCCTGACGGCGCATCCGTCCGGCAGAAAGCCGATTCAAGTCCACAATGACGTGATGAACATCGGCGAGGAATCCCCGCTCTTCACGAACCCGCAGTGTTCGTAAAACGCCAGCTCCCGGTCGTAGGCGATCACCGCGATCCGCAGATAGTCCCTGTACTTCTCCCTGACCATCTCCATCAGGGTCGTGCCGATGGTCCTGCCCTGGTATTCCGGATCCACGAGAAGATAATGGACGTAGGCGTTCATGATCCCGTCGTCCATGGCGCAGACCATGCCCGCCAGTTTTTCTCCGTCCCAGGCGGAAAAGACCGTGGCGAAGTTTTTCATGGCTGCGGCAAGCTTATCGGGAAAATGGCCCGAAGACCATTCCACCGACAGGAAGAGCCGTTCCAGCTCATCCCGGCTGAAATCGCGGGTTTCCCGATAGACGATGCTCATTCCGTTTCCTCCGGAGCGTGGGGATCCCCCATCAGCTTCAAATAGACGCTCCTGCTGCGGGGACCGTCGAATTCGCAGAACCAGATCCCCTGCCAGGTCCCCAGGACCAGCCTTCCCTCATCCACGATGATCTGCTGGGAAAAGCCGATCATGCTGGCTTTCAGATGGGCGGCGGAATTCCCCTCCATATGGCGGTACCCGTCCTCCCAGGGGACGATCTTGCCCAGCTCCGCCGTAAAGTCCCGCACCACGTCCGGGTCGGCGTTCTCGTTTATGGTGACGGCGGCGGTGGTATGGGGCACAAAAACGGTGCAGATCCCGTCCCGAAAGCCGCTTTCCTCCACCGCCTTCCGGATCATCCCGGTGATATCCGTCATCTGGGTATGCTTCGTCGTATTCACGCTCAGCCTGATCAGCACGTTTTCTCCTCCCCTTCCGGGATCTTCAGGCACAGTTTACTATTTCTTCCGGAAGAAATCAAACAAAAGGAGCGCTCCGGCCCCCGTGGACCGCACAGTTCTCCCCGTAAAACGATTCAGGCCCTTCTCCGCCCCTCGCCGCGCTCCTTCAGCTGCTGCCTTGCGGACTGGACCGCCCGTTCATCCCGCCGCGTCCGGAGGACCGCAGGGCCGTACCGATCCCGGTCCCGGGTCTTTTGGGAAAACCCGACGCTGACAAAATGGGAGACGTTCCCGTCCCGCATGTAACCCAGGGAGCGGTCGATCTTCCGGCGATGCTTCTCATAGACAAGGCCGCCCTGCTGCCCGAAAGAGCGCATCATTTTTTCCCGCTGCAGGAGCTTTGTCCTGGAGCGGCGCCGTCTTTCGCCCCGACCCTTCCCACCGTATCTCTTCATCATGATTTCCTATGTCTATCTGCTGTTTTTCCGTTCCCGCCAGGCGTCGATCTCGCTGCGGATGGAAAGCATCTCGTCCACGATCAGCTCCGCCGACTCCGGCTGCACATAGTACAGATACCGGGTCATCCGATCCATGGCCTTCGGGCTTCCCAGATGCCGCGCGACGGCGTCTCCCAGTTCCGCGGGAAAACCCAGCTCGGTGATCGCGCAGACCAGGTCGTCCCTGGCGAAGGACCACTCGTTTCTCATCCTGTTCCCTTGCCTTTCATCCCGCCTCAGTCCGGCTCGATCCGGTCAGTCCGCCGCCTTACGCCCGCAGTCCCGGCAGATCCCGTTGTGCACGCAGATCGGCCCGCCGCATTTGGCGCAGGTCCATTTCTCCCGCTCCCGGGCCAGGAACGCCTCCATGCCCATGCTCCGGATATCCCGAAGATTCTGCATGGGGGACTCCTTCAGGGGATAGGCCGTCATATACCGTTCCTCCAGCTTCTCCAGGTCTCCGCAGGGGAAATCCGGACATTCGTCACAGTACCGGTAACCGTTCATCACCCGCTTTTCGCAGGGGATGATCCTGCACCATTTCGTGCAGAATTCGGGCTTGGCGTCGCTCTCGGCATTGCAGCCGGGACAGGGTTTTTCCTTGTTGTGGGCAAAGAGGCAGAGGCTGCAGTCCAGACCGCAGGGGGCCATCATTTCCGCCGTGAACATCATTTGGCCGTATTCCTTTCGTTTCGATCTTCGTTTTCCTGTGAACAGTCTACACTCTCTTCGGCAAAAACGCAAACGGAACAGCGGGTACGGAGGACGGCAGGAAAACATCTGCGTTTTGCTTGTAGGTTTTCTCCGATTATGATAGAATTCCATTAAACAAATGTGCTGCCGGAGGAAACAAGCCGGGTAAGCTCCGGGCAGCTTCTGTGCAGAACATATCCGGGCATGCCGCCGCATGGCCTGCCCGGAAAGAGGAAAGAGAGGTAACTATGGACAAGGAACAATTTGCCGCCATTGTGAAGGACGCCTTTGCCGGCGTGGACAATCAGGTCCTCCTCCCCCAGGAGAACGTGACCGTGCCCATCATGGACGCACCGATCTACGGCTTTGCCGCCGCGGACGATCCCCTGTTCGAAACCTTCCGGGACACGGAGATCATCGGAGAAAAATGGATGAGTCCGAAGGAGTGGATGCCGGAAGCGAAGACCGTCGCCGTATTCTACTTTTCCTTCTCGGAGGAGATCCGCAGCCGGCATCGGGCTTCCAACGAGCCCATAGACGAAGCCTGGGTGAGCGGCTACGGGAATCACGCCAAGGTGGTGGTCCCCTTTGCCAAGGCCGTGACCGCCGCCCTGGAGAAAGAGGGCGTCAAGGTCTTCAATCCCACCTGGGATATGGATCACCCCTCCGTCTCCATTCCGGTGGATAACGGCGGAGAGGAGGACCTGCACTGGTCCGTCGCCTGGTCTACCCGGCACGTGGCCTACGTCGCCGGTCTGGGCACCTTCGGCGTCCACCGGCATATCATCACGGAGAAGGGCTGCTGCGGCGCCATGGTCACCCTGCTTCTGGACTGCGCCCTGGAGCCCACGAAGCGGCCCTATACGGACCCCTACGAATACTGCACCCGCTGCGGGACCTGCACGACCCGGTGCCCCGTGAACGCCATCTCCCTGGAGCATCTGCGCAATCTGAAGAAATGCAGCGGCCGCTCCGGCGAACTCTTCAAGATATATAAAAAGGGCAACTGCGGCAAATGCATGGTGGGCGTCCCCTGCGAGGACAGGATCCCCGTCAAGGCCGATCCATAACGAACAGGAAGGGCAGACAAATCCTGTCTGCCGATGGACTTGTCCGGGCTTTTGTGTTATCCTAGGGTCAAATCAACCAACGGGAAAGGAGCAGACACTATGGTACCGATCACGGAAGAAGAAAGAAATGGACCGCTTTACAAGTATTTCATGCGGGATATGGCCGAACCCGATCCTGCGAAATACGCTCAGACCCAGGACCCCGTGGATTTCCCCGAAGAAGAGAGTGCGCTTCATCTGGATAATCTGTTCGAACCCGGCTACATGCCCATCGAGCTGGGCTACGGCTATCTCCCCGACGGCTGCGCCATTCTGGCCAACCTGACGGAATTCCCCGGAGCCACCGTGGAGATGTTCGATTTCTGGTTTGCCTGGCATCCCATCGAATCCATGCGCTACAAGATCTGGAACCGGGATCAGCACTACTACTGCCAGACCATGAATCCGGAGATCGCCTTAAACAAATCTCTCTCCCTGAGAGAGCGCCTGTGGAACACCACCCACGACATCGAAGAAGACTGCAACATGGGCAAGCAGCCTCTCAAGATCAAATTCTGCAATCCTGCGGATATCGGCTTCAGCAAAGAGAAGCTGGCGAAGTTCGACGGCACCATCGTCTGCTCCGCCGCCGGCAACATGGTCCATTTCTTCCGTCCCACCGCCAACGGCTGCGAGCTCCGCACCCGCTTCTTCTTCGGGTATAAGTGCGAGAACGGGAAAATGGTCAAGGCTCTGCCCGACGGCATGAAGTTCCCGACCCTGGCGCCGGTCAAGGCGCTCCTGCACCACAACATCAAGGAGTTCACGAACCTGGCCGCCATCCTTCCGGAGGTCTATGCCGAATTCTACGAAGATTTCGTAAAATGACCGATTCTCGCTGAATCATTCGTTTCATCCGCAAAAGAACACCCGTCCGGAAAGGGCGGGTGTTCTTCTGTATTCGATCGGGCGAGGTCCTTCCGGACGCCTTATCGTCCGGTGAGCTTCGCCGCCAGGGAACGCCGGACCTTCATGGCTCCCGTGGGGCAGAACTCCTGACAGCAGAAGCAGCGGATACAGGCGCTCCGCCGGATCCTGGCCCGGCCTCCCCGGATGACGATGGCGGAGGCGGGACAGTCCTCTGCGCACTTGCCGCAGCCGACGCAGTCCCGACCCGGCGCCGGGCGGGAACGAAACAGGACGTACATACCGCGCTTGGCAAGCTTCCGCAGCCCCTTGTCCTCCTCCGATCGGGCAAACCAGGAAGCCGTCGCCCCGGAACGCTGAAAGTCCGCAAGGGCATACGGCGCGGCCTTTTCCAGGATCTCCGGCTCCTCCTCCGCCAGCAGGCCGCGGCGTTTCGCCGCTTCCAGATAGGGGATCTCCCGCTCCTTCACTCCCAGCAGGGCGGCGCACAGCCGGTCCAGCCGATAGGGGTCCCGGCAGGCCAGCATCAGTCCGAGCCGGCGGGGAGTGCCCATGGTGGGACCGTTGCCCTCCATGATCTCCACCGCGTCGCAGAGGCAGAGACGCGACTTCAGGTATTCATTGAGATCCACCAGCATATCCGCGAAGCGCATGGGGTCCTCAAAGCGGTAGTGATACTCGCTCTTATGGGTACCGGGGATCACCCCGTAGAGATTTTTGACCGCCGCGGTCATGCCCATCATGCCGTGGGACTTGAGCTTGCAGAAGTTGATGACCGCGTCGCAGGAACGGAGCCAGTCCACACAGGCGAAGCTGCGGAGACTCTTTCCTCCGGGGCACTCCACCTCGGTATATCCGAAATCTTCGTTGAGCTTTCCCCCCGCCTCCTCACAGATCCGCAGGCCTGTCGCCTCATACAGGCGGTGCATCAGCGGCGCCGCAAAGGGGCCGCCGGGGCTGTCCCCCAGCACCACCTCCGCTCCCCGTTCCACAAGCAGCTTCGTCAGTTCCGCCGCAGCGGCGGGATGGGTCGTGGCCGCAGCCTCCGGCTTTTTTGCCGCGCAGAGGTTCAGCTTTACACCGATGCGCATGCCGGGCTTCACCCAGTCCAGCCCGCCCGCTCCCCGGATCACGGTCTCCAGCGCCCGGCGGAGGGACGCCGGAGCATAGTCCGGACATGGGGCCAGCACAGGGAAATCCGTTCTTTCTTCTCCCATATCTCCTGTTTCTCCGTTCGCTGCATCATTTTATCCGCAGGGCTTCTGCGGCGAAAGAGGAAGAGCCCTGAAATCCGTTTCAAGGCTCTTCGAGGGAACGATTTCTCAGAATCGCGTTTTTCCGGGTTTCCGCACGCGGCCCGGGGTTATTTGCCCAGGAGGCCGGAGAGCAGAGAGGTGATATCCGCGTCGCCCATCATGCTGCCCATCATGCTGCCGATGGGATTGCTGGCTGCGCTCTGCTGCTGCTGCGCGCCGCCGCCGAACAGCTTGCCCAGCAGCCCGATAATGCCCGAAGACTGCGCGGGAGCCTGCTGCTGCGCGCCGCCCAGGAGACCGGCGAGCAGGCCTCCGTCGGAAGAGGCGGACTGCTGTGCCGGGGACTGTGCCTGCACGGCCTGGGTGGCCTGCTGGCCGAGGAGGCTCATAAGCAGAGGAGCCGCAGCGCCGAGAATGCTGCCGGTGGCCGCGGTGCTGAGGCCGGCTTTCTCCGCCGCTGCCGTCGTCGCCGCATCCTTGTCCCCGCCCAGCAGATGGCCGACGATCTTTCCGCCGTCTTCCAGATCCACATTGGACAGGAATGCGGCAATGTCGCTGACGTCATCCTTTGCGTGGGCGTCCAGCGCGCCGGCAAAGCCTGCGACGGTATCCTGGTTGTTGGCCTGTCCCTGTACGCCGCTGAGCATGGCGGGCAACACGGAAGACAGCACGGATTTTACCTCGTCCGTGCTCGTGCCGGTCTTCTCGCCCATCTGGGCGATACTGTCTGAACTGAGCATCGTCTGAAGCATGGAAGCCAGATCCATTTGGAACATCTCCTTCATTGTTGATATTTGCATTATAGAAACAGGATAGAAAAATGTCAAATGGAGACATGATCCGATCCTTATCATGCAGCTCTTCCGGCGGTCTCTTTTTGCGGCTGCCTCATGCTTTCCGACAGCAAACCGCGCCGGGAACGATCCCGTTCCCGGCGCAGGGTCTCCTTACAGGTTGTTCTCCGTACGGGAGATCAGGTCGTTCTGGCAGTCGGTGCTCAGCTCCACAAAGTAGGCGCTGTAGCCCGCGATCCGCACGATCAGATCCTTGTACTCCGTAGGCGCCTTCTGGGCCGCGCGCAGCACATCCACGGAGACCACGTTGTACTGTACCTCCATGCCGCCGTTCTCAAAATAGGCGTACGTCATGTCCCGCAGCTTGTCTATGCCGTCCTGTCCGTTGAGGGCGGAGGGATGGATCTTCAGATTCACCGCAAGACCGTCCATATACTTGGTGTGGTCATAGCAGACGGAGGACTCGAACACCGCCGTGGGGCCGTGCTGATCCCGGCCCTGCACCGGGGACGCGGCGTCGGCGATGGGTTCCCCCGTCCTCCGTCCGTCGGGTGTGGCCCAGGTGGTGTAGCCCTGGGTCACGTGGTCGGAAGCGCCGTACATGCCCGCCTTGTAGTTGGTGGTGCGGGTGCTGTAGCACAGCTTGCAGGCGTTGTAATACGTATCGGCGATCCATTTCATTTCCATATCCGCGTAGGGATCGCCGTTGCCGTAATGGGGGACCTCGCTGATGATCCGCTGGCGCAGGACCTCGTAGCCCTTCCAGTTTGCCATCACCGCGTCGTAAAGCTCCCGGGTGGTGCACAGCTTCTTGTCGAAGCACATGTATTTGATGGTGGTCAGGGAATCGGCGATGGTGGCCAGGCCGGTGGCCGTGCCGCCGTAGGAGTTGTACTTGCAGCCACCCCAGGTGCAGTCCTTGCCGGACTCCATGCAGCCCTCCATGCTGAGGGAAATCAGGACCTCCGTCCCGTGTTCCTGCTGAAGAAGAGCCGTATAGTTGTCGATGGAG
>JAFZVM010000088.1 GCA_017617795.1 Oscillospiraceae bacterium
CAAGGCGGACCTCTGTGGGGACACGGAAAAATATGTCCGGGAGGCGGAGACCGTATCTCCGCAGATCCGGGTCCACCCGGTCTCCGCCCTACGGGGGGATGGGCTGGAGGCGCTGGAGCAGTATTTTCTTCCGGGGAAGACCATCTGCCTGATGGGCTCCTCCGGGGCGGGGAAATCCACCCTCATCAATACCATCGCCGGGGAGGAGATCATGCGCACCAGCGAGATCCGGGCCTCCGATTCCACCGGCAGGCATACCACCACCCACAGGCAGCTCCTTCGGCTGAAGAACGGCGTTTACATCATCGACACCCCCGGTATGCGGGAGGTGGGCATGGCCCGTACGGAGGAGGGGATAGACCGGACCTTTTCCGACATCCTTGCCCTGGCGGAGCAATGCAGGTTCGCTGACTGCCGGCACGACGCCGAGCCGGGCTGTGCGGTGAAGGCCGCCATTGCCCGGGGCGAGCTGTCCCCGGAACGGCTGCGCCTCTATCGGGACCTGGAGGCGGAAAACACCCGGAACTACGCGAAGAAGAAGGAGATCGCCAAGTGGGCGAAGGCACGGAAAAAGATGAAGGGATACGGAGGGAAGGACGAATGACCATATTGCTCACCGCCTTCGACCCCTTCGGGGGCGAAGGGGAAAACGCCTCCCAGATGGCGCTGGAGGCCCTGCCGGACAGTGTCGCCGGGGCAAGGCTGGAAAAGCTCCTCCTCCCCACGGTGTTCCGCACCTCCGGGGAGCTGGCGATACAGGCGGCGGAAAACATCCGGCCCGACGTCGTTCTCTCCCTGGGGCAGGCCGGTGGCCGCAAGGCCCTCACCCCGGAGCGGATCGCCGTCAACCTGATGGACGCCCGGATCCCGGACAACGCGGGCTTCCGGCCCGCAGACGAGCCCGTGGTCCCCGGCGGCCCGGCGGCATACTTCTCCACCCTGCCCGTGAAGGCCATGGTCCGGGCCATGGAGGCGGCGGGGGTCCCCGCAATGGTTTCCAATACCGCCGGGACCTTCGTGTGCAACAGCCTGATGTACGCCATGCTCCATTACGCCGCCTCCCGCCGCCCGGACCTCCCCTGCGGCTTCATCCACGTGCCCGGGCCGGAGGACGGCCTGAGCCGGGAGGAGCTGACCCGGGGCGTCGCCGCCGCTCTGGAGGCGGTGGCGGAGAACCTGTAAACATAAAGAACGGCCCGGGCGGGATCACCCGCCCGGGCCGCTGACTGTCTCGGCTCTATTAGTGTGATTTATAATAATTTTTCGCGTAATTCTGGTAAACGTCGTTCACCGCGTCCTGGCGCATCTTGGCGCCGGGGGCGTCGGGCTTGCCGCCGGCCATGGCGGCGAAAACGAAACCGCCGTCCGGAGCGAAGGTATCCACGTATTCCATCAGGGCGGCCCGGAAGGCCTCCTCGTCCTCGCAGTTGGCCCATTTCAGACTGTCCCAGCCGCCGTTGATGGCCATCTTCCGGCCAAAGCGCTTTTTGACGGCCTTCAGGTCGTTGGTGGTCTGGGCGGGGTTCCAGCAGCGGATGCCCATCTCCACCCAGTCTCCCACGAACTGCTCGCTTCGCCCGCAGTCGTGCCGCTCCATGAGGATGCCGTTCTCCGCCGCCAGATCGCAGTGCTTTTTCTGGTAGGGCTTGAAGAACTCCCGGTACATCTCCACGCTGAAGAAGGGGGCCCGGAGCGCGGCGTCGTCGTCCATGATGGACATGACTTCCGGCTTGATCCAGCGGATCTGCTGCTTCAGCACCTCCAGGTAAAACTCCGAGACGTATTCCAGCAGGGCCTTGACCTCCTCCGGCTCCTCGTACAGGGCCAGCATGGCGTTCTCGAAGCCCATGAAGGAGATGAGGGTGAGGAAATAGTCCCCCCCGGAGACGGGGATGTACTTCTCGCTGCGGTCGATGTCCTTGATCCTGTCCGTATAGTATTTTTCCCAGTCCACCCCGCTGAGGTCGGGGGTGTGGATCACGTCCCGCCACTTGGTGATGTCCTCCAGGATGATGCAGCCGGGCTTGGGCATGGCGCCGTTCATCAGCTCCGGGCTGCCCACGTAGGTGACGCCGAGAGCGGTGACGATGGGCCCATTGGGGGCATAGACGGGGGTGAGCCAGTCCTCGGTGAAGCGGCCTGTACGGGGCTCGAACATGCTGGGTACGTATTCGGGGATCTCCCCCCGGAGCAAGGTCAGATAGTTTTCCTTGGCGTTCATGACGCGTCCTCCTCTTGCACATTCTCTCTGCTGACAGTATAACCCGGCGTTCAAAGAATTGCAATATCTCGGCGGCGACGCCGCCCGGGCAAAACTTCGGGTTCCGGACCGGGGCCCCCTTGTCCTCCCGGGGCTTTTTGCTTATAATATCAGCATAGAGACAAAACAAAAGAACAGGAGGACAGCATCATGCCAAAGGAAAAGATCGTCATGGGGGAGAACGGCCAGCCCACCTTTGAGGGACTGAGCCAGTACTGCCCGCCCCGCTGCTTCGAGCTGACGGGCCGGGACCTGACCCTGTGCATGGACAGCGGCTATGACTATACCCTGCATTTCGACCGGGAGACCGTCACATGGGGAAAGGCGGGGGAGGAGCAGCGGACGGATGAATACGTCTGTCTCAAGGCGGAGGAAGACACCTATTTCATCAATGCGGAGATCCCCGGGGTCCAGCCCCGGCTGGGCCTCACCCTGATCCTGGACGACGAGAACGCCCTGGTCACCGTCATCGAAGGCCGGCAGGGGATGAACCCCAAGTTCCCCTACCTGGTGGAGATCCACGCCCATTTCGGGGCGGTGCAGCTCCCCGACCGGCCCCTGAACGAAAAGCGCCACGGCTACACCACGGACCTGGTGGGCCGGGCGATCCTGTGGACCTACTCGCCCAGCTTCCGGGTGGTGCACGTGTACTCCTCCGAGCGGTACTACAACGTCACCATGCCCATGCCGGACCACGAACCCACGCCGGAGGAGCGGGAGAGCGCCAAAGCCATGGGCGAGTCCTTCCGGGGCTACAAGGATCCCACGGAGCCCGCCCTGTACATCCGCATCAAGGACGGGATCTACGTCTTCGCCTTCGCGGAGCAGAATCTGGAGAAATTCACCGGCCCCACCACCCGGGGCAACAGCCTGGCCTTCCTCATGAATCTGCATCGGATGTACGACGTGGGGCGCTCCTTCGGCACCAACGCCCAGCAGCTGCCGGAGAATTACTGCTTCGGGGCCTACGGGGAAGAGAT
Source organism: Oscillospiraceae bacterium (assembly GCA_017617795.1). Lineage (GTDB taxonomy): Bacteria > Bacillota > Clostridia > Oscillospirales > Oscillospiraceae > UBA1774. The sequence continues at coordinate 3,241 of JAFZVM010000088.1, forward strand.
CCCTTTTCCCGAGCGCTTCCGGAACATGAAGAGCGCCTATTACATGTGAGGGAAGCGCCATGAAGCCTGATTTTTCCGTGATCGAAAAGCTGGGGCTGGACCTTCCTCCCATCGGCCTGTACTACGACCTGTTCCGTCCGGAGGACATCCCGCCCCTGGAGATGGGGCTGGATAAGTCCCTGTGCGAGATCCTGCGATACGCCCAGGAGAAGGGGGAGCCCTTCTGTTTCACCAAGGACCACCCGGAAAACTGCGTGGGGAAGATCATGGTGGGGATGGATTCCTTCCCCCCTTCGGCGGAGAGCGGCCAGATCGGCCCCCGCCTGGGGGTGTTCGACTCCGCCCGCTGCAACGCGCGGCTGTATTATTCCGTCAAGCGGCTGCCCTGCGGCTCCGTGAACTACGTGTCCTTCATCCCCTGGCGTCATCTGAAATCCGTGCCGGACGTGCTGGTGTTCGTAGGTCCTGCATCGAAGCTGGAGCCGGTGCTCCGGGCCTCCACCTACAGCACCGGGGAGGGGTACCATTCCGAATGCACCCCGGTGATGGGCTGCTCCTGGTTCATGGTATATCCCTATATGACGGGGAAGATCAATTTCGTGGTCCCCGCCTTCGTCCACGGGCCCCACGGGCGGCAGCTCTGGCCTTCCGATACGGTGGTTGTCAGCGTCCCCTATCAGTGGGTGCCCACGGTGATCGGGAACCTGGGGGAGATGCCCCTGGAGCTGCCCGGCCACGCGGGGAAGGAAGCCTACTACGCCGAGTTCGGAGGGATTTTGAAAGACCTGGACGAAAAAATGAAGAACCCCTGATTGAAATGAATTGCGCCTTGCGGCGCGTGAATGGACCTTTGGTCATGAATAGATGCTTCGCATCATGAATTGCCCTGCTGGGCATGAAAAAAACACCCAGGGATCTGTATCCGGTCCCCGGGTGATTTTTTGTCAATCTGCGCGATTCCTTGCCGTGTTGACGGAGGCGATCAGCATTCTTCTGATCTTGCTGCATCGTACGTTTAGATTTTGAAACTCCTCATCAGTGAGGACTGCTGCCTCATGCATGATCTCCAGCCAATACTCCGTTTCATAGCATTCTTTCAATGCGATTTGAAACTTATTGATGAAATCGGCTCTGCTGGCAGCGTAATTGCCTTCGTGTATGTTGGCACCGATCCCGGTACCGCTCCGAAGCAATTGGTTAATGATTCCGGTCGCCTTGCGGCGATCCCACAGCTCTTCGGTAATGTTGATAATCGTGACCGCAAAGCTCTTGGACAAAGAAACAAGTTGATTATCCGCCACAGGAAATTTCTCCTTCTATGCGCCGCAGGCACAATTCACGATGCGCAGCATCAATTCACGCGCCGCAGGCACAATTCATGATGCGCAGCATCAATTCACGCGCCGCAGGCGCAATTCATGATGCGCAGCATCAATTCACGCGCCGCAGGCGCAATTCATTCTTCTATCCAGTGCCTTTCCGGGGGTTCCCATGTCCGTTCGCTGATGATATACCGGGGTCGCCGTTTCGTTTCCAGGTACGTCTTGCCCACGTACTGGCCGATGACCCCCAGGCTGACGAGCTGGATGCCCCCCAGGAGGCAGACCACGCAGATGGTGGAGGTCCAGCCCGCCGCGGTGTTGCCCAGGATCGCCTCCACGATGGCCCAGACGGCGATGATCACCCCCAGGAGGCTCACCCCGATCCCCAGGCCGGTGATGATGGAGATGGGCTTGACGGAGAGGCTGGTGATGCCGTTGAAGGCCAGGGCCAGCATTTTCTTCAGGGGATAATGGCTCTCCCCGGCCAGGCGCTCCGCCCGGTCGTAATATACGCTGCTGCTGGGGAAGCCCACCAGGGGGAACATGCCCCGGAGGAAGATATTCACTTCTTCATAATCCGCGAAATGGTTCAGCACCAGGCTGCTCACCAGACGGTAGTCCGCATGGTTGAATACCACCTCCGCCCCCATGGCGGCCAGGAGCTTATAGAAGCCCTCCGCCGTGAAGCGCTTGAACCAGGTGTCCGTATCCCGCCTGGCCCGGACCCCGTACACCACCTCGCTGCCTGCCAGGTAGGCGTCCACCATGGCGTCCATGGCGTTTATATCGTCCTGGCCGTCGCAGTCGATGGAGATGGTGATGTCGCACTTGTCCCGGGCTTCCATGAGCCCTGCCAGCACCGCGTTCTGGTGGCCCCGGTTCCGGCTCTGGCTGATGCCCAGGAAGCGTTCGTCCTTCTCCGCCAGCTCCCGGATGATCTCCCAGGTCCGGTCCTTTGAGCCGTCGTTCACAAAGAGCACCCGGCTCCGAGAGCTGATCTTCCCGGCGTTTTCCAGGTCCTCCAGCTTCTGCAGGAACATGGGCGCGGTGATGGGGAGCACCGCCTCTTCGTTATAGCAGGGGATCACGATCCACAGGATCGGCTTCGCTTCCATGGCGTCCGCCTCCGTCTCATCGGGTGGTGTTTTTATCATTATATCACTTTCGTCAATAGCCATTCCAAAAGGGAAAACGCCCCCCACAGGATCGTCTGCGGGGGACGTCAGGCTGTAGACAAAGCTTCTAACAGCCTCGCAGAGTTCGCGGCTCGCAAGCCGCGAATAGAAACAGAATCATTTTGGGGCGGAATTCATTTCTGCCCCAAAATACATCTATCGCCGCAGCGTCCTCGGGCTCGAAATGGTTCGCAGCTCCGCACTGCGTCGCTGCTCCGGGATTCCGAGCCCTCGTCCTTTTTCAAACCGAAGCGTCCGCTTCGGTTTGAAGAGGAGGAGCAATCGAACGCACGCAAGCATTCGCGGCCCTTACAGTAACCGCGGATGCGCAGCCCGTGAGATTTGCGACGACGAA
>JAFZVM010000013.1 GCA_017617795.1 Oscillospiraceae bacterium
AGTTGGCGGTATGGAGCTGGAAAAGGCTCCTTTTTGACTTCTTTCTTCCGCCCTTTTCCCCTCTTGATACCAAAACACGGTGTTTCGCTTGACAAAACACCGTGTTCTTTGACAGTCTGGCCCGCCGTCCGGCTGCGCCGGACGGCGGGCATTTTTCTGTGTTCTTATTCCTCCGGTTCCGATTCTCCGTCCACCCGCTCCAGGAGCAGACGATATCCGCCGCTGCCGTACTGGAGGCAGCGATTCACCCGGCTGATGGTGGCTGAGCTGGCGCCGGAGAGCCGTCCCACTTCGCTGTATACCAGGCCGGAACGCAGGAGCCGGGCCACATGATAGCGCTGGGACATCGCCTGCAGCTCGCCAACGGTGCACAGGTCCTCAAAGAAGGCGTAACACTCCTCCTCGCTGCGCAGGGACAAAATGGCCTTGAACAGGGCGTCCGCCGCTTCGCTGTGCAGATCCGCCACGGGAATCACCTCTCTTTACCGCATTAAAACGATAGTATCTTAACACGAAAAAGCGCTTATGTCAATCCCGTCCGGCTCAATGATCCGCTCATGCCGGGCATCCTCCCTGCCCATCCGCCTCTCTGTATGATTTGCTGAGAGAAGCCTTGAATATCCGCTTCAAATATGGTAATCTGGCACAAATACCAATTGGATATTCTAAGGAGGTACTAGGATGACACCGGAGGCAAAAAAACGGTATGACGAAAAGGTCGCCAGGGTCGAAGCCGCAATCGCCCTGAAGGAACCGGACATGGTGCCCATGATGCCCTCCGCCGCCCTGTTCCCCATGCTGAACGCGGGATACACGGTGGCCGAGGTGATCTATGACACCAGCCTGGAGAAGATGACCAAGAGCATCGTGAAATACCTGAACGATTTTGATCCCGACGCCGGTCTGAACACCGGCACCAACTATGCAGGCGAAGGCCCCATGCTGGAGCTGGAGCAGCCGAAAAACATGCGCTGGGCGGGCATGCCGGGCCATATCATCGACGACAACTCCATCCAGCAGTTCATCGAGTTCCCCACCCTCCTGGACGATGAATTCGACGAGTTCTTCACCGACCGCACCGGCTGGGCCCTGCGCAAGCAGCTCTTCCGTGAATCCACCCTGCTGGAGCCCTTCTCCAAGCTCTTCGTGGGCAACCGGTTCAGCGCCCGGATGATGGCCTCCCAGGTCTCCACACCGGAATTCAAGAAGATGATGGAGACCCTGTGGAAGATCAACGATATGAACCAGGAGTATCGGAAGAACGCGGAAAAGCTGAACAAGACCGTGTATGAGATGGGCTACCCCGTCTTCCGGGGCGGCGGCGCGGCGGTCCCCTTCGACAGCTACTCCGACGGGCTCCGGGGCACCATTCTTTCTCTCCAGGACCTGTACGAGAATACAGAGATCGTGGAGAAGTACATTGAAGAATCCATCGGCCCCATGCTGGAGATGATCCGCATGCAGGGGAAGAACCCCGCCTCCAAGGGCAAGCACGTGTTCATGGCGCTCCACAAGGGCATGGACGGCTTCATGAGCGACGAGCACTACAGGAAGTACTACTGGCGGCATCTGCAGATGATCATCGAGGAGATCATCAAGGCGGGCATGGTGCCCTATATCTTCTGCGAGGGCAAGTACAATTCCCGGCTGGACTGCCTGACGGAAGTCACCCCGGGCAAGGTGTTCTACCACTTTGAGGAAGTGAATATGGAGGTGGCCAAGAGCAAGCTGAAGGATATCGCCTGCATCGCGGGCAGCTTCAGCACCAACCTGCTCCAGTTCGGCACCCCGGAACAGGTACGGGACGAGGCCAAGAAGCTGCTGGATATCTGCGCCCCCGGCGGCGGCTTCATCTTCATGACCAGTTCCGGCCTGAGCCATGTGAAGCGGGAGAACGTGGAGGCCATGTTCGAGACCGTGCGGCTGTACGGAAAATACTGATCGATCTTTTAGGCTCTCCCCGCATCCTCGGGATGCGGGGAGAGTTTTTTTGCGGGAATGACTTGCAAAGCAGACACCTGTTAAACTATAATCATTCCATGAAGTCTATGCGAGAAAAAGGAGGAATCAGCATGAAAAATTCACCGGTGAAAACCATCGTATCCATCGGCATCGGCGCTGCGCTCTTCTTTGTGCTGGGCCGCTTTGTGGCGATCCCCAGTCCCGTCCCCAATACCAGCATCTGCATCCAGTATGGTCTGCTGGCCTTCATGGCCGTTCTCTTCGGCCCGCTGGCCGGCGCGCTCATCGGCCTGATCGGCCATTTCCTCATCGACCTCTCCTGGGGCTACGGCATCTGGTGGAGCTGGGTCATCTGCTCCGGCATCTTCGGTCTGCTCATGGGCTTCGCCGGAAAAAAGATCCGGCTTGAGGACGGCACGTTCGGCGGCAAGGAGATCGCGATTTTCAACATCGCCCAGGTCATCGCCCACCTCATCTGCTGGGTGGTGGTCGCGCCGATCCTGGATATCGTGATGTATGCCGAACCGGCCAACAAGGTCTTTCTCCAGGGCCTGGTGGGCGGCGTTTCCAACATCGTCACCACCGCCATCGTCGGCACGCTGCTGTGCATCGCCTATGCGGCGTCCAAGCCCAAGAAGGGCAGTCTGAAAGAAGAGAAATAACATGGGATACGGATACGGCGGGAGCATCTCTCCCGCCGTATTGATTATTGCGCATGAGGGATCGCCATGAAGGACACCACCGAACGGGAACCCATAATTGAATTCCGGGATTTCGGCTTTCAGTACAACGCCCAGGCGGAGCCTACCCTGAAGGGGATCGATCTGCAGATCCGCAAGGGGGAAAAGGTGCTGATCGCCGGCCCCTCGGGCTGCGGAAAATCCACTCTGGCCCACTGCATCAACGGACTCATCCCCTTCGCTTACCGGGGAACCATCACCGGCAGCGTCACCGTCCGGGGCAGGGAGACGCAGGATCTGAGCATTTTCGCCCTCTCCCGCACCGTGGGCACCGTCCTTCAGGATTCGGACGGCCAGTTCATCGGTCTCACCGTGGCGGAGGACATTGCCTTTGCCCTGGAAAACGACTGCGTGCAGGAGCCTGAGCTCCATGACCGGGTGCTCAGAGCCGCCGGAGCGGTGGGGATCGACAGCCACCTTCTCAACGCCCCGGACCAGCTCTCCGGAGGGCAGAAGCAGCGGGTGGCCATGGCCGGGGTAATGGTGGACGACGTGGAGGTCTTCCTGTTCGATGAGCCTCTGGCCAACCTGGACCCGGCCACGGGGAAATCCGCCATGGAGCTTATCGACGAGATCCATGACCGCACCGGGGCGGCGGTGATCATCATCGAGCACCGGCTGGAGGACGTCCTCCACCGGAGCATGGACCGGATCGTGCTCATGAACGAGGGGCGGATCATCGCGGACACGGACCCGGATACCCTGCTCAGCGGCGAGCTGCTCCGGAGCCACGGCATCCGGGAGCCTCTGTACGTCACCGCGCTGAAATACGCCGGCGTCCGGGTGACCCCGGAGCTGAAGCCCAGCAGCATCCGTTCCCTGCGTCTGGGGCCGGAGGAAAAGCAGAAGGTGCTGGACTGGTACCGCAGGACCCCGCCCAGTCCCGCGCCGCCCCCCAGGCCGGTGCTGCTGAAGGCAGAGGACGTGACCTTCTCCTACGACGGCCGGAGGGAGACCCTCTCCCACATCTCCCTGGAGATCTTCCGGGGGGAAAGCCTGGCCATCGTGGGCACCAACGGGGCGGGAAAATCCACCTTCTCCAAGGTGGTCTGCGGCTTTGAAAAGCCCCAGTCCGGGACCCTCTGCTTCACCGGGCTGGACTGGCCCTCCCTCTCCCTGAAGGAACGGGCGGATCACGTGGGGTACGTGATGCAGAACCCCAACCAGATGATCTCCAAGCCCATGATCTTCGACGAGGTGGCCATGGGCCTCCGCAACCGGAACGTACCGGAGGAGGAGATCCGCCCCCGGGTGGAGCAGGCGCTGAAGACCTGCGGCCTGTGGCCCTTCCGGAACTGGCCGGTCTCCGCTCTGAGCTTCGGTCAGAAGAAACGGGTCACTATCGCCTCCATCCTGGTGCTGGAGCCGGAGATCATCATTCTGGACGAGCCCACGGCCGGCCAGGATTACCGCCATTACACGGAGATCATGGAATTCCTCCGGGAGCTGAACGCCCGGGGAGTCACGGTGGTGATGATCACCCACGATATGCACCTGATGCTGGAATACGCGGATCGGAGCGTGGTCTTTTCCCAGGGCAGGGTGATCGCGGACGACAGCTCCGCCGCCATCCTCACGGATCCGGATCTGGTCCGCCGGGCCAGCCTCAAGGAGACCAGCCTCTACGGCCTCGCCCTTCTCTGCGGCATCGACGAACCGAAGGAATTCGTCCGGCGCTTCATCGATTTTGAACGGGAGGCGTATCGGTCATGAGGAACATTTTCAACTACGTGGACCGCCCCTCCCCCATCCATCGCCTCACCGGGGCCACCAAGCTGGTCTGTCTGCTCCTGTGGAGCTTTGCCGCCATGAGCACCTACGACACCCGTCTGCTGGTGTTCCTGACGCTCCTGAGCCTGGTCCTGTTCGCCCTGTCCCGGATCCGTTTTTCGGATGTCTCCTTCCTGGTGAGCTTCATGGCCGCCTTTATGGTCCTGAACAACGTGCTCATCTTCGTCTTCTCCCCCCAGCATGGGGTCACCCTCTATGGGTCCAGCCATCCGCTCCTCAGCCTGGGCGGGCAATATGTGATCACCCGGGAACAGCTTTTCTACCATCTGAACCTGGTACTCAAGTATTTCGCCACCATCCCCATCGTCCTGCTCTTTGTGTGCACCACAAACCCCAGCGAATTTGCCGCCTCCCTGAACCGCATCGGGATCAAATACACCGTCGCCTATTCCGTGGCCCTGGCCCTGCGGTATATCCCGGATATCCAGAAGAACTACCATGAGATCAGCCAGGCCCAGCAGGCCAGAGGGATCGAAATGAGCCGGAAGCAGAACCTGGTGAAGCGGCTGAAAAGCGCCGCCGCCATTCTGATCCCGCTGATCCTCTCCAGCATGGACCGGATCGAGGTCGTCTCCAATGCCATGGAGCTTCGGGGCTTCGGCAAGGGGAAAAAGCGCACCTGGTACATGGGCAGGCCTTTCCGCCCCGCCGACATCCTGGCCATGGTCTTCTGCGCGCTTCTGCTGGCCGCCGCCATCGCGCTGAACGTGCTGAACGGGGGCCGATTCTGGAATCCCTTCCGGTAATCGGCATTTTACCGGAAATCCGGCTTGCGAAGTCGGGATTTATATGCTAAACTGACTAAACAGCAAGAGGATTAACAAAATTAAACGATACAGGAGGCACACAGAATATGGGAACTTTTGTCACACTCGGCGGCGAGACCCAGGAGTCTTTCCTGAACATCGAACCCATCGACCTGACCTATACCGGTCTGAAGAAAGGCTGCATGGCAGGTGAGGTGGCCGTGGTCACCGGCAGCGCCAGCAACGTGGGCCTGGGCTACGTCCGGGCGCTGGCCTGGGCCGGAGCCAAGGTGGTCATCGCGGACCTGAACGAGGAAGCCGGCGCGGAGGCGGAGCGGGTCATCAATCTGGAAAGCGGCCCGGACTGCGCCCTCTTTGTCAAGACCAACGTCACCCTTCAGGAGGATATCGACAATCTGGCGGAAAAGGCATTCGCCAAATTCGGCAAGGTGGATCTGCTTCTGAACAACGCCATGAACATGCGGCTGAACGGACCCATCCTCAGCTCTCCGGTTTCCGACCTGGAGCAGAGCTTTGCCATCTCCGGCAAGGGCGTGATGATGGCCATCAAAGCCTTCGTTCCCGCCATGATCGAACGGGGCCACGGCGTGGTCACCTACAGCGCCACCCAGTTCCACTATATGCCTCCCATGGTGGGCGGCAGCATGTACACCGCGGGCAAGGCTTCCGCCACCAGCCTGATCATGTCCTTGGCCAACGAGGTGAAGGGCAAGGGCGTATACGTCTTCTGCCTCACCCCCGCGGGCATCGGCAGGCCGGATTTCTCCAAGTTCCCGCCCCTGAAGCCGGGAGAAAAGCGCCGCATGTTCGGTATGCCCGGCTTTGAAGGCATGATCCCGCCGGAGGCCGGCGGCGCGGGCATGGTATACAGCCTGCTCCACGCGGAACAGCTCCATGGCTCCGGCATCCTCATCAACGACGCCCTCATCGCCATGGACTTCCCCTTCCCCAAGCCCGAGAGCGTCAACCGCATGAAGGGCCGCAGACTCACGGACATGGAGCTCACCATGACCTTCTGCTACATGGGCAAGGGCTTCGACGAATAAACGAAACGACCCTCAGGCTCCGGGCTTTCGCCCGGAGCTTTTTGTGTCCTGGCATTCCCACTTGACACCGGCGCGGAAACCCGATATCCTGTTTCCATAGCATATGATATGAACAGGAGTAAAAGCCATGGAAAAAGCCTGGAAGATATCCGATTCGGAGTGGCTGGTGCTGCGCTGCCTCTGGAAAAAGTCCCCCCTGCGGCTCAAGGAGATCACTGCCATGCTCAGGGAGGAGACCGGCTGGACCTCCAACATGGTCCGGGCCATGATCGTACGTCTGCAGGAGAAGGAGGCCATCCGCGTGGAGCGGACGGGGCACAGCTACAACTACTACCCCATCGCGGATGAAGCTGCCTGCGTAAAACAGGAGACGGAGTCGTTCCTGGACCGGGTCTTTGAGAGCAGCCTGTCCAGGCTCTTTGCCACCCTGGCGGACACCCGGGGTATCAGCGACCGGGAGCTGGAAGAGCTGGAGGATCTGATCCGGAAGCTGAAGAAGGAAGAGTGAGATGTACGCCGCGACGCTGAAGCTGCTGCACATGAGTCTCCGGGGAGCAGTGCTCATCCTGGCGGCGGCCTTCATCCGCAGCTGCCTGCTGCGCATCCTGCCCAAGGGCGTGCTGCGCCTGCTCTGGATCCCTGCCATCCTGGCCCTGCTGCTGCCCCTCCCTGTCCTGTATACCGTCACCCTGCCCATGCCGGTGCTGCCGGTGGAGGGAACGAGTCTTTCGGAGACGGAAACCGACCGGGTGGATTGGGACAGCTGGGAGGCCCTTGCCGCATCTGAACCCGGGGGCATCCTCACCTCCGAGGCGGGGCCGGCGGCCGAGCCGGGGCGCGGGACGCCGCTGCTGCCGCTGGTATGGCTCACGGGGGCCGGACTCCTGGGCCTCGGGGTACTGCTGCTCTATCTCCGGGAGTATGCCCGCCTGCGCCGGGCCGTCCCCCTGCGGGGATCGGAAGCCTGGCTGCAGAAGCATCCTGCCCATCGGAAGCTGAGCCTGCGGCGGCTTCCCGGTCTGCCGGGCCCCATGACCTACGGGGTATTCCACCCCGCCATCCTCCTCCCGGAGGAACCGGACTGGGAACGCCTGCCGGACCTCCTGGCCCTGGAACACGAATACGTCCACGTGCGGCACCTGGACGCCGCCTGGAAGCTGCTGCTGCATCTGCTGCTGATCCTGCATTGGTTCAACCCTTCCGTATGGCTGATGTACTTTCTCCTGAACCGGGATCTGGAACTGGGCTGCGACGAAGCCGTACTCCGGCACTTCGGCAGGGAGCGGCGGACGGACTTTGCCTGCCTGCTGGTGGATTCCGGCCGTCGGAGCCGTATTGCGGCTTTCCCGGGCCTGAAGGCCGGGATGCTGCGGGAGCGGGTGAACGCCATCATGCGCTACCGGCGCGCGGGCATACCCCGCCGCTGCCTGGCCGGAGCCCTGGTGCTGGGGCTGACCCTCTGCGCCTTCTGCTCCCTTCGGGCGGGGGCCGCGGGAGAAACCTTGTATCGCAGCGGGGGCATGCTCCTTTCCGTGCCCGATGAACTGAAGGATCTGCTGATCGTGGAGACCCCCGCCCTTACCGGGGAGACGAAGGAGGTCCTGTTCCGGATACTGGAGCGGGAGACCTGGGAGGCGGGAATGGATCTCTACCCCGACTCCCGGCGGGAATACGGCCTCATCCTCACCATTCTGCGCACGGATGAGGCCACCGCAGGCAGGTATCTGCGTCAGGTGACGGCGTGGGATCTGCTGGCAAGGGACGAGCAGGGGTACTACTACATGGTGAAACGCAGCACTGTGGAGGCCAATATGCTCACCTCCCCGGAAACGGAGGACCAAAACGCCCGCTGGGAGCGTCGGAAGCTGGTGAACGCCTGGGTCCGGGACCTGCGGAGCCACGTGGAATGGCAGGGGGATACCCGAACCCGCTATCCCGCCTACAGCTCTGCCGTCTCCGCTTACCTCTCCAGCGTGCTGACGAACCGCACCCACCGCTACCACATCAGCTGGGGAGAGGCGGGGACCCGTACGGTCACCGGCAGCACACCCGGGGACCCCTTCCTGGAGCGCATGATCTGGGAAACGGCGTCGGAATCGGTCCGGGTAAGCGCGGCGCCGCCGGGGGAACCTATCATCGTGACCCAGCCCTTCCGGGACAGAGACCTGTACTTCTGGCCCGGCTCCGACGTGGTACTGTGCAGGACCAACGCCAGCACCGCCAGCGATACGCGCAGCTGGTATACCGTACGCCTTCTGGATGAGCCGGAAATAAAAGTGGGGGACCTGGCGGCTGCCTGGTTCCGGGCGGTGGATACCGACTAGGCAGGAGGAAAAAGCCCCGCAGGCATTGACAAGTTATATAGCAAGTGCTATTCTTATTTCAAATAGAAAGCGCTTGCTATTTTTATGCGCATTTAGGAGGGATACCCATGAAGCAGCACCTGAAGTCCCTTTACCGCAGCCCGCTGAAAACGGGCCTGACCCTGCTGCTTTTGGCGGCGGCGGCATTTCTGTTCCTGTACAACCTTTCGGAATACGCCGTCTCGGACCGGGAATACCGAGAAGCCCGGGACCGGTATGAGGGGGTGCTGACGGTGGAGGATTCCGCTCCGCCGGAGCGAAAGAACGCCCTCTTTGATTATTTTCTCCTGACGGACCCCACCAATCCTGCGGAGACCTACGGCTATACGGAGTATGCGGACGTGCATCATGAAAGCCTCCATCCGGAGACCCTGGCGGAGATGGAGGCCCTGCCCCACATCTCCCGGGTAGAGCGGCGGTACATGACCGCCGGTGTCTCCCCGGACTATGTGCGCCTGGAAACGGATTGGAGCTTCTTCCCCTACTATGCCCGCTGTGTCCTGGTAGGGACCGTGACGCTGATCCAGCCCGCCTTCGGCGGAAGCATCATCACTATGGTTTTCCCGGAGATGGGGGAAGAGGGTTTCCAGGCCGTCAGCGTCATGGACTGGGATGTGCTGGCGGGGGACGAGGCCTGGCTCCGGGGGGACGAGGAACAGCGGGTAGAAATGTGGATCCTGCCTGACGAGCTGAAGGGAAGCCTGTATGAGCTGTTCTGGGCCGATTTCAATACCCGCTGCGCCTTCATCACCCTGGATCCGGACTACTTCTGGTCGGACTTTGAACAGCTGGGGGTGGGACGAAGATACGTCTTCGTCCTGAGGAACAACCGGGCGGACGGCCACTCAGACAGTCAGAAGGAATCGGAGGAATCACAAGCCGGTATCCGGAACTGGTCCCTGCACCGCTTCTATATGGGAGACGACACCCGCAAGGGCTGGTGGCCCTATGTGACGGATATCACGGATCTGCCGGAAAACTGGCTGGAAACGGACGAATTTGCCCCCCTGCGGGAACTCATCCAGGTGACCAACGACGATGTGCACACCTTCGATATGGTGTACACCGGGGACATGGCTGCCATCCGCCGGGTGGCCCAGGGGCGGATTGTCTGCGAAGAGGGGCGCTTCCTCACCCCGGCGGACGAGGGGCAGCCTGTGTGCGTGGTAAATACGGACGTGCTGGAGGCTTACGGCCTGAAGGTGGGAGATACCCTCACCCTGGACCTGGGGAACTACCTCTGCGAGCAATACGCTCCCCTGGGGGCGGTGGCCTCCACCCAGGGACGGCATGCCACGGAATTCACCCGGCAGGATTTCACCATCGTGGGTTCCTGGCGGGATCTGAACGAGGGGAAGCACGCCCAGCGGGACCTGTACTGGTGCTACAGCAACAACGCGATCTTCGTTCCCGCCTCTTTCCTGCCGGACTGCGTGAACAAGGATACCTATGAAGCGAAGCCCGGAGAAGTGAGCTTCATCGTGGGTGCTGCGGAGGAGATCGTTCCCTTCATGGAGGAGGTCCTGCCGGATCTGGAGGCAGAGGACCGCCTGTACGAATTCAGCGACGGAGGCTGGAGCCTTATCGCGGAGGATCTGATACAGGCCAGGAGCCTGGCCCTGGTGAAGCTGCTGATCTTCGCCGCCGCTGCCCTCTTCGCCCTGGTGCTGACGGTGTGGCTCTTCATCGGCCGGAAGAAGCGGGAGTACGGCATCCTCCGGGCCCTGGGCATGCCCAAAGGGGAAGCCGGGAACCGCCTGTTCATCCCCTTCCTGCTCCTGGGGATCCTCTCCGCCGTCCTGGGTCTGATCATCGCCCGGATCGTGACCCTGCGGCAACTGACCGCCGCAACAGAGGAAACGGCGGTCCATGAGCCCGCAGGCTTTGGTCTCTTCCTCCTGGGAGCGGTGGGCTTCCTGATCCTCCTGGCGGCGATCGCCCTGGTCGGTCTGGGCCTGATCCGGCGGAAGAGCGTCCTGGAGCTGGTGCAGGAGAAAAACAAATGAACTGGTCAATCCGTTATCTTTTTCGCCTGCTGGGACGGAACCCGGGGCGGAGCCTGCTGAGTCTGCTGCTGGCGGCGCTCCTGGCCTTTGCCTTCGGCCTGGTGACGGTGCTCCGGGGGATCTATGGGGAGCTGTATCAGCAGGTGGAGGTGAAGCCGGTGCTGTCCAACATCGGCTATGAGCGGGCCAGGAAGGTGGAGAACTCCGGCTATGTGCGGGACGCCTATTATGAGACCTTCAGCCGGGACTGCGAGATCCAGATGACCGCCGCCCCCTCTTACTTCGTCAACCGCTTCGACAAACTCCTGCATTCGCCGGAGATCCTCTGGGCGGAGGGCTGGGACGAGGGGACCTTTCTGGCCTCCCAGCGGCAAGTCTGCGTCCTGTACGCGGGCCATGCCGAGGAGCTGGGAGTGGAACTGGGTGACAGGGTGCGGGTGAATGAGGACCAGTGGCTCACGAACCTCTCCAAGAACGGAAATCCCTTCGAGCCGGGGGAGACATTGGAGCAGCTGCGGGACCGCCGGCGGCCCTTCGCCGCGGTGGTGGGGCTCATTCAAGGGGAAAACTGGGAGCGCACCGGATTCTTCCCTGCAGCCGCCCATATCCAGTACGGCTGCCTCTTCCCTGTGTTTGCCCTGGATATTGCGGAATACGTCCTGATGGATTACCACAGCGTCGGAGATTTCCGCATCTTCATCCAGGGGATCCTGGACGGGACCAAGGGAGCGGCGAAGTTCCACATGGATACGTCCAACGCGGACCGGATCTATAAGATCCACCGGCTGCTGGAGACCCTGTACCCTCTGACCATCGCGGCGGCGCTCCTCCTGGGGTGTGTGCTGCCGGGGCTCACGGTGCTCCACGCTTCCGGCGAGATCAGCATCCTGCGGGCATTGGGGGCAAAGGCGCGAAAATGCGTGGGGATCTATACTCTGGCCCAGGTGCTGTGCGCCTTCGTGGGTCTGCTTCTGGGCTTTATTCTGGTGATCCTGATCCAGAGGCCGGACCCGGGAGGGGTGATGAGACCCTTTGCCTTGTATCTGCTTGCCCACCTGGCGGCCTGCGCCGTCGGCAGCGGGGTGTTTGCCTGGATTTGTGCCAGGAAGCACGTGCTGGCCCAGCTGCAGGCAAAGGAATAAGGCGCCCTGCGGGCGTTAAAAGGGAAGAGGTATCCGGACAAACAGAGTGAAATACCGCCGCAAAGCGGCGCTCCTTCAACTATTCCCTATTCGCTATTCCTTATTCACTCAAATACAGGAGGTATTCCGATGAACACCCTCACTTTAGACAACGTATCCTATACTTACCCCGGAGGGACTTCTCCGGTGGTCAAAAACGCGACCTGTGGCTTCGAGGCCGGAAAGCTGTACGCAGTAGTCGGGCCCAGCGGGAGCGGGAAGAGCACCCTGCTGAGCATGCTGGCGGGGCTGGACGCCCCCGGCGAAGGGGATGTGATCCTGCAGGAGGAGAACCTGAAGACCCTGGACCTGGACAAGTACCGCCGGGAGGGGGTCAGCATCATCTTCCAGGCCTTCTGCCTCCTGCCCCTGCTCACCGTCCTGGAGAACGTGTGCCTCCCCATGGAGATGCAGGGTATCCCGGAGAACCAGGCCCGGATCAGAGCAGCGGAAGCCCTGGTGAAGGTGGGCATTGAGGAAAGCAAGCACAAGCGTTTTCCCTCGGCCCTCTCCGGCGGCGAACAGCAGAGGGTGGCCATCGCCCGGAGCCTGTGTTCCGGCGCGCCGGTGCTTCTGGCGGACGAGCCCACCGGCAATCTGGACGGAGAGAACACCCGCATCGTCATGGACATCCTGCGGAAGCTGGCCCATGAGGAGGACCGCTGCGTCATCGTGGTCACACACGACCCGGAGGTGGCGGAGGCCGCCGACCTGGTCCTGCGGATGAAGGACGGAGTGCTGACGGCGGAGCAGGCGTGAAACCGCCGCCGGGTAAAAAAAGAAACCGGAGCGATCCGCATGGGATCGCTCCGGTATTTTCGATGTTTTTTACGCCTGAGCCTTGGCGGCGTTGATCTTCACGCCGGGGCCCATGGTGCTGGCCGCTACGCAGCTGCGGATATACTGGCCTTTGGCGGCGGCGGGCTTCGCCTTGATGACCGCGCTGATGAGGGCGTTGTAGTTCTCCACCAGCTTGTCGGCGCCGAAGGAGACCTTGCCGATGGGGCAGTGGATGATGTTGGTCTTATCCAGACGGTACTCCACCTTACCGGCCTTGATCTCGGTGACGGCCTTGCCCACGTCGGGGCTGACGGTGCCGGACTTGGGGCTGGGCATCAGGCCCTTGGGACCCAGGACACGGCCCAGACGGCCCACCACGCCCATCATATCCGGGGTGGCGACGACCACGTCGTAATCGAACCAGTTCTCGCTCTGGATCTTCTGGACCAGCTCCTGGCCGCCCACGAAGTCCGCGCCCGCGGCCTTGGCTTCCTCTTCCCGCTCGGGCTTGCAGAAGACCAGCACGCGCTTGGTCTTGCCGGTGCCGTGGGGCAGGACGATGGCGCCGCGGACCTGCTGATCCGCATGGCGGGAGTCGACGCCCAGCTTGATATGGAGCTCGACGGTCTCGTCGAACTTCGCCTTGGAAGCCTTGATGACGAGATCCATGGCATCCTGGGGATCATACTGAACGGCACGGTCGATGAGCTTGGCGCTCTCCTGATAATTCTTTCCTCTGAACATGCTCTCAGTCCTCCTTCACCACGATGCCCATGCTGCGGGCGGTGCCCTTGATCATCCGGTACGCGCCTTCGATATCGGCGGCGTTCAGGTCGGGCATCTTCTGCTCGGCGATCTTGCGGCAGTCCTCAGCGGAGATGGTGGCCACCTTGTCCCGCTGGGGAACGCCGGAGGCCTTATCGATACCGGCGGCCTTCTTCAGAAGGACGGCGGCGGGGGGAGTCTTGCAGATGAAGGTGAAGCTGCGGTCGGAATAAACGGTGATGACAACGGGGATGGTCAGGCCCATATCGGCCTTGGTCCGCTCGTTGAACTCCTTGGTAAAGGCGGCGATGTTCACGCCGTGCTGACCCAGGGCCGGGCCAACAGGGGGCGCGGGGGTCGCCTTGCCGGCAGGGATCTGCAGTTTGACGATTCCGGTTACTTTCTGTGCCACTGTACGTTTCCTCCAAATATATTGTGGTGTGTGCACCGGCTATGCGCCGGTATGCGCTGGCGGAAGGATCCATTGCCTTCCTCCCACGTGCTTGTCTCCCGGGCCGGGAGACGGATATGCTGCCCTCAGTGTTCGATGGCCTCCACCTGATCCAGCTCCAGCTCCACCGGGGTCTCCCGGCCGAACATGGAGACGGTCACCCGTACCCGGTTCCGGGCAGGATCCAGCTCGTCCACCGTGCCGATGAAGCCCTCCAGAGGCCCATCCAGCACCTTTACGCTGTCCCCAAGCTGGAAGCCCAGGTTCAGCTCCCGCTTCTCCACCCCCAGGGCGAGGATCTCGTCCTCGGTCAGAGGGATGGCCTTTCCGGCGCTGCCCACGAACCCGGTGACCCCGCGCACGTTGCGCACGAGATGCCAGCTTTCGTCCGTGAGGATCATTTTTACGAGAACATAACCGGGGAAAAGCTTCTTTTCCTTGGTGACGGTCTTCCCGTCCTCGATCTCCGTGACGGTCTCCAGAGGGATGTTGACCTCCAGGATCAGGTCCTCCATGTGCCGGTTTTCCCGGGCCTTCATGATGGACGCGGAGACGGTGTTCTCATAGCCGGAATAGGTATGCAGGACATACCATTGTGCAAGCTCAGCCATTCCGGTACCCTCAGCCGCCGATGGAGATCAGCGTCTGCACCACCAGCATGGCCACCTGGTCAAAGGCCCAGAGCACGATGCCGGAGACGACCATCACGGTGACGGCCACGACGGTGTTCTTCATGACCTGCTTCCGGGTGGGCCAGACGACCTTCTTGAGCTCGCTCTTCATTTCGCGGAACCAGCGGTTCAGGCCGGCCCACGCCCGCTGGAACCAGTTCTGCTTTTTCTTGCCGGACTTGGTCTCAGTGGTCTTTTCCATTTTCTCAGCCAATGTTCTTCCTCCCGTCCCTTACTTCGTTTCCGTGTGGACGGTGTGCTTGCGGCAGAAACGGCAGTACTTGTTCATCTCAAGCCGCTCGGTGGTGTTCTTTTTGTTCTTCACCGTGTTGTAGTTTCTCTGCTTGCACTCGTTGCAACGGAGCGTGACCCTTACGCGGGACCCGTTCTTCGCCATGGTTTCGGCACCTCCTTATCGAATTTGGCCCGAAGGCCGGGCTGCCTCCCTGATCTTTGCCGGCTGGGCGCACGAAAATAAACCCATCCGGGGACAGGTAAAGGCACTATACCACAGCTTTCCGGCATAGTCAAGCGCATTTTCCAGAAAAATCATTTCTCATGAGCTTTGCCCTATATGGTGGCCATGTGCAATCTATTGACTATGCCAGATATATTATCTATACTTTGTATTATCAAATGGGAGATATCGGAATTTGCTTCAATCTTACACCGCCTATATGACAAGCTTAAAATGACAATCTGTCTTTTCTTCAATGCATAATACCAAGTATACCGATTGACAGCTTTACATCGATGGCATATATTCCATAAACAACGCACTATAGCACTATATTACAAGGAAAGGTCTTGAAATGATGAAACGAATGCTTTGTATAGCAGTTTTCGTGGTAGTCTTATTGTTTTCTTCCTGTTCGACAGATATTAAGAAACCGGGTAATAGCGGGGAAACGCAGGATTTTGAAGTCAAGCCAACCAACCGGGGCATCTCCGAAGGCATTGACAATGAAACGCTTATAAATGACGTAATTGACTGTGATTCCTTCGATTTTGTGGACAACTCGCTAGAGGTCACTGAATTTTCTATCATAAAGCGTCAGACAAACATAGAAGAGAAGACCGATTTTGTCTGGGTTAGCATCAAAGCAAAGAATCTTCTATATCAAATCGAACGTAACTTCAAAATGACCTATATTCTATATAATGAAGGCTGGCTTCTTGAGGAATTTGATGTCTACTCAGATTCAAAACACAGTGATCACATCCTCCCATTACAGAGCATTGAGCAGGAATCGCTTGATTACTATACTTCTTTTGAGTTTTTGTCCTCAGTTTTAGATGTTACGCAAATCCCGTCTTGGCCAAATGCTGTTCATCACTTTGGTTATTTGAACACAGGACACGATGGTCCGTATATGGCTGACCAAAACAGCTTCGATATTTATTACATTACAACCGAATATGAATATGAAACTGTGACGGAACGAGTTACAATCCCGATACGACTTGATTTTGCAAACAACGATGATGGGGCGGGGTGGCATTGGGTTCCGAGCGTTATCACAAACGATGCCGTGAGATCAATTGTTTTCAACTCTGGAATTCTTGGAACATGGACATCCAAGTTTTCAGGCGGTGTTACGCTGTATGGTAATGAAATAGGTGAACGTTGGTTTGAAATGACCATAAGCGATTATGGGGATGATTGGTGTTACATAGATTCGTACACTTATACTTATCCTTATTCTCCAAAAAACTCTAGAATCGAGGAAACCCGTTCTAATACCACAGAAGGCAAATTAAAGTTTTGCTGGTCGTTTGATAAGTACTTTAATGACGGTGGTTACAATGATATTGCTTATACCGTTTCTTGTTATTTGAATAATCTATCGGCGAAGGATCTTCCTGACAGGAGTCATGAAACAAATTACACAACATATCAACTTGGCGGTCTTGAATACAGCTTTATTAATATTCCGTTGGTGTGGTCTGAGGGTGACGGAGCATATTGGTCAGATAACTCAAATGATGTCCCGTCTGTCGTCAAGAATAGTTGTCCTTCTCCTATCATCTGTGCGGTGGACGACCCATTATACTTGAAAATATTTGATCGAGGTGATTTATTCAGTGCACATGGATATAGTCTTGTCAATACGAGATACCTCAAAAGTTCTTCAGAGGAGACATCGACTACTACGCCCGTTCCGACTCAAACTCCACAGCAGGATTCCGGGGGAAATGTTTCAGCTATCGGTGGAATAGATGATGGTGAAACGATCGGGAAAATTGTGATTATAGTAGATGCCCTGCGGGTCCGTTCTTCCCCCAGCACATCCGGCGAAGAAGTTGCCAAGACGATAATGGGCGAAGAATTCCGGGTTTTTGAGATTTCACATGCGGATGGATATACTTGGTACAGAATCGGGAAGAATGCCTGGATCGCTGATAAAAACAGTGAATATGCGGCGTTCTCGCAAAACAATTCTCCGACAGACTGGGACCTGGATGCTTCGCTCGGCACGATCGAGATTCTGGTCGATACCGTCCAGATGAGGAAAGCGCCCAGTATACGCGCGGAAAAAACAATCTGGACTGCTAAGGGAGATAAGTATTGGGTTTATGAGATTTCCTATGCGGAATCTTCTGAGGGGCACCTATGGTATAAGATCGGACCGGATGCCTGGGTCCTAGATACAGACGGGAAATCTATCCGCTATTCTAACCGCATAGACCTGCTGATTGCCCAGGCACAAGGCGTAACGCCGGACCAGAATGATCCGACGACCTTCCGAGGGCATACCTTGGGCGAAGTCATCAAGGCATTCGGCGATGGGTATAAGACAGATGACTTCGGCTGTTCCGAGCCGTATCCTGGGCTCTTTTACCCGGACAATCGGACGCCCTATGTGTTCCTGTATGTTGACGCTCATGAGAAACTCGGAGGCCGACAGATCGATCAAAGTGATCTGGATATGGACTTTGTTGTGGCAGATGTCGCGATTCTCAGCGAGATCGAAGCGGAAACGATATACGGTATAGCAGAGTATCAGAATTGGATATTCGGGGATTCCGGAAGCAACAGTCAAAACGCAGCCACGCTTAACACAGACCTTTACTCCGTAACGATCCCCGCAGCAATCAATGCAAAATGCGTCTCCCGAGAGCATTGGGACGGGATTTCCTTATATGAGATTACCAGTGTGCTCGACGGCTGCGGCGGCAATTTCTTCAGTTTGGTCATGTATGCGGCTGACGATTTCAGCTTTCTGGATAATCCAACCATTGTATCCTATCAGGGAATGCTCACCGCGCAGAACGGAGAACGATACAACTTGTTTTTCTGCCAGCCTACGGACGTTCAATGGTCGTCCGCAGGTTATGACAACTTTGTTGCCTGCTCCGACTGCGCAGAGGAGATCCTGGCATCCCTCCGGCCGCAGAATGGTGTTACTTTAACAAAGCCGAAGGAACTGAATCCTCAAAGCAAACAGGTCGTATTTGTCAGCACATACGAATACAACGGTCAATACGGTGCCAGACTGTGCGTGGCAGAGTGGACGGATGAAGCCTGGAAAACCAGGCTCTCCGATATCGTTGCTTCCATCGGCTCCAATGGTACCACGACCGACAAGCATGAAGGGGATCACTGCACCCCAAGCGGCACCTTCAATATCCTGTTCTGCTTCTCCGACCGCACATTGGAAACCGGACTCAGGCAGAAAACGCTACGCGACGGGGACGTATGGGTCACGGATCAGAACTCCCGATACTACAACACGATCCAGGCCGACAGCGCCCGATACAAGGACTGGACCAAGAGCGAGAACATCTATCGGCAGCTTACCTCTGGCCGCAGCGTCGCCGGGATCTTCTTCGATTATAACGGAGATGGGGAGACCGCAGGTTCCGCAACGCCGGGTGCCGGGGCCGCACTGTTCCTGGATGGAGTTGGCAGCAACGGTGATCTCTACACCGGATACGGAGACATCAAGCTTAACGGTGATGATATGCTGCGGCTGCTGAAGGTCCTGGATTCCACTCTAAACCCCGTGATCATCATTGATCCGGTAAACTGACAAAATGCGCCGATGAGACAGAAAAAGAAACCGTTGCTTGCCTTACTGGCCGCGGCAGTCCTGATGGCAAGTCTGGCCGCCTGTCAGGAGCAGCCGGATTCAGGGCGCGGGGAAGCGGAGGCTGCGGACTTCCCGATCCCTGCGGAGACTGCCGAACCGAGCGTTTTCCCTGTCCCGCCGCAGGCGGCTCCCAGCCCGCAGATGACCGCAGTTCCGGATTCTCCGTCCCCTGCAGATGAACCTTTCGATCCCCCGGCGGAAAGCCCGCCGCCTCCGGAGCCGGAAAAGCGCGGGAACCTGATGGTACGGGACGGACTGGCATACCTGACGGACGGCAGCGGCAGCGTGATCTCCCATGAAGCAGGCCTGTACGACTGGGACGGTTATACCTATTATTTCCGGGAGGACGGAACGGTCGCTGCGGACAAGGTCGTATCCATTGCGGGCAGCGATTACCGATTCGATGAACAGGGCCGGTGGATGAGCCCCCTGCGGGCCGCGGTGGAAGCGACGGAAACGGCAAAAAAGACGGACCAGATCGTGCTGGCGGTGGACCACGAGTTGACATTTTGGGAAAAGGCGGAGGACGGCTCCTGGCGGCTGCGGATGGACGTCTGCTGCGGATATGGCGGAAACGGACTGGTGGAGGCGGACTCCCGGATCATGGGCACGCGCACCACCCCCATCGGCTCCTTTCCTCTGACCCTCGCTTTCGGTCTCGGTCCGGATCCGGGGACCGGCATGACTTACCGACAGATCACGGAGAACTCCTATTGGTCGTCGGAGGATAACGACACCTACAACACCTGGGTCGAAAGCGATACGCCCGTCTCCGGGGAGCACCTGATCGACTATTACCAGTACAAATACGCCGTGAATATCGGTTTCAACCTGGACCCGCCGGACCATGGCCGGGGCTGCGCCATCTTCCTGCACTGCAAAAGCACCGGCACCTGGAATACCGCGGGCTGCGTCAGTCTGACGGAGGAGGACATGCTGGAACTCCTGCTGTACCTGCGGGACGGAGCGTACATGATCATCGTAAAGGATATAGAATCCATATCCGTATACTGAGTTTCGAAAAAGAGAAAACAACCGGGCCCATACGGGCTCGGCTGTTCTTCATAAAAGCGGTTGGATTATTCTTCCGTCTGATCCTTCGGCTCCTGGGGAGCTTCCTCCGCCGGCTGAGGGATCTGCGGCGCCAGAGCGCGTCCGCAGTTGGGGCAGAAGCGGGAGTCCGCCTTGACGGGGCTGCCGCAGCCGGGGCAGTAGATCATAGGAGATGCGGAGCCGGCAGCGGAGCCCACATCGTATGCGGAGGCTTCCTGAGCCGCCCGCTCCGAAGCCATGCGGCCGGTGGTGATCTCCTCATAGAAGGCCGCGTGGAGCAGGCCGTAGAGCAGAGGCAGGAAGGCGATGCAGCACAGGACATAGATGAAGGTCACCAGCCGGAAGAGGACGCCGATCACCGGGATCGCGCTCAGGGCGATCAGGATCAGGAACGCCACCGCGACCAGGACAGCGGTAAGGATATCCGCACCGAACATGAGGCCCTTCCAGCCCTTCGTCTCCTCCCGGGAGACCTTCCTGGCATCCAGCGCCTTCACCTCGGGCCGCTCCATGAGGATGTAGGGCACAAAGGCGTATTCATAGGACCGGATGATGGCAAAGATGAAGCCCACGATGGGGATCAGGCCCCACAGGAGCTTGAACAGCTCCGCCCAGGCCGAGCCCGCCAGCTTTTTGCCGAAATCCTGACGGAAACCGTCGAACAGGTTCTCCACCCGGATGTCCTCCCCCCGGTAGCCCAGGAGATAGACCCGGTTGATGCCCAGGCCCATGAGGAGCGCAATGGCAAGGGCAATCAGAGGCACAAAGCCGGACAAAGCGCTGCCCAGACTCGTGAGAAAGATGCCCAGCAGGGTGATGCCCCAAAGCCGGAACGGCTTTTTCACCAGGACGCTGAATACGCGGCCGTAGATGGTTTTGATCATGATTCTTTACCGCCCTTTCTTTGTTTTCTTTCCTTCGGTCTGTTTTTCTCATAGAGGATGCGCAGACCCTCCAGAAGCAGATTATCGTCGTGTATCACCTTGTGACGGCAATGAGGGATGATCTTGGAGCTCAGCCCGCCGGTGGACACCACGGTGCAGGTATCTCCCAATTCCTCCTCGATCCGGTCGATGAGGCCGTCCACCATGGCGGCGTTGCCGTAGATAAGGCCGCTCTGCATGCTGTCCACGCTGTTGGTGCCGATGACCTGCTTCGGTTCGTCGAAGGAGATCCGGGGCAGCTGGGCCGTGCGGGCGGTGAGGGCGTCGAAGGAGACCATCACGCCGGGATAGATGATGACTCCCCGGAAAAAGCCCTCCCGGTCGATCACCGAAAAGGTGGTGGCCGTGCCCAGGTCCATGATGATCTGGGGCTTGGGGTACTTGTCCAGGGTGGCCACCGCAGCCACCACCAGGTCCGCGCCCAGCTCCTTGGGATCGCCCACCGCGATGTTCAGCCCGGTCTTCATGCCGGGTCCCACCACCATGGCTTCCTTCCCCGTCAGGAGCAGCACCACGTTCTTCATGATGCTGATGAGGGGCGGCACGACGGAGGAGATGATGGAGCCCTCCACCTTTTTCAGGTCCACCTGGTGGATCTCCAGCAGTTCCTTGATCAAAACGGTGTACTCCGCCTCGGTCTTATCCAGGCTGGTGGAGATGCGGGTGAGGAACAGGGTCTTCTCCCCTTCCAATCCCCCCAGGACGATGTTGGTATTGCCGATATCAAACGCAAGGATCATGGTCTTTCCCTCCGTTCCGCAGCGTTAATTCTTATCCTTCCGGGCAATGCGGATCAGCCGGACGATCACGGGGCTCAGCACGATGTTGAACAAAAGCTCAAACAGGAAGTTGCCCCCCACCAGGCCCAGGATCATAAAGGTGCCGGCGTTTTCGTAGCCGAAGCGTGCAGCCCACTCCCGGATGGTGGGCATGAAGAAGACCAGGCAGCCCAGCAGGAACACGCCGGTATTCACCACAGGGGTGACGACGGCTGCGGTGATCACGGCAGGGGTCTCATGCCTGGACAGCAGATTGTACACCGCTCCGGCGCAGAGACCTGCCAGGGAGCCCTTCACCAGGACGGTGAGGATCGTGCCCAGGGGACTGATGGCCAGAAAGGCAGCCGCGTCTCCGCTCAGAAGCACCACGATGCCGAAAACGAAGCCCAGCCAGCACCCCGCCCAGGGACCGTACAGGGCGGCGCCCACCACGATGGGCACCAGCACCAGGGAGATGGAGAAGGTGCCGAATCGGATGAAGGAGCCCAGGAGCTGGAGCACCACCACGATGGCTGTGAGCAGGGCAAGCCCGGTGAGCTTACGGGTGTTGAAGCGTTTACCGTTCATATTCAATTCCTCCTTGCTGTCGCCCCGCTCCGGGCGGGTGCGGCGCATATTGCGCTCCCATTATATGCATGGACGCGGAAAATGTAAAGAGGTTCCGGGTCCTGCGGCGGCGCCGGTTCGGAACGGCCCCGAAAAGTCCTCCTCCGCGACTGAAAACTTTTTCTTTATCGGATATTGACAAACCCATTCATCTTTGTTATGATTCCCCTTGCTGGTATTGACGCGGCGCCTCATGCTGGTGTAGCTCAGTCGGTAGAGCAGCTGATTTGTAATCAGCAGGTCGGGGGTTCAAGTCCGTCCACCAGCTCCATCGTCGGTGCGGATTGCGCATATTCGTTTCCGCGCAAGCGCGAAAACTCATTCGCTTCATCGCACCTCCTCCTCGCGCCGCGACCACTTCGCTGGGTCGCGCCGCGAAAACGGGGGATATAGGCGATTTGTCACAATTGAATTCCTCAATCTCAAATCGAAGCGGATGCTTCGATTTGAAGAGGAGCCGCAGCGAAGGGAGCGAGCTTTCGGCCTTGGCCGGAAGCGAGACGATCCGGAGCTTGCGGCGACGACGCGGGGGTGTTCCCGAGTGGCCAAAGGGGACAGACTGTAAATCTGCTGGCTATGCCTACGGTGGTTCGAATCCACCCGCCCCCACCATGAAAAAAGCACTTGCTTCGGCAAGTGCTTTTTTCAATGAAGCCGCCCCTGCGGGGCTAATGAAGGAATGAAGCCGCTTCGCTATGGGTAACGCTTGCGTCGTACCGCATGATTACCTATAATATAATCATCAAAACGACTGCCCCTCAGGAGACGGGCTCCATGGAGTTCAAGCACTCCCGGGGAGCAGAGATCGTTCTTCGAAGTCCGGCGAAAACAGCGGGACAAGGGAGGCACAGCATGAAAACGATCGCCGAGACGATCCTTTCCGACGGTTTTGCAGAGTTTTCCCATCATGGCATACAATACCTTATCCAGCAGGAGAGCAACAAAGGGTGCCACTACCTCAGCTTATGGCGTCAATCCCCCGGCGCGGCCTGTTTGTGCCGTGTTTGCTTTGACGTTTTTGATGGGATCTCGGACGAGACCATAGAGGAATTGTTCGACCAGCCGCTCCCGGACGGGAAAACGGTTCGGGACATGATCCAAAGTGCGGAGATCATCACGGCTGACTGCGCCGACAAATCATAATAAAAGACTATAAATATCAACTGCTCATAAGGAGGGATCCGCCTTGCTGTTTCCCGAAAGCACCCGGGACGTCCAGGACCTTGTGCTGGAGGCCCGGAGGACCGGTACGCCTCTGGTTCCCCTGAGCTCCGGACCGCCGCATTTCCACGGCGCGTCCGTGAACCCGGCCGCAGAAACCGTCTGCTTTTCCCGCATGGACCATATCCTGCAGATCGACCGCAAGGCCCGGTACGCCCGGGTGGAGGCGGGGGTCACCTTCGGGGCACTGATCCCGAAGATGCGGGAAAAGGGCCTGCGCCTCAATCTCCCCTTCCTGCCCAGGGCGAACAAGTCCGCCCTGGCCAGCGCCCTGGAGAAGGAGGCCGTGCTCATTCCCAAATACCAGTACGACTACCCCGATCCCCTGCTGACCCTGGAGGTGGTCTTCGGCACCGGAGATGTGTTCCGCACGGGCTCCGCCTCGGGGCCGGGGACCATGGAGGAGAACAGCTCGGACAAGGTCCTGCCCTGGGGCCCCGGCTCCGTGGACTACTACCGCCTGTTCACCGCCGCCCAGGGCACCTTCGGTCTGGTCACCTGGGCCACCCTGAAGGCGGAGGTCCTGCCCAGCCTCAGCCGGCTTTTCTTCGTGCAGGCGGAGGAGCCGGGACCGCTGGTCCGCCTGGCCAACCACCTGTGCCGGGAGCGCATCCCGGATGAGCTCATCATCCTGGACCGCCGGAACTTCGCCCAGGCCTTCGGAGACACGCCGGAGGAGGAGAAGGCCCTGTCGGGCGCCGCCCCCTGGATCATGCTCTGCCGGGTCTGCGGCTTCGACCGCTACCCGGAGGAACGGGTGGACATCTATTCGGGCTATGTGCGGGAGGCGTGCGCGAAATTTGATCTCCCCTGCGAAACGGCGCCTGCCTTCCTCCCCTGCACGCCGGAAAAGCTGGAGGAAACGCTCACGGACTGCGACCGCCGGGAGGTCTGCTGGAAATGCCGCCGAGGCCCGGAACGGGAGCTGGTGCTCCTGGCGCCTCCCAGCAAAACCACGGCCATCGCGGAGGCGATCCGGGCCCGGTTCCCGGAGGCCGGGATCCTGCTGCAGCCCCAGGTGCAGGGCCGCGCCTTCCGGGTGGAATGCGACCTGTTTCCCGGCGAGGGGGAGGCCGCGGCGGCGGAGGCGGAGGAAGCCCTGTTCCGCATGGCCCGGGAGCTGATGCCCCTGGGGGCGTACTACGACCGGCCCTACGGACGGCTGCCCGAGCTGGTGTACACGGAGCCCGTATCCCTGGACGCCATCCGCAGGCTGAAAAAGATCTTCGATCCGGACGGGATCCTCAATCCCGGCAAGCTGTGTTTCTGAGGGAGGTGCGGCAGAATGTCTGATCTGAACCGATTCCGGTATACCATGGAGAGCTGCAACCACTGCGGCCAGTGCAAGTGGATCCTGCCCTCCCGCATGTGGGGCTGGGATTTCGCCGAGGTCTGCCCCATCCACGCCCGATACGGCTTCGACGCCTGCTCCGGCCAGGGCCTGCTGAACATGGCCCGGGAGCGTATGGAAAACAAGCTGCAGTGGTCGGAGGGCATGGCGAAGCTGGTACACGGCTGCACCGCCTGCGGAGCCTGCGACGTGAACTGCAAAAGCGTGCGGGACATGGAGCTCCAGGAGACCATCTACGCACTGCGGCAGGACTGCGCGGAATCCGGCTTTCTGCCCGAGGCGAAGCGGAGGACGGCGGAGAACATCCGCAAGACCGGCAACCGCCACGGCCTGCCCCCGGAGGAGCGCCTTGCCCGCCTCCCGGAGGATCTGACCGAGGACGAAAACGCGGATACCGTCCTCTTCCTGGGCTGCGACATTTACCGGCGTCCGGAAACCGCTCTGGCCGCCATCCGCATCCTGAAGGCGGGAGGCGTGCGCTTCCGGATCCTGAGGGAGGAACGGTGCTGCGGCGCGTATCTCTGGCGCGCCGGTCTGCGGGAGCAGGCGGCGGAGCAGATGGGGCAAAACGCCCGGCTCTTCCGGGAACAGGGGATCCGCACCGTGATCACCGCCTGCGCCGAGTGCTTCGGCAGCTTCCGAAATTACTATCCCCGGGTGACGGAGACGCCCTTTGAGACGAAGCACATCACCCAGATCGCGGCGGAGCTCATCCGGGACGGCCGTCTGCGGCTGAGGGGCACGGAAAAGCCCCTTACCCTGACCTACCACGACCCCTGCATGCTGGGCAGGCTCTCCGAGACCTACGTTCCCTGGGAGGGGGAGATCCGCTCCTACGGGCTGCACGTGCCGGAGAAGCACTGGAACCGGGGGGAAAACGGCGTATACGACCCGCCGCGGGAGGTGCTGAAGGCCATCCCCGGCGTCACCCTGAAGGAGATGGTCCGGTATAAGGAGGAGGCCTGGTGCTGCGGCGCCCAGGCCCAGGAGACCGATCCGGACCTGGCCGCCTTTACCGCCGGGGAACGGCTGCGGGAGGCCGCCTTTACGGGGGCCGAGGCCATCGTATCCTGCTGTCCCTACTGCAGAGACGCCCTTTCTCCGGAGGGAGAACAGCCGGTCCGGTATCTCGATCTGACGGAGTTTCTGGCGGCGCATATACGGGAGGAGGCGGAGGCATGAGTCTGTCCGAAGAGCTGTACCGCGAATTCGCGGCCATCGTGGGCGAAAAGAACATCAGCCGGGAGGAGTACATCCTGGCGGGGAACCGGGCCCAGACCCCGGAGATCCCCATGGCCCACAAAAGCGCCGATGCCATCCTGCTTCCGGGCAGCGCGGAGGAGGTGGCGCAGATCGTCCGGCTGTGCAACAAGCACCGCATCGAATACGTGGGCGTGGTGGCCGGCTGCATCCCCACCGCCTACTCCACCCGGGAAAACTCCATCATCATGCACTTCAAGCGCATGAACCGGATCCTGGAGATCAACGAGGAGGACCGGTACGCGGTGATCGAGCCGGGGGTGCGGCATATCCAGCTGTATCCGGAGGTGCGGAAGCGGGGGCTGAGCTACACCGCCGCCGCCGTGGGCCCCGGGGGCTCCGTTCTGGTGAACATCGCCTGCACCGGTGGAGACCACCACGTGCAGTACGGGACCTCCCGCCCCACCCGGTACCTGCTGGGGGTGGAGATGGTCACCCCGGAGGGGGAGATCCTGCGCACTGGCTCCCTGCAGACGGGCTCCGGCTGGTTCTGTCCGGAAAGCCCGGGGCCCAGCCTGCGAAGCATCGTGAAGGGCTACGCGGGCAACGCTGGCAAGCTGGGCATCGTCACCAAGATCGCCGTGGCCCTGGACCGGTGCAAGGGTCCTGCGGAGATCCGCACGGAGGGAATCAGCCCCCACCACAAGGTGTTCATGGACAGCGACTGCAGCCGGGTCTACGTATTCAACTACAAGGATATTCAGGACGTGTGCCGGGCCATGCTGGCCCTGGGAGAGGCGGAGGTCTGCGCCACCGTGCAGAAGTATTTCTACCTGCCCCTGACCCTGATGATGACGGACTCCGCCAACGAATTCTGGAAGAAATGGACCGGAGGCTATAAGGAAGCCCTCTCCATGCCCCTGGTGGTGCACATCGCCGCACACTCCCTGCGGGAGCGGGAGTACGAGGAAAAGATCCTCTTCGACGTCGTCCGGGAGACCGGGGGCGAGCGGATCCCCCGGGAGCTGGAGAAATGGTGGGAAGAGCACATGGACTACTTCATGATCGTCTCCCGGCTCCAGAGCGTCCTGCGCCTGGGGGGCAGCTGGCTGCCCCAGAAGGCCGGTGCGGAGTCCGTGCAGCACATGTGCGACGTGTGCGAATCCATCGGCACTTACATCCATGATTTCACGGATACCGGGAAGATCTTCGACGCCCCGGAGAACTATCAGATCATCCCCATGGAGTACAGCCATTTTGCCTCCAACGAGCTGCTGATCATGTGGGACCGCACGGATCCCAAGGCCATGTCCTACGTGGGAGAGCTGGGCGCCGTATCCCGGGCCACAGACGCGAAGCGCCATTTCTATTCCTCCAGCCCCGGCGTCGCCGGCAAGGCCGGTGAGGCCACCGGAAGGCTCTATTCCAACGTCCACGTCTGGATGGGACGGATCCGGGAGGCCTTCGACCCCTTCTATCAGTCGGGGCTGTAAACGTTCCCGATCCGCTGGAAAACAAAGTCGGGCTGTCTGCTTCCGAAGGGAGGCAGACAGCCTTTTTATCCGGATAAGACATCAGAAATCGCTTCCCGGGAGGGGTCCATGGCGCCGTTCCTGCAACTTGTGCCTGGTTCCGGTGCATCTTGTTTCCCAGGCCTTTTCAAGGAAAAATGTTCTGTTATAATGGACCCGCAAAGGAAAGAGGGGACGCCCATGAAGATATGCATATCCGTATCGCCGGAGAAGGAAGAGGAGGTCATCGCCTGCCTCGCGGCCCACGGGCTGGAGACCGGGGAGGATGGAGAATACCTCCTCACGGAAAACAGCCGGTACCCGGCCTTTCTCTCTGCCCGGGACGGGGACCGGGATCGGATCCGCCTGGCGGCGGAAGAGGTGGTGTACATCGAAGCCTTCGGGAAGGACGTGGAGATCCACACCGGGAAGGACACCTACTTCGCCCAGGACAGGATGTATCAGCTGGAGGCTTCGCTGGACCCGTCAAAGTTCCTGCGGGTGAGCAAGTCGGTGATCGTCTCCGCCGCCCATGTGCGGAAGATCCGGCCATCCCTGTCCATGAAATTCATCCTCACCCTGTCGGACGGGACCCTGGTGGACGTGACCAGAAGCTATTACAGCGATTTTCGCCGGTTTTTCGGCATCTGAACGGAGGAAAAGCCATGAGCAATCTGATCGTCTATATCATTATCGTTCTTGTATTGGCGGCAGTCATCGTCGCCCTCAGCGTACATGCCTATAACCGGCGTCTGGACCGCATCGCCCGGGGGGAGGAGCGGGACACCCACAGTGCCGTGCCCGAGCCCAGGACCACCGTGAGCGTCCTCTACCGCACCATCCTCATGGCGGTGGTCATCGTTTCCCTGCTCACCGTGTCCGCCCTCAGCGGCAGGATCAGCACCCTCCAGTCCTCCCTGAACGAGCTCCGCTCCAACCAGAACAGCATGAACTGGGATCTGGAATCCATCCGGCAGCAGCTGGAGGAACAGGATGAGCGCGTGGAGCTCTTTGCCTGGGAGGTGATGGACGCGGATATGGACAGCCGCAAGGCGGAGGTCCGTTTCTTCGTCCGGCTGCGGGAATACGGGGAGGACACCGCCGTGACCCTGGAACTCAACGGTCTCTCTCTTCCCCTCACCGGCGATCCCGGCCGGGAGCTCACCGGAACGGCGACCCTGGACCTGTTTGGCTGTTATGATCAGTCCTCTCTCCGCATCACCGAGGGAGGCAGGACCTATGTGAAGACCGAGGACATGCCGGGCTGGCTCTTCTGGGAGTACCTGCCCATGCCCTCCTTTGAGTGCCGGTTCAACAGCGGCGTCCGCCTGGGAAAAACCACCTATGACGGGGAGTACCGGGTGGTGACGGACTGCATGGAGGATATTCAGAGCGTGACCGTGACCTACCTCTCCGGAGGCAGGGAGCTGAAGACCCTGGACATCACCGCCCAAACCCTGGCGGAGGAAATGACCTCCCTGGACAAGGGGCTGGATATCGGGTCCGACCTGACCTTCCGCCTGGAGATCGTGACCAAAAGCGGCTTCCTCATTCAGAAGCAGATCATAATGATCTACGATTCCGCTTATGACCCTGAGTTGGAGGAATATGAGCGGATCACGGACGCCGCCGGGAACCTCCTCTGGGCGAACGGCAAATACTGAGCCCCGGCAGAACAACCCGCTCCGCAGAACCGAAGGCTTGCAAATCGCAAGACGGGGTCCCGGGGAAACCTGGGCCGGACCGAAAACGAAACACATGGATGTGAGGAGTCGATCCTATGGATACAGTCAAAGTCGCGATCCGGCATTTTTCCCTCGGGGACGCCGAGGCCATCCGTGCCGGTCAATATCCGGATCTGAGGGAAGACGAGATCCGCAGCATGATCCGCAAATGGAACTCCGGTTCGTATCACGGCAGGTTTTTTGAGATGTTCGCGGTTCTTCACGACGGGGAGATCGTCGGAGCCGTATCGCTGTACGAGCACAGCAAAAGTATCGCATCCATCGGGGCCGAGATCTATCCCGCCTTCAGGCGTATGGGCTTTGCGTATGCGGCGAACCTGCTGCTGCTCGACCGGGCAAAGCAGCTTGGCTACCGGATCATCCAAAACCAGGTCGGGACCGATAACACCGCCAGTATCCGGCTGAACGAAAAACTGGGGTTTGAGTCAGACCGTTATGAATACAGGAACCAAAAGGACCACCCGGTATTTTTATTTCTGAAGGCGTTATAGTCCATGGGGCAGCCCGTTTGCGGCTGCCCCGTTTTTCCGCCCTCCGTCCCGCTCATCCGTTTTCCCGATTTCCCGCATTGTCACCCGGCTTACGGTATGGTAGAATAACACCGACGGAGAGGGGGAGAAAAGAATGAATGAATTCCTCAAAAGCGGTATCGATTTCATCAGCACCTACGGCGGGCGGATCATCATCGCCGTCCTGGTCTTTGTGATCGGCTGCTTCGTGATCAAGCTGCTGATGAAGGCTCTGGGCAAGGCAATCGACAAGCTGAAAATGGACGAGACCCTGAAGCAGATCGCCAAGAAATTCCTGCGGCTGCTGCTTTACGTCATTCTGATCATCAGCGTGGTGGAGATCCTGGGCGTATCCATGTCCAGCGTCGTCGCCATCCTGGCCTCCTGCGGTCTGGCGGTGGGCCTGGCGCTGCAGGGTTCCCTGGGCAACCTGGCCGGCGGACTGATGATCCTCCTGTTCCACCCCTTCAAGATCGGGGATTATATTGAAGCCGGAGGCTCCGAGGGCGTGGTGACGGATATCAGCATCTTCTACACCACGGTCATGACTCTGGACAACAAGCAGATCTTCGTGCCCAACGGGGAGCTGATGAATGCCAGCATCACGAACTATACCGCGGCGGCGAAGCGCCGCATCGACCTGGAATTCAAGATCACCAACGACATCGACGCCGAGCTGGTGAAGCGGGTGCTGCTGGCCGCGTCCAGTGAGACCGAAGGCGTTCTGGCAGACCCCGCTCCTTTCGCCCGCATGGGCGCCGTGGACGACGATACATACATCTTTTATGTGCGCTCCTGGTGCGAAACGGGGAAATACTGGGACGTGTACTTCGACCTGATCGAGAACTGCAGCAAGGCCCTGGCGGATAACAATATCGACGACCCGGAGGAGCGGATCGCCGTGCGCATCGTCAAGGACGAGGACTGACAGGGAAAAATGGATAAATCAACGGACCGCCGGGCCATTGGCCCGGCGGTTTCAGACTGTAGGCAAAGTTCCCGAACGCCTCGCAGAGTTCGCGGCTCGCAAGCCGCGAACAGAATGGGAATCATTTTGGGCGGAATTCATTTCTGCCCAAAATACTGCTCGCGGAGCGGACTGTACGAGCGGAGCGAGTGCGGGGAGCGCAGCGCAGTTTTCTCAAATCGGAACCCAACGAAGTGGTTCCGATTTGAAGTGTACTGTTTATTTGCGGGTCGGGTCGATCCAGTCCAGGTCGTGACGGGCATGGCCAAAGGCCTCGGCGCCTTCCGGCACCTCCCAGCCCTTGGGCATCCGGCGGCCGCCTTCCTTCCCGTCGCCGGCGTCGGCAAACATGGCCTCCATCTCCTTGCGGCGGGCCTCATTGCGCTTGCGGTTCCATTCATCGCGCTCAGCCCGGGTCAGGGTATAGCTCTCGATGACTTCGTCGTTCCGGCGCATCTGGGCGATCCAGGTCTCGGGATGACGGTCGGGCAGGACGATGACGCGCTCGTTCTCGATGCCCTCCTTCAGGATCTCGGCCAGCTCCACCGGGTCGATGCCCTGGGCATGGATGCTGCGCAGGTGAGCCATGGTGCCCTCGGAAACGTGGTACCCGGTGTTCTTCAGGTTGGCGGGGCGGAACTTTTCCGCGTTGCCGATGTTGGAGTTGATGTTGGCCGGGCAGAGGACCGTGGCGCCGGAGCCATAGGGCCGCAGAGCCTCGTCATAGGAGTACATCAGGTTGTTCACGGCGGCCTTGGAGGCGCTGTAGGGGGCGCAGGTGGAGCCTGCGCCGAAGGCACCGCCGGAGGAGGTGGTGGCCACCCAGAACTCCGTCTTGTGGGCGTAGGCCTTGATCATCCGCGGGACAAAGATCAGCAGGCCGTTCACCACGGCGAAGAGGTCGACGCCCATGACCCAGTCAAAGTCGTCGAAGGTGGAGGCCTCCACGGGGCCGAAGGAGTTGACGCCCGCGGTCTGGATGAACAGATGAGGAGGACCGCCGAACACTTCCTCGATCTTGTCGGCGCAGGCGGTGTAGCTCTCCCGGTTCGTCAGGTCCACCTTGATGGGCAGGATATCCTGCTCCGGGATGCCGAAAGCGATCAGTTCCTTTTTGGCGTTCTCCAGCGCGTCCTCGCGCACGTCGCCGATGGCGACCTTCATACCCTCCCGGCCGAAGACCTTGGCCTGGCCCAGGCCCGCGCCGGATGCGCCGCCGGATACGAATACGATCTTGCCTTTGAAATCTTTCATACGTAACGCTCCTTTCCAGATTTTCTTCGGATGTCTATAGCTTACTTCATTTTCCCGTCAGATGCAACAGGGAACTGAAGCTCCGGAACGGCCCGGATGACTCCTGTGTTTCATTCTTTGCTTGTCCCCCATTGTTGCTGTATAACTGTTCCACATATTATGTTATTATGTATATGAACAGAAAACACCGGCGGCGAGATCATCCGGGGATCCCGCGCAGACGGCGGCGAGGCCTCCGCCGGGAGAAACGATGCGGAAATACAATTAAATAAGTAATATATGAGGGAGGAAACGAACATGTCCATGATTCCCGTTGCGGAAGGAATTGAGCTTTACTGCGAGGAGATCGGCTCCGGCGACCGTTGGCTGCTCACCTGTCAGGAGGGCTTCCAGGAGGGTGACGGATATCTGTCCCTGCTGGCAGACGAGGGCTTCCACGTGCTTTGCATCCAGATCCGGGGCTTCGGCCGCTCCACCCATGTGCTGGAGGACTACGACAATCGCTGGTGGGAGATCTGGGCGGATGATGCTGTGACCGTAGCCGACCGGCTGGGGATCGACCGTTTCTTCTACTGCGGCGTTTCCCATGGAGCCGGGATCGGCTGGTACATCTGCCAGCGCCACCCCGAACGGGTGCGGGGCTTCTTCGGCATCGTGGCGGGGCCGCATCCCCGGGGCGGGCTGGAGACCAGCGAGGCCCGGTGGCGGGTGATCCAGGCAGCCCAGACCCAGGAGAGCTGGAACGCCTATGTGAACGAGCGTTTCGGCGGCGGGCGGCCTGAGCTCACCGGCACGGAATCCGAGGAGGAGAAAGCGAAGGTGCTGAAAAAGCAGAAGGCCTACGACCGGCAGATCGCCATCCCCATCGAGTGCTCCCGCATCAACCCGAAAAAGCCCTTCAACCACTGCAAGACCGAGGAGGAGCTGAGCGAGCTCCTGTCCCACATCACCGTTCCCACCCTTCTGCTGGGGGGCATGCACGACGTGATCAGCACCACCGCCACCATGATCCGCTCCGGCTCTGCGGTGCCCAACGCCAAGACCGTGTTCTACGACGCCACCCACGGTCTCTCCGGTGAGCGGCCCCAGGAGGTGGTGGACGACATTCTGCTGTTCTGCAGGCAGCGGAAGCTGTACTGATATGTTATGGGGCAGAGTTCATTCCCGTCCTCTGCCCTGAACGGCACCCTGCTCTGATATCGCAGCTGCAGCCAAGGAAATAGAGAAATCCCGGAAGGCCCTGTAAATAAGGACTTTCCGGGACTTCTGTCGTTGTGTCACAGAATGAATGTCTTTTTTGTGAGGGTATCAAAGCAGCTTTACAAAAACCTCGTCTTCGTTTTTCGCCTTGCAGCCGGGTGCCTTCCGGTACCCGTGTTTCAGGTAAAAGCTCCCGGCAGTATCGGTTGTCAGAATGCTTGTGTGCATTCCATGTTCCTTGAAACAGCTTTCTGCAAGTCGCAGAAGCGCCGATCCATGACCGGCGTTTCGATTGGCTTTTGAAATCCAGAATTCCCGGATAAACCCGCAGGTTTCTTCAAAAAACCAGCTTGTAAACTTGGTGGGCTTGAACTGAATAAACCCGATGACGCTTCCATCCGTGGCCGTCCGGACAAAGGCCTGATTATCGCCTTCATCATTCATCTCCCGGAACAGCCCGTCCCAATCCTTCACAGTGATCCCCAGTTCGGAGAAATAGGTTTGAAATGCGGCTTGGAAGAGCGGATCGGAGAAATCAGAGATCAATACGTCAGAAAACGCAGATGGATGATCAGAAAAGTTATACATCAGATTCAGGGCATCCGGCACTTCCTCGTCGATGTAACCGGTATCGATAAAACCGGTCTTTTCATAGACCCGGAGCGCCGCGGCGTCCGTCTTCTTGACGCAGACCTCCACGCAGTCGTATTTCCGCTCTTTTTCGAGTTCAGACAAAATCATTCGCAAAGCTGCCGTGCCGCAGCCCTTCCCCTGAAATCGAGCGTCGATCATAAATTGCTGCAAATCATAGCAGGCAGGTTCATCGTCCAGATCCCGCACCAGGGCAACGCCGATCACGGTATCATCTTCTTCGATTCCGATGACCCTTGCCCGGTCATGCCGATAGACATAGCCTCTGGCAAGGATACCTAAGGGACTGTCCAGAAATCCCTTCTGCGCTTCGCTGACAGACAGTCTTCTGAAATCCAGCCAGTTTTCTTCGTTTACATCAATTAGTTTGATCAATATTCTATCCTCCATTCTTGTTTTGGAGGGTCAAATCTCGTGGGCCCCCCATACGCGATTCATTGTCATATATGATCACTCCTTTATGTGTATTTTCTGCTTACAAACGACAGCCCAGATAATATACCACATTTTTCTGATGATTGCTGCTTCCCCCATCACTCCTGCAAATTGAATTCAAAAATGACGCCGTCTTCCTGCCTGTTTTCATGACCCGTATCAGTTTTTATCACCACGCCGCCCATCCGCCGATAGAAGCGCATGGCATTCTCATTGTGCGGACTGCAATTGCAGGAAAAACGGTTGATCCCGTTTTCTCTGCAGTAATCCTTCAAAATTGAGAAGGCCTGTTTTCCGATCCCTCTGTGTTGATACGCTCGCAGCACATACAGGGAATGCAGCCATACCCCGGAGCCGGCATGCTGAAAAATGAAATATCCGATATTCTCGTCACCGCATTTGATCAGATATACCGTGAAGGATGGATCTGAGATCTTTTTCAGATCGCGCCGTTGATGCCAGTCATAGTTGAAATCATCAATGACCGCATCCGGGTAAATGCGGAACTGATCTATAGCTAAGGCGCTCGACGGTGGGGCTGCCATTCGGCAGTCTCACTTCTTACTACATCAGAATTAAAACCAACGAATATTTCAGACGCTACTGGAACATAACCGGAATTCTGTGCCTCTGCCGAAAAAACGGAAATGCCGCCATGGGCATAGCCGCCATAAAAGCGACGCCTAGGCTGCTATGCCCACCAGATCTCTCTCCGCATTTCCTGCGGCAGCCGGCTGACCGGCATATCGTACCGATCATCCTTTCCCAAAGCCTCATCCTCTTCTTTGATACTGCGCAGTTTTTCAGCGATCCGGCTCTGATCCAGGACCTCCTGCAGGACCCCCTTTTCAAATGAAACGCTCAGCAGGGTCTGATAGGCAAAGGGTCTCTGCAGGCCGATATTTATCCGGTATTGCCAGATGAATCCGTCCGCCAGAAGGATCCTGCCGGTATAGTCCATGGTCATATCAAGGTTCTCGTACTTTTCGTGTATCATTTCCGGATTGACAAAGGCCAGGGTCCCGCTTCGCGGCGTGATGCTGACGCCGTTCAGCGGCGGGTATCTGCAATCCTTGTCATGGATACTGAGCGTCTGCAGTTTGACGACGTTCGTGATCTCAAATTCACACCAGTAGCCATCCCAGCAATTCGTATCGACAGCCGACGGATGGAATCCGTGTTCCTTCGGATAGAAAAGCCTGCCGTCGGACAGTTTAAGGCAATCGTATTCGACCCCTTTATGGCGATACACATCTCCGATCTGTGCAGTCACGGTTTACTCCTCCCTTCACGTGTCCCGGGCAATGCGCCGCCGCGGTCCCCATTTCCCCGCTCTCTGACGCACAGCCGGTTTTCGTACAGCTTGCCTCCGGCGAAATAATTGTGGCTCCGGCAGCCGCCCGCGCAGAACTCCCCGAGCTCGCATCTGCCGCATCTGCCGCATCTGCCAGTCAGGCGGTCCGGGGTGAAGCGGCGGTTATAGGCAAAGGCGTTTTCCCCGCTATGCCCACCAGATCTCTTTTCTCACTTCCTCCGGCAGCGCCTGGATCGGCGTTGTATCCCAGCCGTATTTTCTGATCCATCGATCCTCTTCCTTGATTTTTCGCAGCTGTTCAGCGATTCCGCTTTGATCGCGGATCTCCTTCAGTACTCCATTTTCAAACTCAAAGCTCAATAGAGTCTGAAAAGCATGAGGCTTTTGCAGGCCCATGTGGATATAATAATTCCAAATGAAACCGTCTGCTAACAAGATTTTTCCTGTATAGTCTATGGCCAATCCGATGTTCTCGTATTTCGCATACGTCTCGCCCGGAAACGCACTCATCCCAGGGGACGAAATGCTGACACCGTTCAACGGAGGATAGCTTCCGTTTTTATCGTGGATATGAAGCGTCTGCAGCTTTACAACATCCGTTATCTCGAATTCACACCAGTATCCAGCCCAGCAGCAGGTCTCAATAAACAATGGATGGAATCCATGATCCCACGGGCTGAAAAGCCTGCCATTCGATAGGTCAAGGCATTCATATTTTATATTTTTGGTCCGATAAACATCACCGATTTGCGCAGTCACGGTTAACTCCTCCCTTCACATTTCCCGGCCAATGCGCCGCCGCAGTCCCCATTTCCCTGCTCTCTGACGCACAGCCGGTTTTCGTACAGCTTGCCTCCGGCGAAATAATTGTGGCTCCGGCAGCCGCCCGCACAGAGCTCCCCGAGCTCGCAGCTGCCGCATTTTCCGGTCAGGCGGTCCGGGGTGAAGCGGCGGTTGTAGGCAAAGGCGTTTTCATCCTCCCAGATGTCCCGGAGGGGCCGCTCCCGGAGGTTCCCCTCGATGAAGACTTCGTCGTACAGGCTTTCGCATCCCCGGACGTTTCCCACGCTGTCGATGCCCAGGGTGCTCAGCCCGGCGCTGCAGCCGCCGAAGGCCGCTCCTCTTCTGCCCCGGATGTTCGTTTCCTCCGGGGTGTAATACCCGATGTTGTCGGCAATGATCACGCGGAAAGGCGCTTCCCCCGCTATCCCGGCAACGAAACGGATCACACGGAGAGGGTCAAAGCGCGTATCCAGTCCGACGTCCTGGGCGTATCCCATGGAATTGCAGGCCTGGAGCTGCCAGGCAAAGATCGGGTATGCCTTCAGGGACTCGTAAAACTCCGGCAGCAGGGGTGCGTTATTGGCCCGCAGTGTGGTGATGACAGACGTCGGGATCCCTGCTTCCGTAAGCGCGGCAATCGCCTCCAATGCCCGGCGATAACTGCCCCTTTGGCGGCAGGCGTCATGGACCCGCTCCGGTCCGTCCAGGGATACGGCCACGGATTCGATCCCCAGACGGGAAAGCGTTTTCACCGTCGCGGCCGTCAGGATAAATCCGCTGGTGATCACACACACCTTCAGTCCGAGTCCCGCCAGCGCGCCGACGATCCTGGCCCAGTCATCCCGCAGAAAGATCTCTCCACCCAGGAGATTCACGCGTCCGCAGCCCAAGTCGGCCAATTGCCGTGCCACATCCAGGCATTCTTCCGTGTTCAGTTCGTTTACCCTGGCTTCCCCGGCCCGGCTCCCGCAGAAAGCACACCGAAAACAGCATTTATGCGTCAATTCCCATACGACCCTGGAAAGCCTCCAGGGAAAATC
This sequence comes from Oscillospiraceae bacterium, assembly GCA_017617795.1. Lineage (GTDB taxonomy): Bacteria > Bacillota > Clostridia > Oscillospirales > Oscillospiraceae > UBA1774. Next base: position 37,182 of record JAFZVM010000013.1, read on the forward strand.
AGTAGTAATTGATGATGTCATCATCGTCACCCGGCGTACGGCCATCCTCGTCCGATCGATCCGGAGCATTCCAGTCGGCATCCACCTCCGGCGCTGCGTAAAGCGGACGCTCGCAAAGCTTCTTGTTTTTGTCTTCAAAGTCCGGTCCGCCATACAGGATGCCTTTCGCCAGCTCGGCGAACTCCTCCGAAATCCTCTGAAGCAGATCCCGATCCGGCTCCTGTTCATCGTTCTCTGCCGACGTTGTACGACCCTCATCGGATCCCGGTTCCCGTTTATATTTGCTCAGCATCCGGTTGATCTCTTCCAGCATTTTCTTGCTTTCTTCCCCAAGCCTGTCGATAAAGCTGAAATCCATCTCCAGGGAATCCTTGTCTGCAGGATCTGCGTCCTTTCCGGCCGCCGCATGATTCATCGGATATCTGCGATTATAGGACATGGGTAAACCTCCTTTTTCTGTCTGCTCCGTGCAGGCTCAACGAACGCTGCCGGTCTCTCTGTCGACGGCACAAAGGAAACCTATCTGTGCTGCCGCAGCACCACCGCGTCCTCCCGGCTGCCGGAAAGGACTGCTCTCAGTCTGGGCCGCAGTGCGAACCGGAAACCATACCCCGCGGCGATGGCAGCCACGGCGATCAGAAATACGGCGGGATAACGGCAGGCCGCCATCCCTTCGCAATATCTGAGATCCTGTCCCAGCAGCTGCCAAAATGCGGCAATCAGGCTTCCCGGGCCGTAACGATCCCAAGCTGAAGCAAAGAGCGGCAGATACTCCATACAGTGCCAGAGATTGTTCAGCAGCATGACAAAGCCCGTATAGAAGAGGGCGGAAAGGACCAGGATCCCGCAGGCTGCGATCCCTCGTTTACGGCGCATCAGCGGCGGGACGAGAATGCCGAGCCATACGGCAAGGGCGGCGTACACAAGGAATTCCCGCCGGATGCCAAAGAGGTACGGATCCTCCAGTCCATAACGGGACAGTGCCCACAGGATCTGCAGGAAAAACATCTGGACGGTAAGCACGGCCAGAGTCATATACAGAAGCACGGGAGTCTGTCGTTCCTCTTCCTCTTTCTTCTGTCTGCGCACCTTCTTCTGCGGCCTTTTTCCGGTCGCCGTCCTGCGGCGGGAGGGGGCTTTTTCTGTCCTGCCCGTACTGTGCTGCTCCGCCGAAGCACCCGTGTTTATGGGGCAATCGGTCATGTCGATCACCCCAAGGCGCCGGATCTCCTCTGCGAAGCGGCGGCGCATCAGCTTCCGGTACAGCGCAGAAGTATTCCAGTCGGTCACATGGATCGGGAGATCCTCCGCATGATAATACGCTTTTGCCAGTCTGAGGAACAGCCGGTCCGCCAGGCTGCTTTCCAGCGCAAAGACCAGTTGGGGAAAAACGACGGTTTCCAGCGTATAATCGAATTTTCTGAGTTTTTTCAGGCAGTACTGTCCGAAGATCTCATCGGGGATCTCGTCGGAGAGTTTTTCTGCCGCAACGATTTCCCCGTCCTCGTCACGGTAGCAGTGCATGCCGCAGGCCTGCTCAACGGCCCTGCATGCTCTGCGGAGGGCAGGGGCTCTTGCGGTCGGGCCGGAAACCGGAAACGTCGTGAAGATATATCCTCCTTTTTCCTTGAGCATGAATTCAATGGTCCAGGGTCTGCGGTCTCCCACCTGCACGCTGACCATGTCGTTCACGTATACGCGATAGGTAAGATCCTTCTCTTCGAGGAATGCGTCAACCATACTCTCCATTCTCGGATCCACGGTCTCTCCTCCTTTCCTTCTGTCATCCCGGAAAATCTATCCTTCGGATATTTCGGGTCCATCCGCCTGCATTGCCTCGGTCGGCGGCCGCCGCAGGATGCGGCTGTTGTCTGAGATCCGATCCGGTCCGTCGGCGATCATCTGCATAAGGTATACGTCCAGATACTCCTGGGTAATGGCGTCGCAGTTAAAGGATTCCGTTTTCAGCAGCTCCCACTCGCCGCTCATTCCGGGAAGATAACGGTAAAGCCGGATCGTACTTCCGGGCTCATCCTCACTTGCCACGGCAGCATAAAAGCTGTCCCCGGCGGCAATGGCGATCTTCTCCGTTTCCCCCTGCACGCTCAGGGTAAACAGCGGGTACCCTTCCTGGTACAGCGATCGATAGACGCCGGTTTCCCGAAGACCGGGCAGCGGGCCGACGGCATCCAGCGGCCCCGTATGCCGGAAGACGCCGTACAGGCGGATGGTTTTTCCCTCTTCCCACCTTCTGAATTCCACTACCCATTCCTGAATACCGTCGTTGTCCGTATCCGCTTCCGCGAGGATCTGATAGAGGGAACAGCACTCTTGTTCCTCCTCGCTCCAGCAGGCAAACGCACTCATGCATTCCAGGGCGGTTCCCGTGAACGGGTCGTTGAACGCGTTGAAGAAGAGGGTGATTGCCATGGGGCAGACCACCTCGTCGTCTCCGACGTAATTTGCCAGAAGCACGCCGTCCGCCAGAAGCAGGGTGGACAGATCCCGGTGAGCGACTTCCTCGCTTGCCTGCATGCCGTATATCTCTATCAAGCGGGATTCCTGCGCTTCCAGCCTTTCCCGGGATACCCGGAACGGCGCGAATACGAAATCCTCCGGAGCAAGTTCCCGAACGGTCTCCTCTTTGCTGCCGATCCCGGCAGAATAAACCGTCCGGAACCGGCCTCTCTGATAACTTTCGCGGATGGACGACGGATCTGCATTTTTATAATAATCTTCCCTGATCCGACCCGCCTCCACGACGCCGCCGCGGCTGCGGTAAACGATGAGCCTGTGGGATCCGTCCTCCATACGAGCGTTGCAGATCAGCTCGGGGACTGCGTCGCCGTCCACGTCCGCCAGAACATCCCGGTCTCCCGGGATACCGCTGCTCTCCGCCAGAAAAGCATATACCCCGTTCTCCTGCCTTTCCAGATACACGCGCCGGATCCGATCCCCGGATCCGGGAAATTCGGTGTATCGCCCCTCATATCCAAGTATCCCGGAGAAATCGGTGGGATCTCTGAGCTCCGGCTCATATCCCAGGATCGTGAACTTGAGGTCATATTTCCGGGCTGCGGCCGATCCGCACCCCGCCAGCAGGAGGACCGCAAGGGCACAAAGAACGCAGAGCAGGATGGAATGCCTGTATCGTTTCATCTTTTGATTCCTCCTTTGCGCAGCGGCGCCGGTCATTGAGCGTCGTCTTTCCGATCATCGATCCGGGGAAGCTGCAGGATCCGGATCATGAATTCCTGGATGCGCTGACGGTATGCCGCTTCCCGAAACTCTCTGCAGCGTCCGCGTTCCCGAAAGTACCGCCGAGGCTGTCTCCTGCGTTCTGTCGGCGGATTGGGAGGCGCAAAACTTCGGGCCTCTGCCGGCTCGTCTTCTCCCGTTCCCGGCAGATCTGTCTCGTCCGAACAGGCGAAAAGCGCCGGGAACCGGCTGCAGGCCGCCAGCGCCAATTCCAGATCAAAGAGCACCGACAGGCAGATCCGTCCCACGTCCTTGTCGGATACCAGCGGGGGGATCGGACACACCAGCATGATGTCAGCCTCAAACAAATCAAGGTATACCCTGACCCCGGATTCTGTCAGCAGTTCGAAGTTGACCGCATTGAGCGCTTCATACAAAGGGAGATCCGGCTCCTCGACACAGTGTGCGAGGTAGACGCACGATTCGATCACATGAAGATCTCCCGTGTCCTGTATCACACGAAAGAATGCGGTATGAAACCCATGCGAAACAGGACCGCGGATATGAACGGCGATCTCCGCTGTTCCGTCGTCCGCCTCCAGCGTACAGGTCATCCGCGAACGGGCTTCGAACGCGCGGCGGATCAGGTCCAGTGTATTTTTGGCCAAGGGAACAGCCTCCTTTCCCGGCAGTGATCCTGGTGGATCCATTTCTCCCGCCCCATATGCCGCATTCTGAACGGAACATCCTCCTGCGCGCTCACTGCGGCATGCGCGGCGCGTCTTCCCGGTGTAATGCCATTGGCGGATAAACGGTTCCGTTCACCGGAGCTGCGGATCAGAACGGCAGATCAAAATTGTCGACATCGATGAAATCTTCTTCGACGTACTGCGGGATGCGGAACCGACAGAGCCCCGCCCAGCGTTCGATCGTTGCCCACAGGCCGCTCTCCCGATCGATGCGGACATTGTGTGCCATGTATGCCTGCACGATCCGCTCATCCCGGACTTCCACTGCCGCCAGGGCTTTCTCTCCCTTGCAGATCACAAGCACTCTCATTTCAAGCGGTCCATATGATGCCAGGCAATTGTGCAGTGCGCACCCCGCCCGGATGAAATCGCTCTTCTTGCGGAGCCAGGAAAACAGGAGCCCGTCCACGATCAGATCACGGTACCGGATGCCGATCCTGACGCTCGGGGGATAATACCCGTTTGCAGGCCGGGGCTCAGCCTGACCTTTTGTCCAGCGCTGCCTTTCGCAGCTTCTGAGGAAATCGCTGCCGGCTGCGTACCGCAAGGCACACGTCCGAAGATTCTCCAGATCTTCGGAGTGAGAGATGACGCGCATCAGGCCCCTGGCTCCCTTCACTGCCGCATAGTCCCGAAAATAGATCTCCGCCGCAGGATAAAAATGCAGAAAGAGCAGGAGATCGCCGGAAACCGGCAGGTCCAGGAAAGCATGAAACTGATCCACGTTGCCGAAAACGTCCCACAGGGATCGGAGTTCCGGCAGGAAGAAAAAGAGATACGGCATCTCGAAGAGACTGCGGCGGATGCTTTTCTTGTCCGGCAAACCGGACGATTCAAACAAACGTGGCAAGCACCGCGCATCCTGAAGCCTGCGGGCGGCGGTACGGAAGCTTCGGTCAATGCCGCCGACACCGTCTGTGGGGATCAAATCAAAGAATTCACGATCAAACCCGCGATGGCGGTTGAGCAGGAGGAACCGGTCCGGTGCGGACAACTCCGGGAGCTCGTAGGGAAGAGGACCGTTCCAGACGGTTTCAAAGGCCTCCGCCAACACCTTTCTCGCCCGTTCGCTGCGGGTCAGAAGCCAGCAGGTCTTGGAACGCGACCAATCCTTGTTCGGCACAGAAACGTCCCGGATCTCCAATGCATGGCCGCAGTCGTCATATACCGTCAGCCAGGCCCGCCCCGCGGAGAAGCAGACCGTCTCTCTCAGGGGGAACAAAAGCAGAAATCCTTGCCGGGCTGCATCCTGCAGATACCGGCTGACGTCGATCCCCCGGATATCGAAAACCGTGAATCGGATCGTCCCTTTCTCCGTCCGGAGCTCCGCCTGACAGCGGCCATCATCCTTCAGGCTGGTCAAGCCGCAGTGGGGACACAGGAAGCGCTTTCCGTTCCAGACCCGGTTGAGCTTCAGCTCATTGTCTTCAGTAAACAAGCTGAGGTTGTTCATCCAGGCTTTGATCTCCGACTTCGGAATGCAGGCCTCCTGAGGATAACCGACGGTCTCCCCCTTCATGAACCAACCGTAAGCCGGTGTACTGCGCCCGCAGCAGGGGCAGCGCAGAGCATCCTTTATCAGAAGGCAGTCCGATTCCCGACGGATCACCGACGTGTAGCGGCGCTGTCTCCCTGTGCTTAGGATCGCCACAGCCTCATCCGGACTTACTGCCCTGGTCTGGCGCTCAAGCCGAAAACCGCTGGGGACGGAAAATCGGACCGTCTTCATCATCTTCACCTTCTTTTCCCGGATCCAGAGATTAAACCATCGCCCGAAAGGGCGATGTCTTTACTGCTATACTGGCACTCTATTATTGTAATGGTCAAGCATTATTTTATTTTGTTCTATGTCTTTTTTTATATTTTAGATTTTATACATGTTACAGTTGACTCCATTGGCCTTTCATGATATAATGTCACGAAATGATCGGACAAACGACAGTGAAACAGGAGGCTCGCCATGAGCAATACCATACCGCTGAATGATCCGCTGAATCTGCGGGATTTTATCGCAAGGCTCACCGATACCATCCGGGAGAAAGGCGGTCCGGACCCAGCGCCGAAGAGCATCGTCGGGTTCCTCGCCCTGATCCTGCCGAATCCGGATGCCGCTGATGCGCAGAAGGACGGCGGCGTTTCCCCGGCGGAATCCGATACCTCCAAGTCGACAAAGCCTACCAACGTCACGACGATGCAGAGGCTGCTTTCCGGCAACATTCCCTACAGCACGAAAGCAGTCCAGGCGATGGCCGACGAGATCTGCTCGGGAAGCAGAGACGCAGAATTGCTGGAAAGTATGGCCGTCGTTGCCAACGCGATCCTGGGAAGCTCCGAAGGAGCGGATTATTTCAAAAACCGATTATACCCGCTGATCAGTTTTCGCTTCTTTTCCGACGAAGAGCTGCAGACACTCAAGTCCCTGCTGGAGGAAAAGGACTATCCCCGATTCCTCCTGGCCCTTCTGAAGCACGGGTTCGGCAGCTTATACAATCTGCCCTGTTTCTTTTCACAGCGAATGTTTGAGGAAGCCGTCACCTGCGATTTTGACTCCCCCCACCGATACGCCCTGATGAAAGCCGCTGCGGATAATGGATCCCGCGACGCGGCGCTGGAATATGCCAATTACCTGGCCCGTCATCCCAATTCCGGCGCGGACGAGTATTTCTTAATGGCGATCCCCAGACCTTCGGCGGTCTGGGCCATTGCATACCAGCTGGAGATCGGGTGGATCAGCCGGGATGGGCTGCCTCGATTCCAAAACGCTTTCCGGGTGGATGAAAAGCTCAACGGTCCGGAGTTCGAGCCATATCGTCAGGAATTGGAAGGGATCGTTTACGGCGGACAGGATCAGGAAATGAAGGAGACGATGCTATACATATACAGGGTGTATTTCTACCTGGCTTACACGGATTACTTTAAGGGCTTTCACAGCATGGCCAAGCAGCTGGAGACCGGTACGATCCGGTTCGAAGGTCCCGGCAGCGCCGAAAAAACCGCCCGTCTGCGAAAAAAATACCGGGATGCCTCCATCAGGGCTTCCGTCGTGATCTCCAGCATGTCCGAGGGGAATTATCTGCTGCAGAAACAGATGGAGGAAGGAAAATACGATCCCGGCTCTGAGGCGGAACGCAGATCTCTTGAACTGCTGGAGCTTGGGGCGGAAATGGATCTTCTGTACGGCAATTATCATTTGGGCGAATACTACGAATACGTCAGCCGCAGGGATCCGGAGAAACCGGAATCCAGAAAGATTGCCAACGCTTTCTATATGCGGGCGGCACAGCTGGATACGGACGGGACCGGCCGCCAGGGCAAGCTGTGGCTGAAGCTGGGTCTGGTTTCGGATTCCCCGGAGGAAAAGCGGAAATATTTCGAGATGGCGCTGGACGCCAGGCAATGGGACGCCGCGTATTACCTGGCGGATATGGAGATGAACCGGTATATGTCAGGCGGGGAATCGGCGATGCTCCATCTGTACAGTTCATATAAGTATCTGAGAGAATACCTGCCCATGATCTCCGGTGAAAACCGCAGGATGGCAGATCTTCTGTATCGCGGCCTGTGTTCTTTATTTGAAGAGAACAGCAAAAACAAAACGGGATCGCAGACGTAAGTATTTGTCCGGCGATCTCCGATCTCGTTCACATGAGGGCGAAACATGGTTGTAAGGATTAACCACACGAATGGCTCGACGGTCAAAACCAAAGAATGCCGCAGCGTGATCCGCGTTTCTGCAAGCCCCGATCAACGATACGCCGTGGCGGAAACTTCTCCGGGTGTCTTTGTGGCAATGAAAGTGACGTTGCTGGACGGGGATCTGCTGATCGGGGAATTTGTCAACTCCTGCGTATATTCCGATGACACGCCGATGCTGAACAGCATTTTCGTCGATTGGGGATGTATTGGATTCGGTTTTTGCAAGCTGATCCTTTGGGCACCCGAATGTGTCAATGAATTTGGAGGATTTGAAAAGACCATCGAGCGATTCTATTTTGATTGGGAGCTGTACAAAACCTGCTACGAGAAACTGCATGGAGTTCCCTGCAAAAAGAAATCCCCAAACGCCGGATCGGCTTGGGATCGCCAATCACGGATCTTCTGAGGATCGTGGAACATAGAAGCCCTGTGAGGAGGCAGACAGGACCTGTCAACACGGGGAACGTTTCATCGTGACGCTGAAGAGGCGGATATGCTGGGGAGTGCGAAGGATCCCGTATCAGACAGCAGCACAAGGGAGTGGCGATCTTTGAAATCTGCATTGACGACCGAGAGCGTAAAGGATACGCTGGAAAAGACGTTTCAGGAATTCAATCACATCGGAGAATCATATCGGAGGGGATTCTTAAACGACTCCGATTTCCTGTATGGGATGGAACAGGCGTTATACCGCGGCTTTTGGAGTTTTCTGAGCGCCAACGGGATAGAATTGCGCATCAATGAGGCGAACTATCCATCGTTTGCAAAAGAGTACCGAGCCTGTTTCGATGGTGTTGACGAGGAGGGTCACAGCCAGCATTCCTGGTTTTGCGACCGCAGAGATCCCACCGGTGAAGCATCTGCGAATGACAGCAGAATGATTTTTAACCTGATGGGAAAATACCATATGGGGCCGGATTATTTTGAGCCTATCCCGGAGGACATTCCCAGATACAGCCTTCACGGGATCCATCAATATCATTCTGCCGGAGTTTGCGGCACGGATTTCAACTGTGTTGATGACGGAGGTTTGTTGTCGGACGATCGTCCGGTGGGAAAAACGTTCCGGCTGAAAAACGATCTCGGCCTGGAAGCGGTGCTCACGATCAAAGAGGACCGCAGGAACGGGAACCGAAGCGGCATGGATTTTGATGAACTGGTTATTTCGTCAGATAAAGGTACAGAAGTTCTCTTAGCTGAGTTCCTCGCTGAAGGGTATATCGAAGGATATACTGCCAAAGAGCGAACCGGTAATCCGGATATCCTGGTAAGGCTTCAAAACAAAGGGAAACAAGTTTGCTGGCTGGCATATTGGAGAGATTCCAACGACGAAAAAGCATTTTTGGATTATCCGCTGTGGCAAAGCAATTTTGACTGGGATTCGCAAAAAATCCTCAGACAAAGGCAGCTGTTGGCGCCTTTCTTCAATGCATTTAAGATAAAGAATCAGACGCCGAATCCGGATGCCTGAGGCTGGTTCTCCCGAAGGCGCTGCGGCTGGCTGCAAGCCAGTATTCTCAGGTCCGGGGAGCTCACCCGGGGAGAATATGACCACTGGCGATAATGCTGCCGGAGTACGACAAGAGCCATTTGTGAGTACGGTCCCACTATTTGTATAGACTTGCCCTGGATAGTTGAATATTCATATTGCTCGAGTAATCGTTTCCCAAACCAATAATCTTCCGACGCAAAAAAACTTTGATCTCATTTACACAGAGCTAGTATTTCCCTGCGTGAAGCTGATCGAAGGTATTTAACTGGACGAAGCCTAATAATACAAAGGTAGTTAGCCACGCCACCTTTAACTAGCAGAAGGAGAAGAAGAGCATGAGTGAGTATGGGTTTTCTGGCGAAATGAATCTTGACACATGGAATTCAGGTACAAATCGTGCTTATAAAGCGATGGACAGAGGTGATGTGGATAGAGCCATTCGAGAAGCTAGACTTGTTGAGGATAGCTACCTGAAACACCGGCGTGGTACTGACAAGTGGAATAAATTAGTTACTATTGTGACTGCAGTTATTATCGTAATGGCAATTGTATTGGGCATTGCCTCTGGTTCTTGGATAGCTGCAATCATCGTAGGCGTTATCGGGTTTGCATTCTGTGGTTTTCTTAACAGCAAAATAGTTGACAAAAGAATAGCGGTAGATAATGCCTTCTATGATAGTTATGAAAATCTCGTAGAAGCGATAAACCAGTTTTCCACTGCCGCCCGTGTCAACCTAGACGATCCCACCTCCGCTACCGCCCGTGTCAAACCAGACGATCCCACCACCGCTGCCGACCATGTCAAACCAGACAATCCCACCTCCGCTGGCGCCCGTGGGCAAGCGAAAAGTCGATGGATCCCCTTAGTCTGCTTAGTCCTGATCCTGGTGACTGCCGTGGTGCTGTACTTTACCGGGATTTTTGAAAACTCCTCCGGACTGAAACCACCCGCCTCCCCGGTCAGCGCTGCCGCGACACCTGCGCCAGACTCGAAACTCCGTCCGGGGATCGCCACCCCAAAGGTCACCCCGGAATCAACACCGAAAGTCACCGCGGAACCAATGCCCCATGACACCCCCGTCGTTACCGAATCACAGAATGGTAACCAGCATTCAACCCACGAGAAGGATCCCGACAGCGCGATCGGCTCGATCACAATATTGGTCCATGCCCTTCGGCTCAGGCAGTCTCCCAGCACTGATGGGAAGGAGTTGGGCAAGACAACAAAGGGGGAAAAATTCCAGGTTTTTGAAATCGTACATACGGATGAATATACCTGGTACAGAATAGGAGCGGATTTCTGGGTTGCGGACAAAGATGGCAATTACGTCTCTTTTTCGGATGATGCTTCTCCGACAAGCTGGGACCTGACCCATTCCTTGGGAACCATTAAGATCCTGGTCGATACGCTTAAAATCAGGACAGCTCCAAGCACCCACGCAGAAGAAACTATCTGGACAGCAAAGGGTGACGTGTACCGAGTCTATGAGGTCACTTCAGCGGACGGATACACTTGGTACAGAGCCGGACCGGAAGCATGGATCGCGGACAAGGAAGGGAAATACGTTCTTTTCACCGAGCATTAACCAGACGGCCGATCTAGGCACGCCGGGAGTCGCAAATCATGTATTTCATTGAAATGCCGTGAGCTTCAAATTATCGGGCAGATTGAAGAGGCATACCAGCTATGAGAGAATGAATTGGGGCTCTATTAGACTTCCATAGAGTCGATTTGTCACGTTTTGAGGGCACAGATAGCTCCGTCTATGGCAAGTGTTTTGAACTGGACATATGTTTAAGGCCACGCTTTTGCCATCATACATATTTCAAAGTCAGTTAGCCATGCTATTTTCAGAAAAGTATATCTTTTAAAAATGATTGGTGCTGTCAAACCGAATATTAGGAGGATGGATATGAGCTGCCCTTATTATTTGGTACAATAATCACTATGCGTGCAGGAAGTCTGGCAAGGATGTCAACGAGGATATAGAGGGTAGTTATTGAATTCTAAAAGTTCACAAATAGCAAATAGGAGGCTAAGAAATGATCGACAATTCTTCTGACAAAGGCTATATTACTGTTGTAACCAAAAAAGGAGATGATGGGAAACACCTCTGTGAGATTGGGTTTACAAAGGGACCGGACGAAGAATCATTCTATGTTGACTATGAAAATGGTGAAATATTCATAGACTATAGTGATGGCAAAGAAATCATTGGTACATATGAGTCTACTCCGAGCAGTCAATACGGTGCCAGAGTATTTGATTATCCCTCAAATCGGTTAATTGGGCTTGTTGGCAATGAACTGATATATTTTTATAAGGGTAAAGATGCAGACAGAATCATCCTTGACGGGGCGTGCTTAGCCGATTACTCTGGAGCTGGAAGCATTTCTTTACACGGGCATCCTCTAGATGACTTTGGCCTTATTAATGGAGGGGAGATAGGAGGAGCGGCTGCCTTCGTAGCGCTATTCTATAGTTACAAGTTTATCGGCGTGTTCCGAGATTATTTTGAAATGGATGAGAGTTCATTCAAGATTAAATACGCTTCCCTCTTATGATATGATTCTGAGTTCAATCGAATTGTTAGCGTCGAGCGATTTCAACCAATGTGCGTCGGGTGAAATCAACCAAAATCCGGTCGGGTAATTTCAACCAAAGGTCTTCATAGCGGTATACTGGAGCCATAAACGGCCCAGGGAAAGGAAGTGCTATGCAAGACCTGTATAACAAGCAGGAGATCGAGAGAATTACCCAGGCGCTTGAAGAAATGAAGGCGGAGGCCGGAGATGCATACGACCTTGAAAAGGTAAA
>JAFZVM010000089.1 GCA_017617795.1 Oscillospiraceae bacterium
ACCGGCGGCCTCTTCTCCGGCCTCAGCGGCTTCATCGGCATGAAGATCGCCACCAATTCCAACGCCCGTACCGCCGCCGCCGCTCAGAAGAGCCTGAACAAGGGCCTGCGGGTGGCCTTCTCCGCCGGCACCGTCATGGGCTTCACCGTGGTAGGCCTGGGCCTGCTGGACATCTCCATCTGGTATGCCCTGCTGACCAAAGCCTTCCATGAGACCCTGGAGGTCACCACCGCCACCATGATCACCTTCGGCATGGGCGCTTCCTCCATGGCCCTCTTCGCCCGTGTGGGCGGCGGCATCTTCACCAAGGCCGCCGACGTGGGCGCGGACCTGGTGGGCAAGGTGGAAGCCGGCATCCCTGAGGACGATCCCCGGAACCCCGCCGCCATCGCCGACAACGTGGGCGATAACGTGGGCGACGTGGCCGGCATGGGCGCCGACCTGTACGAGAGCTACGTGGGCTCCATCCTCTCCACCTGTGCTCTGGGCGTGGTTGCCTTCAACGGCATCCCGGATGTGAAAGCCATCAACGCCGTGGCTCTGCCTCTGATCATGGCCGCCGTGGGCGTCATCTGCTCCCTCATCGGCTCCTTCCTGGTGAAGACCAAGGAGAACGCCACCCAGAAGGCTCTGCTTTCCGCTCTCTCCCGCGGCACCAACTTCTCCGCCATCGTCACCGCCGTATTGAGCCTGCTGGCTGTCCTCTGGCTCCTGCCCGGTCACTTCGGCGTGTACCTGGCCATCCTGGCCGGTCTGGTGGCCGGCGTGGCCATCGGCAAGGTCACCGAGTACTACACCTCCGATACCTATAAGCCCACCCAGAACCTGTCCGAGTCCTCCAAGACCGGCACCGCCACCCTGATCATCAGCGGTCTGAGCCTGGGCATGATGAGCACCCTGCTGCCCATCCTCATCGTGGGCGCCGCTGTCATCGTCGCTTACTTCTGCGCCCAGATCGGTGCTGACAAGAACTCCACCCTGGGCCTGTACGGCATCTCCATCTCCGCCGTGGGCATGCTCTCCACCCTGGGCATCACCCTGGCTACCGACGCCTACGGCCCCGTGGCCGACAATGCCGGCGGCATCGCCGAGATGGCCGGCCTGCCTGAGGAAGTCCGTGAGCGCACCGACGCCCTGGACTCTCTGGGCAACACCACCGCCGCCACCGGCGAGGGCTTCGCCATCGGCTCCGCCGCCCTCACCGCACTGGCCCTCATCGCCAACTTTGCCGAGAAGATGGAAGCCAACGGCGCTTCCTACTCCCTGTCTCTGATGGATCCCTGCGTGCTGGTGGGCATCTTCATCGGCGCCATGCTCCCCTTCCTGTTCTCCGCCATGACCATGAGCGCTGTGGGCCGCGCTGCCCAGAGCGTGGTGGTGGAAGTCCGCCGCCAGTTCAAGGAGATCGCCGGTCTGCTGGAAGGCAAGCCCGGCGTGGAAGCGGACTATGCCCGCTGCGTTGACCTCTGCTCCAAGTCCTCTCTGAAGGAAATGGTCGCCCCCGCCATCGTGGGCATCGCCTCTCCCATCATCGTGGGCGTCATCCTGGGCGGCAGCGGCGTCATCGGCCTTCTCTGCGGCGCCACCGCCTCCGGCTTCATCATGGCCGTGTTCATGTCCAACTCCGGCGGCGCCTGGGATAACGCCAAAAAGTACATCGAGGCCGGCCACTTCGGCGGCAAGGGCTCCGACAACCACAAGGCTGCCGTCGTGGGCGACACCATCGGCGACCCCTTCAAGGACACCTCCGGCCCCAGCATCAACATCCTGATCAAGCTCATGAGCATGGTCTCCATCGTGTTCGCCGGCCTGATCGCCAAGTGCAACTGGTTCTAAGCCGCTGACGCGGCAAACATCGTCCCCCGGCGCTGTGCGCCGGGGGGCGTTTATCTGTATGGGAGAACAAGCAGCGCAGTCTCTGCGGGAACCACTGCAGCTTTACAGGCGTTCGGTCGATCCGGTCGATATAAAACGATCGTTTTATACCGATGCGGTTCCCCACTGCGCTTTTCCCCGGTTAATCTATGCGGGGAAGAAACGTCGCCGGCGGGGGCACCCCGCCGGCGAAAGAAATATTCTTATGACTTGCTGTACTCAGTTACCGGATTCTTCAGACTCTTCCGGTTCCGCGGACGGCACCTCCGCCCCGTCGGATCCCTCCGGCTGTTCTTCCCCTTCGGCGCCTTCGGGTTCTCCGGTTCCTTCGGACTCCTCTGTTTCTTCAGATTCCTTCGTCTCTTCGGATCTTTCCGTTCCTTCGCCGTCTTCCGGCTCCTGGGGCTCTTCCTCCGGGATGGTCACATTGCCGGTGGGATGCTCCGGGGTGACCTCCTCGAAGGTCAGCTCCGTGGTGAAGGTCTCTCCATCCCGCCAGATCTCCAGAGTCACCGTATCTCCGGCTTTGTAAGGCCGCTTGGCGTCTATGAGCTCAGAATTGGTGGTCACCCGGATGCCGTCCAGGCTGAGGATGATGTCCCCCGCCAGCAATCCGGCCCGTTCGCCGCAGAGGCCGGGCGACACGCTGTAGATCTCCACCCCGGCAGGGTTGCCGCCCTCCCGCTCATCCTCCTGGATGGCCCGGACGGTAAGGCCCATGAGGGGCCGGCCCCGGACAAAGCCGTGGGCCCGAAGATCCTCCGCGATCCGCACCGCATCGTTGATGGGGATGGCAAAGCCCAGCCCCTCGGAGGAAAGGCCGGTATACTTGGCGGTGGTGATGCCGATCACCTCGCCCCGGTCGTTGTACACCGGGCCGCCGGAGTTGCCGAAATTCACCGCCGCATCCAGCTGGAACATGCTCAGGGTGGTCCCGTCGCTGAAGGTGATGCTCCGGCCCAGGGCGCTGATGATGCCGCTGGTCATGGTGAAGGACAATTCATCCGCCGGATGCCCCATGATATAAACGCTCTGGCAGGGTTTCAGCTTGTCGCTGTCTCCCAGGGCAGCGGGGGTCATGCGCTCGTCGATCTTCAGCAAAGCGATGTCGCTGTCCTGATCCGCGCCGACGATCTCCGCCGGATAGACCTTGCCCGCAAAGGTGCGTATCTGTACGTCCACGCCGTTCTCCATGGGTTCGCTCACCACGTGGCAGTTGGTCATGATGTATCCGTCGTAGGAAATCAGGAAGCCGGCGCCATAGGCATGGACCGTATTATCCATATCCGGAACGGGCGCTTCCACGATCACCGTCTGCTCGGAGGCCAGGTCATAGATCTCCGTCGGGTCGATGGCTTCCCACGGACTCCATACGATGGTCGTCTGGGTAGCGGCGAAGGAACGGGTCTCGCGGCCCGCAGGAACGATGTTCGTCCCCCCGTAGGTCACCGCCAGGGCGAAACCTCCCAGGCTGAACACCGCCACCAGGGCCAGGAACAGGGCCAGCCCCGCCAGTCTTTTCTCTCTCTTGCTTCCCTTCATTTCAATTGCCTCCTGCCGTCCTTATTCTCCGTGCTTCGCTCCGATCCGCCCGGATTTCTGCGCAGTCCCCACTGCTGGCGCATGCGGGCGCGCATCTCTTCCAGAATATCCTGTATGCCGTAGAGGGCGGAGAGCTCCTCCACCGTCGGCGCGATCCTCTTCCTGCCGTGCCAGTCCGCCAGGATCTCCTCATACCGGTCCCAGGCCCGGAGAACGCTGTCCTCCCAGGAAAGGTACAGATCCTCCATCGCCTTCTCTCCGATCTGTCCCAGGGATCCCTCCCTGCCGTACAGGGAATCCAGCGCCGCAGTCAGAGCCGCGGGATCCTCCCGGATCAGGATGCCGTTTACCCCGTCCGTCACGCCCTCCGCGGCGCAGCTGTCCCGGATCAGCAGGGCGGGAAGACCGCAGGCGGCCGCCTCCCGCACCACCAGGCCGTTTGTATCGAAGGTGGAGGGGAACAGCAGCAGATCCGCCCGGGTGTACCAGCCCCGGAGCTTCTCCCGGTCCCGCAGCGTACCGGTGAATACGCACTTGCCCCCCAGTCCCAGCCGCTCCGTCTCCCCGCGGATCTCCTCCTCGTCGCCTCCGCCGCCCACAAAGACCATGCGGAAATCTTTTCCCGCAGTCTGCAGGCCGGCCAGCCCTTCCAGGATCAGCCGGATGCCCTTGTACCACATCAGCCGGCCGACGAAGAGGTACACCGGTACTCCCTCCGGCAGATCATATCCCGCCGCCGCTTCAGCGGCAGCCTGGGGAGATACGGGACCCCGGGGCAGATCCACCCCGTTTTCCATCACCCGGTACTCCCCGGTAAAGCCCAGATGACGCAGGTTCTCCCCCGCTCCCCGGCTCACCACCCAGACCTCGTCGCAGGTCTCCACATTGGCCACCAGCATGCGTACCGCCGCCTCCTGGAGGAGCTCTCCCTTCAGGGCGTTGGCAATGTCGATATCGAACTTCGTATGATAGGTGAACACCACCGGCACGTTGGCGGCGATGCGGAGATTCCTGGCCAGCAGATTGGAGATCATGGGGCAGTGGCTGTGGATGATGCTGAAATTCTCGTCCTTCAGCCGCTGGAACATTCTGGGCTCCAGGGGAAGGCCGGTGCGGTACCCGAAGACCTTGGTGGTATCCAGGCTGGGATAGGTGAAGACGGGAAAGGGATAGTCGTACTCAGCCCCGGGGTATTCCGGGGTCACCACGACGCACTCCCCCCGTTTCTCGGTGATGGTGCGGGCATAATTGAGCACAGCGTTCGCCACCCCGTCGATCACGGGCGGGAAGCTGTCGTTCATCAGGCAAACTTTCATCATGTTTTGATTATACCACGAAAAAACAAAACAAAAAAGATGCTTTCTCGATCTCCCTGCAGAGACTTTACCGCCGGGCCGGGAGGGTGTATACTGACCCCAGCACAGAGAAGGGAGATGGAAACATGGTCCTGCCGAAAATCAGCCGCAGGGCGGCTCTGATCCTGGGCAAGGCCGTCGGCGCCGTGATCTTCACCGTCGTGGGCGGCGCCGTTGCCTGGCTGCTGGATCAGGAACGCAAATCCATTCAGGCGGAGGCGATCCGGCAGTCGGAGGAACCGGAGATGGAATTCAGCCTTCCCCGGGAGATCGAGGATCTGCCGGAGGCGGAAGGACCTTCCGCCGGGGAGGAGGACGGAGACGGGGATGAAGCCTGAGCTCCAGATCTCCCTGGGTTCCAACCTGGTGCGGAATTACCCGGAGGCGGTTGAGGCCTATGGAGGCGTCCCCCTGGCCGCTTATCTGCCCGAGCCCCAGCCGGAGCGCTGCGCCGGTCTGATCCTCACCGGGGGCGAGGATGTGGAACCCGGTCTTTACGGGCAGGAGAACCGGGCCTGCTTCGGTCTGGACCCGGAACGGGACAGGCAGGAATTCCGTCTCATCGAAGCCTATCTCCGGGCGGGAAAGCCCATTCTCGGCATCTGCCGGGGGCATCAGGTCCTGAACGTGTTTTTCGGCGGCAGCCTGACCCAGCACCTGCCCACGGCGGAGAGCCATATGCCCACCCGGGAGGGGGACCGGGTCCACCGCACCCGGGCGGAGGCGGGCTCCTTCCCCGCTCTGCTGTACGGGGAAGCCTTCCCGGTAAACAGCGCCCATCATCAGGGGATCGACCGTCTTGCGCCGGAGCTGGAGGCGGTCCAATGGGCGGCGGACGGGGTGATCGAAGCCTGCCGCCATGCCCGGTATCCGGTATACAGCGTCCAATGGCACCCGGAGCGCATGTGTCTCGCCCGGGCCCGGGAGGATACGGTGGACGGCGGCGTTCTGTTCCGATGGTTCATCGGCCTCTGCGGGAAAAACGAATAGGAAGCGCTCGACCCGGACCCAACCAATTGGGTCCGGGTCGTCTGATTTGCATTTACAGCTGAAGACTGCACTGATACGTGAGCCCGCGTTTGAAGCTCGGCTCCGGCTTCAGCCGCTTGAACTCCGGCTTATAGCCCTTGGCCTTCGCCGCCACCTCCAGGTGGGCCAGGGCCGCGCCGCAGTCCACGCACTGGTGGAACTCCGTCACCGGGTTCGCCAGCACGGATTTTTTCCGGAAAAGATGCAGCCGCTGCCGATCATCGGAAACGAAGGCCCAGGGCTGCCGGTTGAAGGAGGAGGGGGCGATCCGGGCCGCCTCCAGGATGGGCGTATATTCCGGGGTGCGGTTGAAGATGACCTTCTCCGCTTCCTTTCGATCCGGCTGCTCCCCGGGAGCCCGGAAGGCGTCCTCCCCATACCCCATGGCGATGCAGGTCACATAGGGCAGGCTGCCGCGATAGTCCTCATTGGGATCCACCTGGGCGCTTCCCTGCCAGCAGGTGGCGACTCCCCGGGAAGTGAGCCAGAGTACCGCCAGCTCCCCCAGGTATCCGCAGTTCTGCAGGCTGAAATTCTTCCGCTCCGCCCGGAGCACCAGATACACCGGCGCCCGGATCGCCGGGGCGGTGCTGCAGATGCGCATCATATCCAGATAAGGGAGGGTATCGAAATTCCAGTCGATCTCCTCCTCCGGCGCTTCCAGCTCCGAGAGGAAATCCACCAGGCCGTCCATGTCCTCGGCCCGCAGCTCTTCTTCCCGGAATTTCTGACAGCTCTTCCGGCGGCTGATGCTCTCAAACAGTTCTTCGTTCATTCCCCGGCCGCGCTTTCTTCCGGCGCGCCGGGCTCCTGTCCCTCCTCAGGGGAGGCCTCCTGCAAAGCACCGATGCGCGATGAACCGGCTTCCATGGCGCCGGAAGCCTCCCGGAGGGAGGTCACCAGCTGCCCGGCCTGCTGATCCAGGAGCTCCGCCTGGAAGCCCAGCTCCCGGGAGATGCGGGAAAACTCGCCCTTGAACCGGCGGAGCAGATCATCCCGCTCCTGCCGCACCCGGGCTGCCTGACTCTCCGCCTCCCGCACCAGCGCCTCCGCCTTACCGGCGGCGTTCTGCTCGATCTCCACAGCCCGACGGCTGGCGTTCAGCTCCAGCTTCAGCACCCGTTCCTTCACCAGAGCATATTCCTCCGCCTGCTCCGCCGTTCTCTGATACTCTTCCTTTGTCCGCCGGAGCTCATCCTCCAGGACGGCGTTCCTCTGCCGAAGCTCTTCCATCTCCCGGGCAAAGGCAGCCTGATCCCGGGAGGCGGCCTGCAAAGTCTCCAGCTGCTCGCCCAGCTTTGCGATTTTCTCCTCCGCCGCCGCCAGGGCCGCGGCGAGTTCTTCCTTCCGGGCTTCCGCCTCTCTGAGGTCGGATTCCCGCCCGGCCAGGGTATTCTCCAACTCCTTCTGCTTCTCTGCCGCCGCTTCCGCGGTACGGCTCAGGTCGCCGAACTGCTGTTCCAGCCTGTCCCGTTCTTCCTTGACGGCCTTGCTCCGCTGAGCCATGCCCTCGATATAGGCGGCGACGTCCTGCCGGTTGAAGCCGTTCAGCGCGGTACGGAATCTGCCTTCACTCATGCTCTGTTCCTCCTTCCCCGCCGGTCAGGCGGGGTCTCGCTCGTTCTTTTCTTGATTATAGCAAAACCGCCATGAAAAGCAAGACCGGGGATGCACTTCCGGCCGGCAGCGTCCTCCCCGCCCTTGACCCGGGTAAAGGAAGCGGGTATAATGACTATGTGTGGACACAAGTAAAGCAGGTGAACGAATGAAGGACAAATTCAAGCCTGATGCCCAGACCCTGGTGAGCTTCAGCCTCATGGGGCCGGAGAGCGGCGGCCCCTGCCTGGTGGACTCCTCCGAAGGGCGGATCACCCGGATCAGGCCGTATTTTTACGATACAGCCTATACGGAAGCCAACTGCAATCCCTGGCGGATGGAAGCCCGGGGAAGCAGCTTCCAGGCGCCGGATCGGGTGACCATCACCCCCTTCGGCCTGGGTTACCGCACCCGGGTATACTCCCGGAACCGGGTCATGTGGCCTTTGAAGCGGGTGGACTGGGATCCCAAGGGCGAGCGCAACCCCCAGAACCGGGGGGTGAGCCGCTATGTGCGCATTTCCTGGGATGAAGCCGCCCAGATCGCGGCGGACGAGCTCGTCCGCATGAAGGAGACCTATGGACCCGAGGCGGTGCTCTGTCAGGCGGATATGCACGGGGAGGGGAAAAACACCGCCCCCAGCCACGGCTGTCCCAACCGTCTTCTGAGCCTCATGGGGGGCTACACCCTCCAGATGCGGAACATGGACTCCTGGGAGGGCTGGTTCTGGGGTGCGAAATACGTGTGGGGCTGCGAACCCGTGGGAGAAATGGCCCCCCAGACCAACCTGTATCCGGATATCGCAAAACACAGCGACCTGCTTCTGTTCTGGGGCTGCGACCCGGAGACCACGCCCCGGGGCTTCGGCATGAACCTGCCCAGCCGGATGTGCTACTGGTTCACCCAGATCGGCATCAAAAGCGTCTACGTCTGCCCCGATCTGAACTACGGGGCAGCCATCCATGCGGACAAATGGATCCCCATCCTGCCCAACACGGACGTGGCCATGCAGCTGGCTATCGCCTGGATGTGGCTGACGGAGGGGACATACGATAAGGAATATATCGCCACTCACGCCTACGGCTTTGAGAAATTTGAGGATTACGTGCTGGGCCGGGAGGACGGGATCCCCAAGACCCCCGCGTGGGCCAGCGAAAAATGCGGCACGCCGGAGTGGACCATCAAAGCCCTGGCCCGGTACTGGGCCAGGCACACCGCCAGCATCCTCCACGGCAACGGAGGCCCCTATATCCGGGGGCCCTACGCCTCCGAGCCCGCCCGGCTGGAGGTCATGCTCCTGGGGATGCAGGGGCTGGGCAGACCCGGGGTGCACCAGGCAAAGATGATCGAGTGGAACCTGTGGAACCGGGATTACCCCGTGCCTTACCAGGGGCAGTTCGTCCCCAAGATCACCGCCTGCGCCGACCCGCTGCGGCCGGTGGAGGGGGACGTGGATCCCATCATCAACATGGACCGTTTCGTGCTGAACAAGGAGCAGAAGGAACGGGCGCCGGAGCTCGTCGACCTCTATAAGCAGCTCCCCGCTCCCAAGCAGTTCATCCCCCGCTGCCATGTGCACACCGCCATCCTGGAGGGCCACGCGGAGTGGCGGGGCCTGCAGTGCTTCTCCTCCAGCCAGCAGCCGGGGCCGGGAAACCACCGGAATCCCACCCAGCAGTATCAGTTCCAGGAGATGAAGTATCCCCGAGACGGCATGAGCCGGGTGCACATGATCTGGACCGACGCCCCCTGCCAGGTGACCTGCTGGAACGACGGGAACCTGAGCATCCAGGCCTACCGGCACGAGAGCATCGAGACCATCATCGCCCAGCATCCCTGGCTGGAGAACGACTGTTATTTCGCGGATCTGATCTTCCCCGTGGCCACCAAGCACGAGATGCCGGACCTGGCCAACGACTTCTCCAGCGGCGCCTTCACCAGCATCTATCTGGTGGATCCCTGCTGTCCTCCCGTGGGAGAGAGCCTCAGCGATTTTGACGTGTGCGCCAGGGTGGCAGAGAAGCTGGGAAAGGAATACTACGACGCCTATACCGGCAGGCTCACCCACGACGAACGGGTGCGCTTCCTCTACAAGGCCAGCGGCTGCGAGGACTACCTCACCTGGGAGGAATTCCGGAAGCAGAAGATCTTTGTCATCCCCTGCAAGACCCAGGAGGAGCTGGACGCCCTTCCCGCCGGTCTGCTGGAGTTCTACCGGGACCCGGAGGCCAGTCCCCTCTCCACCCCCACCGGGAAGCTGGAGTACGAATCCACCCAGATCCGGGATATGACTCCCGATGATCCGGAGCGGCCCAGCGTGCCCCATTGGATCGAAAGCGGCCCCAGCCACGACGAGCGCCGCTCCTCCCCCAGGGCGGAGAAATACCCGCTGCTGTGCATGTCCAACCACGGGCGCTGGCGGATGCACGCCCAATGCGACGATATCCTCTGGACCCGGGAGATCGGGACCATGAAGGTCCGGGGAGAGGACGGGTACCTGTACGAGCCCGTCTGGCTCAATCCTGCCGAAGCGGAAAAGCGGGGC
>JAFZVM010000090.1 GCA_017617795.1 Oscillospiraceae bacterium
AACCTATGATACAGGTTCTCGACACGCATGGGGGATGTGTGCAGCGGGACTCCACTCCCCCTTTGATTCCCCTATGCTGATCTTGACCCGCTTCCTTGCCTTTGTTCCCCCTCTGAAAACCCCGGCGCTTGCCCCATGCGGGGCGGGCGTCGGGGTTATATAATGGATTTGTCATTCAGAGGGGGGTTCCTCTTCCGAGAGTTCCTCTTCCGAGAGTTCCTCTTCCGAGAGTTCCTCTTCCGGGATCTCCTCTTCCGGGGCCTCCTCTTCCGGGGCCTCCTCTTCCGGGAGTCCTTCCTGAGCTTCCTCTGCCGGGAAGCCCTCTTCCGCCGCGCTTTCTTCTTCCGTCCATTCCATCGGGCTGTCCGTGCCGACCGCGACCGCCAGCCACTGTCCCCAGGCGCGGTAACACTCCCGCGTCAGGTGGATGCCGTCCCCCGTACATTCCGGAGGCAGGATCCCGTCCTCATCGGCAAAGAGGCTGAAAACATCGATGAGGCCCAAGCCCTTTGACTCCGCCAACTCGGCGATGAGCGCATTGATGGCCAGGCACTTTTCGACGGTGAAGATCTCCTCCTGCTCCTCTTCCGGCTCCTCCTCTTCCTCCTGCTTCTCCGCCTGCTCCTGTTCCTCCTCCGGCTCCTCCTTCTCGCCCCTTATCATCTCCGGATTCACCGGCGGCGCCGTGCACAGCCAGATCTCGGCCTCCGGCTGCACCTCCGCCAGCTTGTCCAGGAACGCGGCGAAGAAGGGGCGGAGATAGTAGATATCATAGCCCATCTCGTTGGTGCCGTAGACCAGGATGATCTTTGCATATTGCTTCTGCTCCAGCAGGGAGCGGAGGGTGAAGCTGCGCTCGTGCCGGTCCCGGCAGACGGTGCTCAGCCCGGTGAAGATGCTGCCGCCGTAGCTGAAGCAGAAATCCGGGTAAGGCATATCCCCGTACATGCTGAGGCCGCCGCAGTGGGAATTGCCCAGGATCAGCGCGTCGCTGAACCACTCCTCCGGCACCGGGTAGCGGAGCTTCGGCAGCCGCTCCTCCGGCAGCAGCAGGCGCAGGATGACGGCGGCGCCTTCCGCCCTGGTGAGGGTCCGTTCCGGGTGGAAGCAGTTGTCGTCGTAGCCCTCCATGAGGCCGGCGGCATAGACCAGGATCACCCCATCCCGCGCATCCTCCGGGATCTCCTCCAGGTCGGCGATTTCCCCCAGGATCCGGTCCGTGTCCGGCACCGCCCGGGTTTTCTCGTCCGCCGGCAGCAGGGGCAGCCGGGCCAGCAGCTGCGCCACCCGCAGGCGGCTGGCTTCCGCCGTGATACTCGTCAGGTCCTCTTCGGTGAGGATGCCCTCCCGAAGGCCGAATTCCACATAGGGCGTCCACCACCGGCTTCCGTCCGGCTCCTCCGGATCCTCCGGCATCCAGGGCTTCAGCATCAGTTTGATAAGCTGCGCTTCCGTCAGCGTATCCTTCGGGCGGAAGGTCCCGTCCTCAAAGCCGCAGAGGATGCCCTCCTCTGCCAGATAAGAGACCGGCCCGTAAAACCAATCGCTTTCCGACACGTCGGAAAACAGGCGTTCCCCGGCCTTCTCTTCCCCTTCCCCATCGGCGGCGCAGGCCTGGATACACAGAAGGCACAGCGCGCATAACAGCGCCATGATGCGTATACTCATCCGTTTCATGGGCGCATCATACCACATCCGCGCCCTAAAAGCAACCGAATCACCGAATGGAGAAACAGCCATGTCATTCGTTCACCTGCATGTTCACAGTGAATACAGCCTCCTGGACGGCGACTGCCGCATCGAAGGGCTGATGCAGCGCGTCAAGGAGCTGGGCCAGGAGGCCGTCGCCGTCACGGACCACGGGGTCATGTACGGGGCCGTCACCTTCTACAAGGCTGCCAAGGCGGCGGGGGTGAAGCCCATCATCGGCTGCGAGGTCTACGTGGCGCCCCGGGGCATGCAGGACCGGGAACACGGCATCGACAACGAAGCGCGGCACTTAGTGCTCCTCTGCGAGAACGAGACCGGCTACCGCAACCTCTGCTATCTGGTGTCCAGGGCCTTCATCGACGGCTTCTACCTGAAGCCCAGGATCGACAAAACCCTGCTGCGGCAGCACACGGAGGGGCTCATCGCCCTCTCCGCCTGCCTGGCCGGGGAGATCCCCCGGCTCCTGCGGCAGGAGGACTACGCCGCTGCCAAGGCCGCGGCCCTGGAGCTGAGCGCCATGTTCGGGCCGGACCATTTCTATCTGGAGCTGCAGGACCACGGGCTGCCGGAGCAGCAGCCGGTGAACCAGGGCATCCTCCGCCTCCACCGGGAGACGGGCCTGCCCCTGGTGGTCACCAACGACGCCCATTACCTCACGAAGGAGGATGCGGAGGTGCAGGACGTGCTCCTCTGCATCCAGACCCAGAAGACCGTGCAGGATGAGGACCGGATGCGCTTCGAGACGGAGGAATTCTACATCAAGTCCGAGGAGGAGATGCGCGCCCTCTTCCCCCAGTGGCCGGAGGCGGCGGACAACACCGCCCGGATCGCCGAGCGCTGCAATCTGGAATTCACCTTCGGGGAATACCACCTGCCGGAATTCCGCCTGCCGGACGGGGAAACCAGCGCGAAGGACTATCTGCGCCGCCTCTGTGAGGCGGGGCTCCGGAAGCGTTACGGGGAGCGGGCCCCGGAATTGCAGCGTCAGCTGGATTTCGAGCTGAAGACCATCGACGACATGGGCTTCAACGAATATTTCCTCATCGTCAGCGACTTCGTCCACTACGCCAAATCCCAGGGCATCCCCGTGGGCCCCGGCCGGGGCAGCGCCGCGGGCAGCGTGGTGAGCTAT
>JAFZVM010000091.1 GCA_017617795.1 Oscillospiraceae bacterium
GGATGATCCGGGTGACCTTGCCGTAGTACAGGGCGCCGGTCTCCGGCACGAAGACGATGGATTCCACCATCTTCATGGCCTTGCGGCAGTTCTCGATATCCAGGGAGGAGAAGTAGACCATGCCGTCCTCCTCCACGTCCACCTTGGCGCCGGACTCGGCCACGATCTTCTGGATGGTCTTGCCGCCGCTGCCGATGACCTCGCGGATCTTGTTCACGTCGATGCGCATGCTGAGCATCTTGGGCACGGTGGGGGCCAGCTCCGCCCGCGGCTCGGGGATCACGGGGAGCATGATCTCGTCCAGGATCTGGATCCGGGCTTCCCGGGTGATGTCCAACGCGCTGCGGATGACTTCGGGGATGAGACCGTCGTTCTTCAGATCCATCTGGATGGCGGTGATGCCGGCCTTGGTGCCGGCAACCTTGAAGTCCATCTCGCCGTGGAAGTCCTCCACGCCCTGGATGTCGATAAAGGTGTTCCACTTATCCCCGTCGGAGATGAGGCCGCAGGAGATGCCGGCTACGGGGGCCTTGATGGGCACGCCCGCGTCCATCAGCGCCAGGGTGGAGCCGCAGACGCTGCCCTGGGAGGTGGAGCCGTTGGAGGACAGGACCTCGCTCACCACACGGATGGTGTAGGGGAATTCCTCGGGGCTGGGGATGACGGCGGCCAGGGCCTTTTCCGCCAGGGCGCCGTGGCCGATCTCCCGGCGGCTGGCGCTGCGGGAGCCCTTGGCTTCGCCGGTGGAGAAGCCGGGGAAGTTGTAATGATGGATATACCGCTTAGTGGTCTCGGGCCAGATGGTGTCCAGCTTCTGCTGGGCTTCCAGGGTATCCAGGGTGCAGATGGAAAGCACCTGGGTCTGACCGCGGGTGAAGAGACCGGAGCCGTGGACCCGGGGGATGAGGCCGACTTCCGCTGCCAGGGGGCGGATCTGGTTCATGGCGCGGCCGTCCACACGCTTGCCCTGGAGCAGCCATTCCTTCACGACCTTCTTCTGGATCCGGTAAGTGATCTCCTCCCACTGGGCGACGACCTCGGGGTACTCCTCGCCGAACTCGGCAAAGACCTCCTCCGCCACGGCGTTCCACCGCTCTTCCCGGACGTTCTTGTCGTCGGTATCCATGGTATACTTGGTCTTCTCGTAGTACTCCTCCACGATCTTGGCGAAGAGCTCCTCGTTGAAGGAGGTGTGGGCATAGCTGAACTTGGGCTTGCCGATCTCCTCCACCATCCGGTCGATCAGGGCGATGGCGGGCTTGATGACCTCATGGGCCTTCATGATGCCGTCGAACATCACGTCCTCGGGGATCTGATTGCCCTCGGCCTCGATCATGACGATCTTCTTCGCCGTGGCGGCGATGGTGACGGTCATGCGGGAGGTGTCCTTCTCCTCCGCGGTGGGGTTGAAGAGGTACTTCTCCCCATCCCAGCCCAGGACTACGCCGCCGATGGGCCCATTCCAGGGCACGTCGGAGATGGCGGTGGCGGCGCTGGCGCCCAGCATGGCGGTGATCTCCGGAGAGCAGTCGGGATCCACGGAGAGCACGGTGCAGGTGATGACCACGTCGTTGCGCAGGTCGGAGGGGAAGAGGGGCCGCATGGGGCGGTCGATCATACGGGAGGCCAGGGTGCCTTTTTCGGAGGGGCGGCCCTCCCGGCGCAGGAAGCCGCCGGGGATGCGGCCGGCCGCATAGAGCTTTTCTTCAAAATCCACGTTCAGAGGGAAATAATCCACGCCCTCCTTGGGCCGGGGAGAAGCGGTGCAGCACACCAGAACGGTGGTTTCGCCGTACTTGGTGAGAACGGCGGCGTTGCACAGCTCAGCCAGCTTGCCCACCTCGAAGGAGAGGGGACGGCCGGCGTATTCCATTTCGTACTTCTTCTGGTTGGGGAATTCTCTGTGGGTAATGATCATTTCGTTTCCTTTCCGCAGACCCGTGCCCTTTAGCACTTGAACCGATTCTGGCGCTCCGCGAACTCGCGGGGCTTTTGTGCCAGCACCCGTTCAACTGCTAAAAAGGCCGGTGGACTGCTTTACATAAAGTTTGGTTTTGCCTGGGGAAAAGGGGCTGTTGCGGTCAGGCAACAGCCCCCTTGGTGGACGCTTACTTACGGATGCCCAGCTTGGCGATGCATGCGCGGTAACGCTCGATGTCCTTCCGGGCCAGGTAATCCAGAAGGCTGCGGCGCTTGCCGATCATTTTGAACAGGCCGCGGCGGGAGTGGTTGTCCTTGGGGTGGACCTTCAGGTGCTCCGTGAGGTTGTTGATCCGGGCGGTGAGGATGGCGATCTGGACCTCGGGAGAGCCGGTATCGGTCTCGTGGGTGCGGTTGCCTTCGATAATGGCAGTCTTTTCGTCCTTGAGCATCATGGGGGTATACTTCCTTTCTTCCTGTTTTGCCCGCATTGCTGAGTCGTGGGGGGAAAGGTACGGATCCCACCACCCGGCAGAGGGGCTCAATAAACCGTGCCATTCTAACATAGCTTTTCCGTCTTGTAAAGGGAGAAAAAGAGAAAATTCGGAAAAAACAGCGCCGGGCCGCAGAAAGTCCGTTCCCTTCCGCCCCTCCGCCCCTGCGTCCGTTTGTTTGAAACGCAGTCCTTTATCCTCCGTTCCCACCGCGCGGTTTGGCTTCCCCGGGGGGAAAGCTGTCAGACGCCGTCTCCCGCAAGGCGGATGACTGAAGAGGGGTGGCCCGCCGCAGCGGGCGCTGGCGCGGCAGCGCCAGAGAAGATCCCCCGTCTTGCCTCCATTGGCTCCCGGGAGTAAAGCTCCGGGGTGCGGCGCATTTTTCTGCACC
>JAFZVM010000014.1 GCA_017617795.1 Oscillospiraceae bacterium
AAGCGCCACGGTCTCGGCAAACTTATCCTTGCTCATGGTGCCGTTGCCCGCGTCGTCCCGCATGTGCAGATGGGCGATGGCGGCTCCGGCCTGCCAGCAGTCGAAAATATCCTCCGCGATCTCCGCCGGGGTCATGGGCACGTTGGGGTTGTTCTCCTTCTTGGGCCATGCGCCGGTGGTAGCCACGGTGATGATGGTTTTCGCCATTTTCCAAAAACCTCCGTTTATTTCTTCCGGGCGAAGAGCTTCTGCATGTACACCAGGCCGCTGTCCCCATTGCCCTCGGGGAAGCCGAAGCCGGTGCCGCCGTAAGCGTAGGTGCGCTCGGGCACGGTGGGATCGATATCCTTCTCGTCCACTTCCGCGGCTACGCGGGCCATGGAGCCGTCGCCCAGGTACCAGCGCAGGGGGAAGCAGTTGAAGCGGAACCAGCGGCCGGGGATGATCTTGTCCAGATCGCCGCCCAGGTTCTCCACGCCCACGATGCCGTGGCCCAGCATCTCCTTGTGGCAGGGCTCCCAGGTGCCCCATACGCCGATGTCCTCCAGATCGCCGGCGTAGTCATGGTAGGCCTTCTCGCCGTAGAGCTTGATGTAGGTGAACTTGTCGAACTTGGCGTAGGCTTCCTCGCCGAAGAGCTCGATGTATTCTTCGGTGATGGGCTTGCCGGTGGCGCCCAGCAGGTTCATGCGGGTCATGCCGTTGTTGCCCATGGCGGTGTGCAGGGGATGGTCCAGAGCCTGGGAATCCATGGCCACGCACTTCACCTTGTTCTTCACGAACCAGCGGCCGGCCTCGATGCCGGTGCCCGCGGCGTAGTGGTAATAAGCCTTGCTGTCGTCAAACAGCCGGTGCATGCCGGTGTTCAGGCAGATGATCTTGCCCTTCAGCTTTTTCTGGTCGATGCCGTACTTTTTGCAGGCTTCGTCCAGATGCTTGTCGGTGATGAGGCCCCAGGGCTCGATGTCGATCTTCAGCACAACGGCCTGGCCGGTGTAGGCGTCGATGGGCATCTCATGGGTGTACCGGGCGCGGCGGCCGTCGAACTCATACTCCATGACATGACGGGGGGCGTCGCAGTGGGTGCCGGTGTGCATGGTGCACATGATGCTCTGGGTGAGCACGCCGCCCTTGGCCATGGTGTGCTGGTTGTTGATCACGGGCTTGTCGAAATAGGGCCAGCGGGGAATCTCCGCGCTGAAGGGGTGGGTCAGGTCGATCCATAAGGTCTTAGCCATTTTCATATCCTCCCAATTATAAATTCACGATTATTTTCCGTAGAGCATACGGATCAGGTACTCGTTGAGGCCGCTGTTGGCCGCCTGGACCTCCTCCGGGGTCCACTTCCGGAAGCCTTCCCCGGTCTTGAAGCCCTGCTTCCCCTCCGCCCGGAGCTTCTCCAGATACGGGGAGGGACGATGGGAATCCTCCAGATACTGCAGGATATAGTCGTGGATGCTCCAGGTCAGATCCATCCCCACCATGTCCGCGTTCTCCAGGGGGCCCAATTGGGGCAGGCGGAGGCCGAAGCTGTACTTCACGGCCTTGTCCACCGTCTCGGCGTCCGCGATGCCGTTTTCCACGATGCTGATGGCCTCTCGCCACAGGGCGTGCTGCATGCGGTTGGCGATGAAGCCGGGCACGTCCTTTTTGCACAGCACCGGCTCCTTCCCCACCCCCGCCAGGACCTCCATGATGGTCTGGGCGGTCTCGTCGCTGGTGGCGTCGGACTTCACCACCTCCACCAGGGGGATCAGGTGACCGGGGTTCCAGAAATGGGTGCCCGCGAAACGCTCCCGGTGCTTCAGGTCCCGGCTGATGAGGCTGGGACTCATAACGGAGGAGTTGGTGCAGAAGATGGCGTCCGCCCGGCAGCGCTCCTCCAGCATGGCGAAGGTCTGCCGCTTTACGTCCATATCCTCGAACACGGCCTCCACCATCAGGTCGGCCTCGCTCAGCAGCGGGCTGGCGGGATCCGTGGTGAAGGCGATGCGGCTGAGCCGTTCCTCCAGCTCGGCGGGATCCAGGACGCCCTTCGCCACCAGCTCCGCCGTATTCTGGCGGATGCCTCCGGCCACGTCCACATCCTTCATGTCATACACGCCCACCTGATAGGCGGGGTTCTTGGTGAATACAAAAGCGATGTTCTTCCCCATCATGCCGCCGCCGGCGATGAGGATCCGCTTGATCTCCTTGGGCTGCATGCTGCCGCCTCCCGATCAGACCACCAGGTAGCCGCCGGAGCAGTCGCAGTTGGCGCCGGTGATGTAGTCCGAAGCGGCGGAGGACAGGAACAGAGCGTAGCCCACAAAATCGCTGGGCTCCGCCAGACGGCCCACGGGCTCCCGGTTCAGGAAGTTTTTGTACACCTGGGACTCGGGGTCGAACATCCACTCCGTCAGATCGCTGCGGAACACGGTGGGGCAGATGGAGTTCACGTTGATCTTGTACTTGGCGGTGAGGTCGGCGGCCAGGCAGTTCACCATCAGGTCCGCGCCGCCCTTGCTGGTGCAGTAGCCGGTGTAGCCCGCCATGCCCCGCTTAGACCGCTGGGAGGTGACCACCACCATCTTGCCGCCCTTGCCCTGGGCGACCATCTGCTCCGCCACGAATTTGGTGACGATGTACACGCTGCGGCAGTCCGCATCCATGATGTACTGCCATTCGTCCACGCTCTGGTCCAGCACGCTGGCGGGCTTGTTGAAGCCGTGGCACACCGCCAGGATGTTCACTTCGCCGTACTTGGCGACGCAGGCCTGGATGCAGGCCTTCACGTCCTCTTCCTTGGCGGGATCCGCCACGAAGTAGGCGCAGTCGATCCCCTCGGCCTTGAATTCTGCCTCCAGGGCCTGGAGCTTCTTCTCGTTCCGGCCGGTCATGAAGACCTTCGCGCCGGCATAGCCGTAAGCCTTGGAAAGCACGCAGCCCAGCGCGCCGGTGGCGCCGGTGACCAGGGCGACCTTCCCCTCGACAGAGAACATTTTTTCCACAAAGCTTTTTTCTACCGCTACCATGATGATCCTCCTCCTTGTGACATTTGTGGTTTCCTTGTCTTATAACTATATAATAAAGTTTCTGTTCATGCAATTCTTACTTCTTTGTAATGGGATTACTTTTCAGTTACGGCTTCCTTTTTCCCCAACAATCATGTATAATTGGAATACTGATAGAATCCTGATGGTATGAGCACTTTTGTCCCTGCGGAGAAAGGAGGCTCCCTTTATGGCCAGAGAGGATTTTTCCCTGCCCACCAACCCCTACCACTATGCGCTGCACTGCCTGGGCGGCAAGTGGAAAATGACCATCCTGCACGAGATCTACACCCACGGCTCCATCCATTTCAACCAGACGCTGAAGGTCATCCCCCTGTCGGAGAAGGTGCTGAGCCAGCAGCTCAAGGAGCTCATTGCGGATGGGCTGGTGAAGCGCAGCGTGGAGAGCGAGACCTTCCCCCCTTCCACCATCTATGAGCTCACGCCGGAGGCCCGGCAGCTCATCCCCGCCCTGGATATCCTCTATATCTGGAGCATCCGGCAGATGGACGCCAAGGAGATCCCCATCGACGCGGACGCCTTTGTGGTGCACAAGACGGAAAACTACGTCAAGGCGCTGGGGGACATCATGGAGGCCAACGGCTATTACGAAGGTCTGGAGCGCAGCCCCAAGCGGTGACCCGCCGGGGCGGAGAACAACGGCGGCAAAAACATTGACATACTAACTTTCAAGGAGGGAACAGCGCCATGATCAACACAAAGCACCGGATCGAATTCGATCCGGAAAAGTGCATTGGCTGTCAGCAGTGCTACAAATCCTGCTTCGTGGACGTGATCCGCTGGGATGCGGAGGCCAAGAAGCCCGTCTTCAAGTACGTGGAGGACTGCGAGCACTGCTTCTACTGCCAGAGCGTATGCCGGAAGGACGCGATCCGGGTGATCCCGGACTACGCCAGCGAGCATCTGCTTCAGCACTTTGACGCTTACAGGTGAGGTGAACGAGATGAGTGAATGGAACAAACTGAGCTGTGACGTACTGGTCGTCGGCGGCGGCATCGGCGGTCTCGCCTGCGCTACCGCGATCAAGGAGCATAACCCCAACGCCGACGTGCTGGTGGTGGAGAAAAACTTCGCCGGTTTCGCCGGCAAGGCCAACCGGGGCGGCGGCGTGCTCCAGTACTTCGACCTGGACAAGATCAATCCCAAAGAATTCGTGGCCTTCCACACCGAGAAGATCGGCGCCTGGTTCACGGATCAGGAACTCATGGAGAAGTATGTCTCCATGAACACCTACATGCTGGACAAGCTCCTGGAGTGGGGCTGCAACCTGCCCAAGAAGGACGGCAAGTTCATGGTCATGCCTACCGGCCCCATGACCGCCATGATCCGGGTGGACCTGGATATCACCCTCCGGGTGCGTCAGACCGCCCAGAAGCTGGGCGTCCGCTTCATGGACAAGACCGTCATGGCCGACCTGATCACCGACGGGGAGCGCATCGCCGGCGCCACCGTGTTCAGCGTCCTGGACGGGACCTATTCCGCCATCAACGCCAAGAAGGTCATCCTGGCCACCGGCAGCCAGAACTACCGCATGGGCTCCATGTGGTCCAACGGCCGCGGCGACGGCATCAATGCCGCCTACAAGGCCGGCGCTGAGCTGCGCAACGCCGAATTCGGCAACTTTGCCCAGCTGGTGCGCATCCGCAGCCATAACGAGGTCGTCTTCGGCGAGAACTCCATGTACAACGCCAAGGGCGAGTACATCTCCAAGAACTTCCTGAAGAACGGCCGCGAGACCGACATCAACAGCAACGCCATCCGGGAATGGTACCTGAACATGATCAATGGCACCGGCCCCGTGCACCTGGAGATGGGACCCCCCATGGGCGGACCCCCGGCAGGCGGACCCCCGGCAGGCGGACCCCCGGCAGGCGGACCCCCGGCGGGCGGACCCC
>JAFZVM010000092.1 GCA_017617795.1 Oscillospiraceae bacterium
AACGGGTGCGCTTCCTCTACAAGGCCAGCGGCTGCGAGGACTACCTCACCTGGGAGGAATTCCGGAAGCAGAAGATCTTCGTCATCCCCTGCAAGACCCAGGAAGAGCTGGACGCTCTTCCCGCCGGCCTGCTGGAGTTCTACCGGGACCCGGAGGCCAGCCCGCTCTCCACTCCCACCGGAAAGCTGGAATACGAATCCACCCAGATCCGGGATATGACTCCCGACGATCCGGAGCGGCCCGGCGTGCCCCATTGGATCGAGAGCGGCCCCAGCCACGACGAGCGCCGTTCCTCCCCCAGGGCGGAGAAATACCCTCTCCTCTGCATGTCCAACCACGGCCGCTGGCGGATGCACGCCCAGTGTGACGATATCCTCTGGACCCGGGAGATCGAGACCATGAAGGTCCGGGGAGAGGACGGGTACCTGTACGAGCCCGTCTGGCTCAATCCTGCCGAAGCGGAAAAGCGGGGCATCGCGCACGGAGACATCGTCAAGGTGTTCAACGAGCGGGGGATCGTCCTCTGCGGCGCCTACGTCACGGAGCGGCTCATGCCCGGGGTCTGCTACGTGGACCACGGCTCCCGGCTGGATCCCATCATCCCCGGCTGGCTGGACCGGGGCGGAGCCATCAACACCATCACCCCCACCGCCCCCACTTCCCGGAACGCCACGGGCATGGCCGTCAGCGGTTTTCTCGCCCAGGTGGAGAAGGTCAGCCCCGAGGAATGGGCGGAGTGGAAGCGGGATTACCCGGAGGCCTTCGCCCGGCACGTGGACGAGGGCTGCGGCGTCTGCCTGGAGGGCTGGCTGATCGGAGATGAGCGCTGACGATGGCGGAAAAACCGACCCGTGATCCGGGAGATACGGCGGCAAAGCACAGGAGGAAAATGATCGCTCCGATCCTCGTCACCGTCCTCGTGATCCTGTACTTCGTTCTCTATTTCGGCGTGCTGATCTCCCTGCTGCACAGCACGCTGCTCAGGCTTCTGCTGGGCATTTGTCCGGTGCTTCTGGGCGCGGCCATGATCGGCGTGTGCGTCCAGCGGCTCAGAGAGATAAAAGGAGGAGAAGAAGATGATCTTGGTCAATACTGATTATATCAGCGGAAAAGAACTGGAAATGCTGGGCCTGGTCAAGGGCAGCACGATCCAGTCTAAAAACATCGGCAAGGACATCTCCCAGGCTCTCAAAACCCTGGTGGGCGGCGAGCTGAAGGAGTATAATGAGATGATGAACGACGCCCGGGCACTGGCCACGAAGCGCATGGTGGCGGAAGCGGAGGCGCTTGGCGCCGACGCGGTGGTCAATATCCGGTATGCCTCCTCCGCCGTCATGCAGGGCGCCGCGGAAGTGATCGCCTACGGCACCGCCGTCAGGTTCCGCACCTGACCTTTCCGGGGGGCACGATCATGATCTATCCCCTGCCGGAAGGCAAGCGGAATTTCGTCTTCCTGGGGGAGGCGGGCTGCGGCAAAAGCGAGCTGGCGGTGAATCTGGCCTGCCGTCTGACGGCCGGAACGGACCCCGTTCATCTCTTCGATCTGGATATGACCAAGCCTCTGTTCCGCACCCGGGACCTGGGGGACGCGCTGGAAAAGGCCGGGGTGGAGCTCCATTTTGAGGAGCAGTTCATGGACGCCCCCACCGTTTCCGGCGGCGTGATGCGTCTGCTGCGGGACGAAAGCGCTTTCACCGTCCTGGATGTCGGAGGGGACTATATCGGCGCCCGGAGCATCGGGGGCTACGCGCCTCTGCTGAACCGGCCGGAAACGGCGGTCTACTATGTGGTGAACCCATACCGCCCCTGGTCCGGCACCCTTGAACGGCTGGATCAGGTGCTGACGGATATTCTCACCGTTTCCCATCTGCGTTTCGAAAACCTGCTGCTGGCGGCCAACCCGAACCTGGGAGACGGGACGACGGCGGAAGATATCCTGGAAGGGGTCCGTCAGCTGGAAGCCCTGCTGGATGGACGCTGGCCCATCCGCTTTGCGGGGGCGGAGGAAAGCCTCGTCCCGGAGACGGAGCCCCTGCTTCCCTGCCCGGTCTTCCCTGTGAAGCGGCATATCCTCTATCCCTGGTAAGCAAAACACAATTCACATAAAGGAGCGAAAACAATGGCAAAAGTGGAGATCGTGGCGGAGCGCTGCAAGAGCTGCGGCTACTGCGTGCGTTTCTGCCCGAAACACGTCCTGGAGATCGGCCACACGGTCAACTCCAAGGGTTACGAGGTGGTAGAGGCGGCCCGGCCGGAGGACTGCGTGGGCTGCGCCATCTGCGGACAGATGTGCCCCGACGGGGCCATCGACGTGTATCGCTGAGAAGGAGGCAGAGGGATGAGCAGAGTATTCATGAAGGGCTGCGAGGCCATCGCCGAAGCAGCGGTACGGGCGGGCTGCCGCTTTTTTGCGGGCTACCCCATCACCCCCCAGAATGAGATCCCCGAATACTTCTCCCGGCGCATGCCAGAAGTGGGCGGCACCTTTGTCCAGGGAGAAAGCGAAGTGGCCTCCATCAGCATGGTATACGGCGCCGCTTCCTCCGGCACCCGGGCCATGACCAGCTCCTCCAGCTGCGGCATCGCCCTGAAGAGCGAGGGCATCTCCTACTGCGCCTCCGCCCGGATCCCCATGGTCTACGTGAACGTATCCCGGGGCGGTCCCGGCGTGGGCTCCATCCAGCCCGCCCAGATGGACTACCTCCAGGCCACCAAGGCCAGCGGCAACGGCGGCTTCCAGATGCTGGTCTTCGCCCCCTCCACGGTGCAGGAGGCGGTGGACATGACCTATGCCGCCTTCGACTACGCGGACCGGGACCGGAACCCGGTGCTGATCCTGGCGGACGGCGTCATCGGCACCATGATGGAGCCGGTGGAGCTGCCTCCCATGCGCAGCGACGAGGAAATCAAGGCCATCAAGGAGGGCAAGCGTCCCTGGGCCATCGTGGGCCATGAGCTGGATTATGCCCACCGGGCCTGGATCGAGCCGGGCCAGTGGTCCACCGCCGTGATGCAGCGCACCAACGAAAAGGCCGCCGCCCTGTATGAATCCTGGGAAAAGGATCTCCGCTGGGAGGAATACCGGCTGGAGGACGCGGAGCTGGTCATCGCCGCTTACGGCATCTCCGCCCGCATCGCCAGGAGCGCGGTGAACCTGCTGCGGCAGGAAGGATATGCCGTGGGCCTCATCCGGCCCATCACCGTGAACCCCTTCCCCTACAAGGCTTTCGACAAGATCGATTACGGCAAGTGCAAAGCCGTGCTGGACGTGGAAATGAGCATCCCCGCCCAGTTCCTGCGGGACGTGTCCATCGGGGTGAAGGACCGCTGCCCCATCACGACCTGTCTCTGCTCCGGCGGCAACATCATGAGCCGGGAGAGCATCATCGAGGCGGCCAAGAAGAGCTTGGAGGCGTAACATGGAAAAGATCTATACCCGCACCAAAACCATTCAGGAGGACAAGGTCTCCGGCTTTTGCCCCGGCTGCATGCACTCTACCGTCATGAAGCTCATCGGGGAGGTGCTGGAGGAGCTGGACCAGGTGCAGAATACGGCCTGCGTGCTGGGCATCGGCTGCTGCGGCCTCCATATGGACTACATGGCCTACGACAACATCACCGCGCCCCATGGCCGGGCCTGCGCCGTAGCCACGGGCATCAAGCGCACCAATCCGGGCACCCTGGTCTACACCTACCAGGGAGACGGCGACCTGGCCTCCATCGGCCTGGCGGAGACCCTGTCCGCCGCCAACCGGGGAGAGAATTTCTCCGTCATCTTCATCAACAACGGCATTTACGGCATGACCGGCGGCCAGATGGCCCCCACCACCCTCATCGGGATGAAGGCCACCACCGCCCCAAAAGGCCGGGATCCAAAGGAGCACGGCTACCCCATGCACATGTGCGAGATCATGAACCAGCTCACCGCCCCTTATTATCTGGAGCGCACCAGCTGCAACAATCCCGCCAACGTGCGGAAGACCAAGGCGGCCATCAGGAAGGCTTTCATGAACCAGCTGGAGGGCAAGGGATTCTCCATGGTGGAGATCGTTACCAACTGCCCCACCAACTGGGGAACGGACGCTCTGGGCTCCCTGGAGTATCTGGAGCAGAACATGCTCAAGGAATTCCCCCTGGGCGTGATCCGGGACAAGAGCCTGGAAGAGGAGGGCAAATAATGGAGACCAATCTCTGTGTAGCCGGTTTCGGCGGCCAGGGCGTTATGACCCTGGGCAAATTCCTGGCGGAGGCTGCCTGCGAATCCTCCGACCGGAACGTGACCTTCTTCCCCTCCTATGGGGCGGAGCAGCGGGGCGGCACTGCCAACTGCTTCGTGGTGATCTCCGATCAGGAGATCGGCGCTCCCCTGGGGGATCGGATGGACGACCTGATCATTATGAACGAGCCCTCCCTGAAAAAGTTCCTTCCCACCCTGAAGCCCGGGGGAAGGCTCTTCCTGAACAGCTCCATCGTGACGGACGACCCGGGCCGGGAGGACGTGACCATCGTGAAAGCCCCGGTGACGGAGCTGGCCCTGGAGCTGGGAAACGCCAAGGTGCTGAACGTGATCATGCTGGGCGTGTACGTGGGCTATACCGGCATCGTGGACGAAGAGCTGGTGTGGCGGATCATCGAGCAGAAGCTGGGGAGCAAGCCCAAGCTCCTGCCCCTGAACAAGAAGGCCTACGAGGAAGGGCTTGCCCTGGGAAAAAAGCAGAAGCAGAACTGAATCGCTTATCGGATCTGCCGCGGACTCCGGTCCGCGGCAGATTTATTCGGAAGCAAAGGGCGGCATCATTTCCCTTTTTTCTTTTCAGCGGGGCGAAATTATGGTATAGTGGATCATCTTAGCAATTCATGAGGAGGACGCGAGATGGAAAACCTGCCGCCGCTTCGCTATCCGGAGCCTCAGACCGTGCTGACGGTGGAGGATATGCGCCGGTCCGACGCCGCCTGCATCGCCGCCGGGACACCGGGCACAGAGCTCATGGCCCGGGCAGGCCGCGGCGTGTTCGAAGCGTATCCCTGGCAGGGACCCACAGCCATCCTCTGCGGCACCGGCAACAATGCCGGGGACGGATATGTTCTGGCCGCCCTTCTCCATGAGGCGGGCATCCCCTGTCGGGTGTTCCTCCTGCGGGAGCGGTTCTCTCAGGACGGGGCGTATTATTTCAAGCGCTGTCTGGAGCTGGGGATCCCCTGGTCCCTCTGGGAGCGGGGGATGAAGCTGACCCGCTACCGGGAGATCGCGGACTGTCTCTTCGGCACCGGCTTCCACGGCGCGGCGGAGGATAATGCGGCGGATATGATCCGGGCCGCAAACGAGAGCGGAGCAAAAGTGATCTCCGTGGATATCAACAGCGGGCTCAGCGGCGTCAGCGGCCAGGCGGAGGGGCCCTGCGTCCGTTCGGACCTGACGGTCTCCATCGGCTTTCCCCAGCCGGGCCACTACCTGGGGGAGGCCAAGGACATGCTCCGGCGGCTGGTGAATGTGGATATCGGCATCCCGCCCCTGGGTCAGCTCATCCGGCTGGCCGGTCCCCATGATTTTTCAGAGATCCTTCCTCCCCGGCGGGAATGCTGCAATAAGGGGGATTTCGGCACCGTAACGCTGCTGGGGGGCTGCACGGCCTATTCCGGGGCGGCGAAGCTGGCAAATCTGAGTCTTTCCGCTCTGCGGGCCGGCTGCGGCGTGGCCAGGCTGGCGGTTCCCGCCTCTCTGGTGCAGGGTGTGCTGCCCTACGTGCTGGAATCCACCCTCTTCCCCCTGCCGGACCGGGAAGGGAGCATGATCGACGACCGGGACGCCATCGACGGGGCGCTGGACCGAACCAAGGCCGCCGCCCTGGGCATGGGCTGGGGCCGGAGTCCGGCCAACGGCCGCATCCTGAGGCATATCCTGCGGACCTATCAGGGAAGCCTGGTGGTGGACGCGGACGGGCTCAACACCCTGGCCGCTCTGCCGGACCGGGACGCTCTGCTCTATTCCGCCGGCGCGAAGGTGGTGCTCACCCCCCATCTCCGGGAATTCTCCCGGTTGACGGGGATGAAGCGGGAGGATCTGCTCCGGGATCCGGTGACCCATGCCATGCGGTATGCCGGGGAACGGAACGTGATCCTGCTGCTGAAGGGCAGCAGCACCGTCGTTACCGACGGGGAAACCGTGCTCCTGGTGAGCCGGGGCTGTGCCGGCATGGCCACGGCCGGGAGCGGGGACGTGCTTTCCGGCGTCCTGGCCGGTCTCCTGGGCTGGGTCTCCTGCACGCCCCTTTCCGTCGCCTGCGGCGCTTATCTGGCCGGGCTGGCCGGAGAACTGGCCCAGGCGGAGAAGGGGGATATCTCCATGGTGGCCTCGGATACGGCGGCGAAGCTGCCGGAGGCGATACGCCTGACGCGGGAAGCGCAAAACGAAGAATTATAAAAGATCACATAAAGGAGGAAGAACATGGTCAAGTACAAGCGTCTGCCCCTGGAAACGATGGTGAACACCCGGGATCTAGGAGGCTACGCCACCCAGGACGGAAAGATCACCAAGTACGGCGTATTTCTCCGTACGGACTGCCCCATCAATATCAGCGAACACGATAAGCAGTATATCATCGATTATGGGATCACCCTTTCCATCGACCTGCGGGGCGTCGACGAGGTGGAAACGACCCCCAGTTCCTTTGTCAATGTTCCCGGTCACACCTACCGGCATATGCCCATCAGCGAGGAACATCGGATCATCCGCGGAGACGGGGCCAAGCAGCCGGGTCCCCCCCAGCCTCCGAAGGATGGGAAGAACTTCGACATGGGAGACTCCTACATCGGCATCCTGGAAGAGGGCAAGGAGTGGGCCAGAAAGGTCATCACCCTCTGCGCCGAGTGGGAAGGCGGCGTCATGTTCCACTGCTTTATCGGCAAGGACCGGGCGGGCACCATCGCCGGTCTGCTCCTGGGCGCCGTGGGCGTGGGCATGACGGACATCATGATGGATTACAGCGCTTCCATGAGCTGCCTGCGTCCCAAGTACGACAAGATGGGCGCCTCCTTCCTCCCCCAGAAGCGGGGCAGACCGGATTACAGCTGGGGCTTCTTCGGCTCCGTGCCGGAGAGCATGGAGGCCGTGTGGTACTATCTTCAGGAGAAGTACGGAGGCTATACCGGCTATCTGAAGGCCTGCGGCGTGACGGATGAGACCCTGCAGAAGCTGAGAGACAAGTTCCTGGAGGATCCGGTGTAACGCTTTTCTTTGCTGAATAAACGACACTCCGTGATCCGGGAGGTCGGCATGATCGCCGGCCTCCCGGTTTCTTTTTCCGGGGATCCGGACACAGGTTTCGGGAATATTTCCCAAATATGACCGCCTCTTTGCTAATATATTGTTTATTAATTTACATATGTGTCATTTTGTCTATTATCACATTTATTCTTTACATTTTGGCCCACAGTGTGTAGTATAGGCTTATCCTCGCGAAATTCAGAAAGGAGAAAAGCGAATGAAGAAAGCACTTTCCCTTGTGCTGGCTCTGCTGTTCGTTCTGGCCCTGTTCGCGGGCTGCAACAACGGCGGCGCCGCCACCCCCACCGCGGCTCCCGGCAGTGCGACTCAGGCTCCGGCCACCAAGGCTCCTGCGACCCAGGCGCCCAGCGGCAATGAGCCCGCTGCCACCGCGGAACCCGAACCCGTGGACGAAGGTCCCTACCACTTTGCTGCCGGCAAGTATGAGAAGAATGCCGACGGCTGGCCTGTGGAGAAGTACGTCTACGAGCAGCCCCTCACCGACAACGACGACGTACTGAGCAAGTGGACCACCTGCTACACCCCGCAGTACATTCCCGAGGACGGCTGGGGCAGCATCCCCGTCTGGCAGGGCGTTGCGGAATACACCGGCGTCCATATCGAGTACAACATCGTTGACTCCGCCAACCGCAGCCAGAACTTCTCCGTGCTCCTGGCCTCCGACGACCTGGACGATATCTGCGACCAGGGCGGTTACTTCTACTCCGGCGGCACCATCAAGTCCGCCATCGAGGACGGTTACTTCGTAAACCTCTACCCCTACAAGGACTACATGCCCAACCTGATGTGGGAGGTTTATGACCGCAGCCGGACGAACCCCGATGTAAAGAACACCATCTTCTATGACAATGAGACCATCGGCTCCGTCACCGGCATGCTGGTGGAGCCCGCACCCGGCATGGGCTACTTCATCCGGGAGGACTGGCTGCAGGAACTGGGTCTGGGCACCGCTTCTGACTACAGCACCTATGACCAGCTCCACACCGCCCTGGTGGCCATGAAGAGCGCTTACAGCACCAACGAGCGGGAGATCTTCCCCTTCTTCATCAACAGCGTCATCGAGAACGGCGCCGGCGCCCTCTTCGGCGGCTACGGCACCTGCGTCTACACCCGCATCGGCAGCTATATCCGCGCCCGGGACGGCGTGGTGGAGTTCTGCGGCACCACTGAGGACGACCGGGAAGCCATGACCCTGCTGAACACCTGGTTCTCCGAGGGCCTCATCTCCCCCAACTTCCAGACCTTCGTGGCCGGTGAAGACTATGACGCCGGTACCAACACCGACGGCCTGGGCGTCAACATCGGACCTCCGTCCGGCTGGCAGAACATGGAGGATTCCGGCAAGGAGTACAACCCCAACTGCCAGTGGGAATGCCTGAAACGCCTGGTGAAGAAGGACGGCGACGTCATCCACTACGGCAACAAGATCGGCGGCTTCCACTATGGCTCCGCCATCGTCAGCGGCAACTGCCCCAACGTGGAGCTGGCTGCCTCCTGGCTGGACTGGTGGATGAGCGAATGGGGCTCCTGGTGGACCTCCTGGGGTCCTGAGGGCACCTTGTGGGAGTACAACGAGAAGGGCGAGATGCGCCTCACCGACTGGTGCATGAACTGGGAAGGCGGAATGGCCTGGTGCATGTGCCTGTACGGCTGCAACGGCCTCGTTGAGTTCTGCCTGCAGATCCACAAGCGCAACTACTACTACGACGGCGGCGAGCGCGCTCTGACCGCTTTCGACATCTTCACCCCCACCGGCTACTACGACGGCGCCTGGGAGTGGGCCTCTTCCATCAAGCTCACCGACGAGGAACGGGAGGAGGTTTCCGAGCTCATGAGCGACCTGAGCACCTACTACGAAGAGAACTATGTGGCCTTCGTAGACGGCACCAAGCCCATGAGCGAGTGGGATTCCTACATCAACGACCTGAACACCTTCGGCTATGAGCGGATCCAGGAGATCTATCAGGGAGCCTACGACCGCTATATGTCTCAGCAGTAAAACGCTGACCGGATCTTTCCGATCCGCGCAATTTTCCGCCCCGGTCTCTTTGGAGGCCGGGGCTATTTTTCGCTCTCCTTTTGCCTGCGCCGTCTATCATCTATAATTCGTAAAAAGTTCTTTACATTTCCCCAATCTTCATGTAATATTTGGCTATGCTGGGAAATACCCTGCAAAATAGGAAAGGAGAGATGATCCGATGAAAAAGACGCTGAGTCTGGTGCTGGCTCTGCTGTTCGTTCTGGCCCTGTTCGCGGGCTGCAACAACGGCGGCGGCACACCGGCAACCCAGGCCCCCGGCAGCGCGACTC
>JAFZVM010000093.1 GCA_017617795.1 Oscillospiraceae bacterium
AACAGAATCCCGCCGTTGCGGTTCCGATCAAAAACGAACAGGAGGAAACTGAATATGAGGAAACCTAATCTTCGCATCATCCCCGTTCTGCTGGCCGTCATGCTCTGTGTGGCGGCCTTGTCCTTTACTGCCTTTGCGGCTGGCGGGGACTACTACGCCTATGAGCCGCCCATGGAAACCACAGAGCCGACGGAACCGCCCGAGCCCCCGGAGCCGGAAGTTACCCCAGAACCGCCCTTTACTCCGGAAGGCAATCTTTCCCTGATCGACGATATTCCTTACCAAAGCAAACAGTTCATCACCGTGCAGAGCAAGAGCGGCAATTACTTCTACATCATCATTGACCGGGCTGCCGATGAAGAAAACGTCTACTTCCTGAACATGGTGGACGAGGCCGATCTGCTGGCCCTGATCGACGAGCCGGAAAGCGAACTGGAGCCCACCCCCGCCGTCTGTACCTGCAAGGACAAGTGTACCGTCGGTCATGTGGATATCTCCTGCCCGGTGTGCGCCACCAATATGAGCGAGTGTACCGGGAAGGAGAAGAAGCCGGAGCCCACCCCCGTCCCGGAGGTCCCGGAGCCGGAACTCGCAAAGAAAACTGGCGGCATCAATCCCGCGATCCTGATCGTCCTGCTCTTGGCCCTGGGCGGCGGCGCTGCTTACTACTTCCTGAAGGTCAAGGGCAAGGCCAAGCCGAAAACCAAGGGCAGCACCGATCTGAACGATTACGACTACGGCAGCGAGGACGATGAAGAATATGAGTTTGAACCATATGACTCCGAGGACGCGGGAGATTCGTCCGAAGCATCTGAGGCAAAGGACTAATTTGAGAACAGCAGCATAAAGGCAGTCCTTCGGGGCTGCCTTTTGCTATACCCGAAAGGAGGAATCCCCTTGCAAAAACTTGTGATCGCGGAGAAGCCCAGCGTGGCGCAAAGCATCGCCGCCGTGATCGGCGCAAAGCAGAAACACGACGGCTATCTCACCGGAGGCGGCTATACCGTTTCCTGGTGCCTGGGCCATTTGGCGGAGCTTTCCGACGCTTCCGCTTACAACGCCGGCTATGCCAAATGGAATAGGAAGGACCTGCCCATCATCCCGGAGAATTATCGCTTCACTGTTGCCCCGGACAAGCGGAAGCAGTTTGACGTGCTACGGGAGCTGCTGCGTTCCCCGGAGATTTCGGAGGTCATCAATGCCTGCGACGCCGGGCGGGAGGGCGAGCTGATCTTCCGTACCGTCTATTATTTGGCGGGCTGTACCAAGCCCATGAAACGCCTGTGGATCTCCAGCATGGAGGATGCGGCCATCCGCGAAGGCTTCCAGAATCTGCGTC
This sequence comes from Oscillospiraceae bacterium, assembly GCA_017617795.1. Lineage (GTDB taxonomy): Bacteria > Bacillota > Clostridia > Oscillospirales > Oscillospiraceae > UBA1774. Next base: position 1,340 of record JAFZVM010000093.1, read on the forward strand.
CCGGCCGGGACTACGACGGGCTTCACCAATCGGCGCTGTGCCGGGCAAGGGCGGACTGGCTGGTAGGGATCAACGCAACCCGGTATTTCTCCCTGCTCTATGGCCAAACGCTGAACATCGGGCGAGTAATGTCCCCGACCCTGGCCCTGCTGGTCCAGCGGGAGGCGGAAATCTCAGCCTTCGTACCGGAGCCCTTTTACACCGTCCAGCTGGATTGCGGCTTCACCGCCGCGACGGAGCGAATGAAGGACAGGAGCGCTGCTGACGCCACCCTGTCCAACTGCGGAAAGACGGCCACCGTAATAAGCATCGAGCGCAAGGAGAAAACCGAGAAGGCCCCGGCGCTCTATGATCTTACCACCCTCCAGCGGGATGCCAACCGCATCCTGGGCTATACCGCTCAACAGGTGCTGGACTATCTCCAGGCGCTCTATGAAAAGAAGCTCTGCACCTATCCCCGGACAGATAGCCGGTATCTCACCGACGATATGGCACCCAGCGTCTCGGATTATGTCGCTGCTGCTGCCGCCATTTGCGGTTTGACTGCGCCGGAAACCATCCTTGCTAAACAGATCTGCGACAGCAAGAAGGTCAGCGACCATCACGCCATCATTCCCACGGTCAGCGACGGGAACGCCGATCTGGCCCTGGGGGAACGGGAAATCATGAAGCTGGCGGCGCTTTGTCTTCTCCGTGCTGTATCTGACACGCACAGATATACCGAGGTAATCGTGACCCTGAACTGCGGAGGGCACAGCTTTATCGCTAAGGGCAGGACAATTCTCTCTCCCGGTTGGCGGGTTTACGATTCCGAGAAGAAGGAAACAGAGAGCATTTTGCCGGAACTGACCGTGGGTCAAACGATTCCCGTAACCGCCGCTGCGGTCAAGGAGGGTCAGACCACCCCACCCAAGCACTACACCGAGGACACGCTCCTCAGCAGCATGGAAACAGCAGGAGCGAAGGACATGCCGGATGACGCCGAGCGTAAAGGGATCGGAACGCCTGCCACCCGCGCCGCCGTGCTGGAAAAGCTGGTGTCCTCCGGCTTCGTGGAGCGGAAGAAAAGCAAAAAGCTCACGACGCTGATCCCGTCCGCCCTGGGGACGGCGCTCATCACCGTGCTGCCGGAGGCCCTGCAATCTCCTCTGCTCACAGCGGAATGGGAGCATCGCTTGAAGGAAGTCGAACGTGGAAAACTGCCGCCGGAGGACTTCATGGAAAACATCACCGCCATGCTCCGGGAACTGATCCAGACATACCGGCCGATTCCCGGTGCTGCTGTGCTGTTCCCGTCCGAATTTGAGATCGTCGGCAAATGCCCCCGCTGCGGAAGAAATGTAGTGGAAAAGAAGCAGGGATTCTTCTGCGAGGACCGTGATTGCGGTTTTGCTCTGTGGAAGAACAGCAAGTTCTTCTCCGCAAAGAGAAAACAGCTCACGAAAACCGTGGCGGCGGCGCTCCTGAAGGACGGAAGAGTACAGCTCTCCGGCTGTTATTCCGAAAGGTCGGGCAAGACTTACGACGCGATTGTTGTGATGAACGATGACGGGCAGCAGGTCAATTTCAGCCTGGAGTTTTTCAACGCAAGAGAATAAGCGGCAGAGAAACGCCAACGAACACAAAGACGCTCCTGTACGGATACTTCACCCGTTCAGAGCGCCTTTTTCATTTTACAGGAAGGAGATTCCATCATGGCAGAAACAAAAACCAACAAGGAACGGCTCAAGGAAATCACGGACGGCATCGAGCAAGGCATCAAAGAGCTGTTTCAGAGCGAAAAATACCGAACCTACCTCTCCGTTATGAGCCGGTTCCACCGTTACAGCGTCAACAACACCATGCTCATCTATCTCCAGCGGCCCGACGCCTCCCTGGTGGCGGGCTTCCAGAAGTGGAAAAACCAATTCGGACGCCATGTGAAGCAGGGGGAGCGCGGTATCACCATCATTGCCCCGACGCCCTTCAAAAAGAGGATTGAGGAAGTCAAGCTGGACCCGGATACGAAAGCGCCGATGCTGGACCAGGATGGCCAGCAGATCATAGAGGAAAAGGAAATCAGCATCCCCATGTTCAAGCCGGTCAAGGTGTTCGATGTGGCGCAGACGGACGGGAAACCCCTGCCGCAGCTGGCCTCGACGCTCACCGGCAACGTGGAGCAGTACGAGGTGTTCACGGAGGCCCTGCGCCGGTCCGCGCCGGTACCAATCAGCTTCAAGGCCCTTGCGCCGAACCTGGACGGATATTTCAGCCCCGGCGACCAGGCCATTACCATCCGGGAGGGCATGAGCCAGATACAGACCGTTTCCGCCATGGTCCATGAGATCGCCCATTCCAAGCTCCACGACTACGAAAAGCAGCAGGCGGAAACCTCTGCCGGCAAGGACGACGCGGAGATCGCCAGGAAGGACAGGCATACTGAGGAAGTGGAGGCCGAAAGCATTTCTTATGCCGTGTGCCAGTATTACGGCATCGAAACCGGGGACAACAGCTTCGGCTACATCGCCTCCTGGTCCGAAGGCAAGGAACTGAAGGAGCTGCGGGCCAGCCTGGAAACCATCAACCGGACCGCCTCCGAGCTTATTACGGCCATCGACTACTATTACCGGGAGATCTGCAAAGAGCGCGGCATCGACCCCAAGACGCTGACGGAACAGACAGCAGAAGCCCAGCCTGCCCCGGAAGCCCCCGTCCCGGAGCCGCCCGACGCCTATCATGTACTCGCCTCCGACATTTGCGATCATCTGGAACAGCTCCACAATGAAGACAAAATCGGTACTCCCTTCAACCTCACGACAAAAGAGGAGGCCATCGTCGGCCTGGCCGATCTTCTGAGAAGCGGCCACTTTGACGGTGCCCGCGACGTGCTTGCCGGAGCTGCGGAACAGTCCAGCGTCCCCGCACCGGAGGAACTGACTGCCAGACTGGAAGCCCTCAGCGACGAGTGGGACAAAAGCCTTACCTACAAGCTGGAGCAGGGCATCATGCAGGACGGCACCGGCTATGTGATGGCCTTTGCGGGAGAAGCCTCCCAGGGGGCGATCTTCACCGGCCCCACCCAGGTCTGCGAAAGGCTGCTTGCTGAACTGAACGAGGGCACCACGACGGCAAGGCAGGCCAGGGCGCTCAACCGGCAATGGGAGGAAGCGGGCACAGAAAGGCCCCTGGGCGAACCGGAAACGCTCTATCTGCTGGATCAGTCGCAGATCCTCCACATCCAGGTTGCCGACGACGGTTTTTCCTACTCCCTCTATGACGCGGACAGTATGAAGCTCATCGACGGAGGGCAGTTCAGCTTCGCGGCTGCAAAAAAGCACCCTGCGGAAACGCTCATGGAAGGTGCGGTTAAGGAGGCCTGCGTCCTGCAGGGGCTGGAACCGGCCCAAACAGAGCCCTTGCCTCTGGCGAAGCTGGAGGAGATCACAGCGGTAAACGACTTAGCCCCTGTGCCGGAGCTGGAAAAGGATGAACCCGAACAGGAATATGTTTTCCCCGATCCCACCGTCACCCCGCAGATGATGAACCATTACGGCTATATGGATCAGGATATGCTCCCTCTCTCCAAGGACCGGGCCATGGAACTCGCGGAGCAGGACGTTACGATCTTCATGCTCTACCAGGACGGATCAGAGGAAATGGCTTTCGATGCGGAAGAGATCGCGGAGCATGACGGCCTATTCGGGATCGCTGCGGAAGAATGGGAAGCGATCCGGTCAGAGATACCGCCGAGGGACGTGGAAAAGCGTTTCATGGATAACCCCAAGGACGCTTTTTTGATCTACCAGCTCAGAGCTGATGCGCCGCGGGAGCGCCTGTTTGCGGACATGGACTGCCTGACCTCCGATCCCAGGCGGGAGCACTACAATCCTATTTATACCGGCGACCTCCTGGATGGAGGCAAGACCCCGGAGAAGCTGGAAAGCCTGTTCCAGACGTTCAACATCAGCCGTCCCGGAGATTTCTGCGGCCACAGCCTGTCCGTCAGCGACATCGTTGCGCTCAAGCAGGACGGGCAGGTATCCTATCACTTCTGCGACAGCATTGGCTTCAAGGAACTGCCCGGCTTCAATCAGCCGGAAAATTACCTGAGAACGGCGGAAATGTCCCTGGAGGACGATTACGGCATGATCGACGGCATCATCAACAACGGTTCCAAGACGCCCACCGTGGCGGAGCTGGAGGCCCAGGTAAACGCCGGACAGACGATTTCGCTCATGGACCTCGCAGCCGCGGTTCAGGCGGAAAAGAAGGACAGGCCGAGAAGCAGGACGCCCAAGGCAAAGGAGCAGAAGCCCTCAATCCTGGAGCGGCTGAAGCAGCCCATCCCGAAGCAAGAAAGCAAAACAGCGCCCCACCAGAGCGCAGAAAGGGAGATTTGAATATGACTACCATCACCTACGAAGAACAGCAGCTCATGGCCCTCTACAACAGCGCCAGCACCCGCACCGGACTGATCGCGGCATTGCGGGAAATGCGGGAATACCTGGGCCCGGAGGACGCCGATCTGCGGACGCTGACCGACAGCGCCATCGAAAAGTTGGAAGCCATGTCCGACGAAGAATACGCTGCCCTGGACCTGACTCCGGACTTCGACGAGGAGGAAGAAAATGCCGAGTAAGCTGCCATTCTATGCGCAGATGGCCGAGCAGACGGCCCAGCGGGTAACGGGCAGCTTTCAGGAATGGACGGGCTTCCTCACCACCGCGGCGCGGCTGTATAAATACCCCTTCCATGAGCAGCTGATGATCTACGCCCAGCGGCCGGAGGCCACGGCCTGCGCGGACTATGAGCTGTGGAACAACACCATGCACCGCTATGTGCGGCGCGGCAGCCGGGGGATCGCCCTCATCGACACCAGCGGCGACAATCCCAGGCTTCGGTATGTATTCGATGTTTCCGACACGGGCGGCGGGGAGAAATCCCGCCGCCCCTACCTTTGGGAATACCGGGACGAACATCATGACGCCGTGACCGCCACCCTGGAGCGACGCTTTGATTCAGACGCCGAACTCGGCCTCGTGGAGCAGTTGGAGCGGATCGCCGCCCGGCTTGCGGACGAATACTGGCAGGACAACCAATTTGACATCCTTGGTATCGTTGACGGTTCCTATCTGGATGATTATGATGACTTCAACGTAGGAGCCGCTTTCCGAAATGCCGTTGCCGTCAGCACCGCCTACGCCCTGCTGTCCCGCTGCGGGCTGGAACCGGAGGAATACTTCGCCCCCGAAGACTTCCTCAGCGTCTTCGACTTCAATACTCCGGCTGCTGTCAGTGCCCTGGGCACAGCAGTCAGCGAAAACAGCGAACAGGTACTGCGGCAGATCGAAGTCACCATCCGAAACTATGAGCGTGAGAGAAACGCGGAAAGGAGCCAGAGCCATGACAGAGCTGAACTACCGGACCAGCGGGGATTATCAGATTCCCGACCTGATGCTGACGGAGCAGGAGCAGAAGCCCCTGGGCAAGTACGGGAGGATGCGGAAGAAGTACCTGCAGGAGCATCGCCCGGTGCTGTGGAATCAGATGATCCTCAGCGAGACCCTGTACCCGCACCTGCGGGAAATCGACGAGACGGTGAATCGCCGTCTGGAACAGATGCTCCCGGCGCTGGCGAAAGCGGCGGGGGCGACGGAGGAACTGAAAGCCTCCGATCCGATGACCTGGGTGGGCCTGATGAACAATTGCAAGGCCCAGGCGGAGGAAACGATCCTGAGCGAGCTGATCTTCAGCTGAACCAGGCCGGGGACGGGCAACTGAGCCTGTTCCCGTCGGAAGAAGAACAAAGAGAAAGCATCGCGGAAGCGGAGAGCGCAGAGACAGCGCCCTCCGCTTTTTCTATTTCCCAGGAGGACATCGACCATCTCCTGCGGTTGGGGAGCAACACGGAGGACGCCCGGACGAAGATCGCCATGGAGTTTATGAAGCAAAAGCCCATGACCGAGCTGACAGACTTCGTGAAGGAGACCTTCCATGACGGTTACGGGCTCAAAACTACGGACCGGCAACTGTCCTCCTGGGCTGCGGACGACGGCCTGCATATCTCATGGGGGACCTCCGTGCGTTACGCCCAAACCGCGCAGATACTCTCTTGGGAGGACGCTGCGGCTCGGATCGGGGAACTGCTGGAACAGGGGCGCTTTGCCACCAACGTCGAGCTGACGGAGGCCCCCGGCTATGAGCGGCGGCAGGCGGCAGATTCCCTTTGGTATCTCTGCGGCGACATGAGCGCCGAAGCCCGTGAACAGGGC
>JAFZVM010000094.1 GCA_017617795.1 Oscillospiraceae bacterium
GAGCCTACGCCCGAGCCTGTCGCCGTCGTTCCCACGCCCGAGCCCACGCCCGAACCCACGCCCGAGCCCACGCCCGAGCCCACGTCCGAACCCACACCCGAGCCTACGCCCGAGCCCACGCCCGAGCCCACGCCCGAGCCTACGCCCGAACCCACGCCCGAGCCTACGCCCGAACCCACGCCCGAGCCGGAGCAGTCCGATGGTCTGGCGGATGGGACTTATACCGTCCAGGTGACCCTTTCCGGCGGCACCGGGAAAGCCAAAGTGGAATCCCCCTGCACCCTTACGGTTTCCGGCGGCGTCGTCATGGCCACCATCCGCTGGAGCAGCTCCAACTACGATTACATGCGCATCGGGAATACGAAATATGAATACGTGAACCAGCCGGGAGAAAAATCCGTGTTCATCATTCCCGTTTCCGTGTTTGACGCCCCCATGGACGTGATCGCGGATACCGTCGCCATGAGCGAGCCCCACGAGATCGAATACACCCTTACCTTTGATTCTTCTACCATTCAGGCGGTGAGCTGATGAAAAAGATCCTTCTGTTTACTCTGACGGCTCTGCTGTTGTTCAGCGCCTGCTCCGCTCCGGCGGCGCAGCCCACCCAGGCCCCGGCGGAGACGACGGCCCCTTCTCTCTCTCCGCAGACTGCCGCTCCCGCTGCGGAAACCACCCCCGAACCCGCCCCCGAGCCGGAGGGCGTCCGCAAAACCGGGAGCATGGAGCTGGAATACGCCACCCAGTTTTCCGTGGACTATTATTCCGACGGCTCCGCCCTGCTCGCCATCGGGGAGGACCGGTTTCTGATCCTGCCGGAAGGGCTGGAGGAACCGGGGTTTGAGACGGATGCGGTGATCATCCGGCGTCCCTTGATGCATATCTACATGGCGGCCTCCTCCGCCATGGATCTGGTCATCTGTCTGGACTCCCTGGACAGAGTCCGTTTCACCAGCACCACCCGCGCCAACTGGGCGCTGGAACCGGTGGTGCAGGCCCTGGACGACGGATCCCTGCTCTATGCCGGGAAGTACAGCGCACCGGATTTTGAGATGCTGCTGGAGGAAAAATGCGACCTGGCGGTGGAGAGCACCATGATCTACCATTCCCCTGCCATCAAGGAGCAGATCGAAACGCTGGAGATCCCCGTGATGGTGGAGAAATCCAGCTACGAAACCCATCCTCTGGGGCGGGTGGAATGGATCAAGGTATACGGTCTGCTGCTGGGGCGGGAGGACGAGGCGGAGGCCTTCTTCAACGCCCAGACCGCCCAGTTGGAGGGCTTGCAGACCCTGGCCGGAGAGACACGCACCGTGGCCTTCTTCCATATCAATACCGTCGGCGCCGCCGTGGTGCGGAAGCCCGGAGACTATGTGAGCAGGATGATCCAGATGGCCGGAGGCACTTATGTGCCCGCGGAGCTGGAGATCGAAGAGGAAAACGCCCTGAGCACCATGAATCTCCAGATGGAAGCCTTTTACTACGGGGCGAAGGATGCGGATGTCCTCATTTACAACAGCACCATCGACGGCAAGCTGGATACCATCGAGCAGCTCCTGGGCAAAAGCAGCCTGCTGGCCGACTTCAAGGCGGTGCAGAACGGGAACGTATGGTGCACGGAGCAGAGCATGTTCCAGCAATCCTCCGCTTCGGCGGGAATGATCCGGGATCTGAATGCCATCATCACCGGCACAGCGGAATCCGATACTCTCACTTTCCTGTACAGATTGAAATAGGAGCGGCCTATGGAAGAAAAACGCAGATTTCGCTATACGCTTTGTTTCGTTTCCCTGCTGATCGGGATGTTCATCCTTCTGGTAGCCAACGTCATGGTGGGCTCCGCCCGCCTGAGCATCTCTCAGGTGCTGAGCATCCTTTTCACCAAAACCGGGGATAACGCGGCCATCATCTGGAAGGTGCGCATGCCCCGGCTCCTGGCGGCGGCCATCCTGGGAGGGGCTCTATCCGTCTCCGGCTTCCTGCTCCAGACCTTCTTTGCCAATCCCATTGCCGGCCCCTTTGTCCTGGGCATCTCCTCCAGCGCCAAGCTGGTGGTCGCCCTCACCATGATCTGGACCCTGTCCCGGGGAGTTGCGGTGGGTTCCGTGGTGCTGATCGCCGCGGCCTTTGTGGGAGCCATGCTCTCCATGGGCGCGGTGCTGCTGGTGTCCAACCGGCTCCACAGCATGGCTCTGCTCATCGTCTGCGGCGTCATGATCGGCTACATCTGCTCCGCGGTGACGGATATTGTCGTGACCTTCGCCAGCGACAGCAACATCGTGAATCTGCATAACTGGTCCCTGGGCAGCTTTTCCGGCAAGGACTGGGGAGACGTGACCGTTCTCACCATTGTGGTCTTCCTGGCTCTGGCGGGGGCTTTCCTTCTGAGCAAGCCCATGGGTGCGTATCAGCTGGGAGAGAGCTACGCCAGAAGTATGGGCGTCAATGTGAAGCGCTTCCGGGTGGAGCTGATCCTTCTCACCGGAGTGCTCTCCGCCTGCGTCACGGCCTTTGCCGGCCCCATCTCCTTTGTGGGCATCGCGGTGCCTCATCTGAGCCGACGGCTGTTCAACACCTCCCGTCCCCTTGTCATGATCCCCGCCTGCTTCCTGGGCGGAGCGGTGTTCTGTCTTCTTTGCGACCTGATTGCCCGCACCCTCTTTGCCCCTACGGAACTGAGCATCAGCTCCGTCACGGCGGTGTTTGGCGTGCCTGTGGTGATCTGGATGCTGCTGCACCGGCAGGGCCGGTCGGATCGGGGGTGAGGAGATGAAAGAACCGATCCTGTTTGCCGAGCACCTGAACGTCGGCTACAAGGGGGAGATCGTCATCGGGGACATCCGTCTGGAGGCGGTACCGGGTCAGATCCTCACCCTCATCGGCCCCAACGGGGCGGGCAAATCCACCATTCTCAAAACCATCACCCGGCAGCTGGACCCCATCGGGGGCGTCATCACCCTGGAGGGAAAGGATCTGAAAACCCTGAAGGAACGGGATATCGCCAAAAGCGTGGCCGCCGTTCTGACCGGGCGGCCGACGCCGGAGCTCATGACCTGTTGGGACGTGGTCTCCTCCGGCCGCTATCCCTACACCGGCCGGTTGGGCATCCTCTCCCAGCATGATCGGGAAAAGACGGAAGAGGCGATGGCCCTGGTTCGGGTGGAGTCCCTGCGGGAACGGGATTTCAACCAGATCAGCGACGGTCAGCGTCAGCGGGTCCTGCTGGCCAGGGCCATCTGTCAGGAGCCCCGGGTGCTCATCATGGATGAGCCCACCAGCTTTCTGGATATCAAGCACAAGCTGGATTTTCTCACCCTGCTGCGGGAGCTGGTGCACTCCAAGGATCTGGCAGTGATCCTCTCCCTCCATGAACTGGACCTGGCCCAGCGGTATGCCGATCGGATCCTATGCGTCCGGGACGGACGGGTGGATCGGATCGGCACTCCGGAGGAGGTTTTTTCCGAGGGATACATCGAGGAACTCTACGGGGTGGAGCGGGGCAGCTTCGACGCCCTTTTCGGAAACGTGGAGAGCGAAGCCGTAATCGGCGATCCTCTGGTTTTCGTCATCGGCGGCGGCGGCAGCGGCATCCCGGTATACCGCAGGCTCCAGCGGCAGCGCATCCCCTTTGCGGCGGGAGTCATCCATGAAGGGGATCTGGACTATCCCGTGGCGAAGGCCCTCAGCGCCCGGCTCGTCACCCAGGAAGCCTACGGCCCCATCGGGCCGGCAGCTTTACGGGAGGCTGAGGAGATCATGCTCCGCTGCCGCGCCGTTCTCTGCCCTCTGACGCGCTTCGGACCCATGAACGAGGAGAATCTCCGTCTGCGGGAGCTGGCGGCGGAACGGGGTCTCCTGACCGAACCGGACCGGTTGGAGGATCTTCTGAATAGTTGAGAAAATAAACCGGGACCCTGCTTTCTGAAAGAAGCAGGGTCCCGCGGTTTTATTGCGCTTATTTCTTGTACCCGATGCTCTTGATCTGGACCTGGAATTTCTTCTTCAGCGCCTCCACGGTCTCAGGAGTCAGCCGCTCGGGCTCCTTGGTCCGGATGTACTCGTAGCTCTGGAAGAACAGGGACCAGTAGCTCTGACCGCCCAGATCATAGACCTCGGAGTGCTCCAGCGCCTCCAGGCTGTGGGGGGCGAAACGGGGGATGCTCACCACGCACTCGTCGTCCGCGATGAACTCCTGGCCCAGGATGTTGAACTTCACCTTGCCGCTGCGGACATACAGCAGTTCCCGCAGAGGAGGATACTTCACCCATTCGGCGGTGAATCCGGGCTCCATCACGGCGCAGTCCAACTCTTTCACGCCGCCGTTCTCCCAGCGCTCCACCAGGACCTTCACGCTGCAGCCGGGGAGATCGTAGGACGCCCAGGGGCGGGCGATGTTCTTGATAGCCAGGCACTGCTCCACGGGCACGTCCTTGTACAGGAAATGCTCCAGCGGGGTGTTGTCCATCTCTCCCCGGGGAGCGCAGGCCGCCAGCTCGGGATCGTCCGCCAGCTCGGGCATATACCGCTTCACCCGGCCCACATCCCGGGACTCGGGATATGTCTCGAAATCATGGTACGTGCCGCGCCACTTTACCTCTTCGATAAACTTCATGCCATGGGCCTGACCGGCCTGGAGGTGGACGATGTCCCCCTTCTGGCACAGAACACGCTGACCGTTGATATAGATATACACCTTGCCGCTGTCCACAAAGAAGGTCTCATAGCCGCGGGTATGGAAATGGGGCATATCCCAGGTTTCCATGTACTCCTCCGGCACCTTGTGCATGATGGTGTCCAGGCACCAGTACAGTCCATGCGGGCCTTCCGCCGAGGTGATCATTCCGGCCTCGGAAGCCTCCTGCCCGTTGGGGAAAAAGTGCTTGCCGCTGCCGCGCCAGGTGGTCTCCGGGGTCTTCAGGTCAAACAGGAATTCGTTCTTCGCCATGTTCTGGTACCGTCCTTTCTTAATTATCCTATTGAACTTATATGTTTATATATGCAGTATCAAATACGCCTATTTATACATTATGCGATAAATCCCGTTCTGTCAAGCCGTGTTCTTGGAAACCGGTCAGAATTTCCTTTCCTTTTCCCGCTGAAAATGGTATATTGTTCCCGAAATCGTTACACAGGAAAAGGAGGAGCGAGCTATGGAACTGAAGGGCAGCAAGACGGAAAAGAATCTGCAGGAAGCCTTTGCAGGCGAAAGCCAGGCGCGGAATAAGTATACCTATTTTGCCTCCAAGGCAAAAAAGGATGGATACGAGGCCATAGCGGCGATTTTTGAAGAGACTGCGGCCAACGAAAAAGAGCACGCCAAGATCTGGTTCAAGTACCTGAACGGCGGCGCCGTCCCCGGCACCGCAGCCAATCTGGCCGCCGCGGCAGAGGGCGAGAACTTCGAGTGGACCGATATGTACGCCCGTATGGCCCGGGAAGCCCGGGAAGAAGGGTTTGAGGAGATCGCGAAGAAATTCGAGATGGTCGGCGCCATTGAGAAGGCCCATGAGGAGCGGTATCGCGCTCTTCTGGCCAAGGTGGAGGGCGGACTGGTCTTTTCCCGGGATGGGGACACCATCTGGGAATGCGGCAACTGCGGCCACATCGTCATCGGCAAGACCGCGCCTGCCGTGTGTCCGGTATGCGATCATCCCCAGAGTTATTTCAAGGTCCGCAACACCAATTATTGATCCGGAAATATGTGAGGCGCGGCAAGACGGCTTGCCGCGCCTTATTCATTCATCGGATCCGGGAAAGGAGAGACAGATGCCGAAATCAAAAGCCGAGCTCATCGCCTACATCCTGCTCCGGGGTGCTGTGCTGATCGTTCTGGTGGCTGAACTGCTGACCAGACAATGGTTCAATGTTTTTCTCTGCTTTCTGACCCTGCTTCTGTTCATGGTTCCGACCATGGTGGAGAGGCGTCTGCAGCTGGAGCTTCCCGGACCGCTGGAAATCGTGATCCTCTGTTTCATCTTCAGCAGCGCCATTCTGGGAGAGATCGCTGAATTCTATGTGAAGATCCCCGGTTGGGATACCATGCTGCATACGGTGAATGGATTTCTGATGGCCGCCATCGGTTTTTCCCTGATCGACCTTCTGAACCGCAGCCCCCGGTTCCACATCAGCCTTTCTCCTTTCTTTGTCGCCTTTGTGGCCTTCTGCTTCTCCATGACCACCGGCGTGATCTGGGAATTTGTTGAATTCGGGATCGACCGGACGGTGCATCTGGATATGCAGAAGGACTTTGTGGTCTCTTCCATCTCCTCCGTCGCCCTGAACCCGGCAGGCGCCAACGCCGCGGTCCTGATCCGGGACATCCGTTCCACCACGATCCTGTGGCAGGAGGGAGATGCTCTCCGGGAAACGGTAATCGCCGGCGGTTATCTGGATATCGGCCTTACCGATACCATGAAAGATCTTCTGGTCAACTGTCTCGGCGCCGTCGTATTCTCCTTTATCGGTGTAGCTTATCTGCACCGCAGGGGGAAGGGCAGCTTCGTCCGCGGACTGATCCCCCGTCTGATGACCCGGGAAGAAATGGTTCAGCGGCAGGCAAAAGCCCGGCAGATCGCGGATTTCCAGCGGCAAAGGCGGAAGGAGCGGCGGAGGAAAGGAGATAGCTAAAAGAAAACGGCAGCCGCATTTCTGCAGCTGCTGCCTTTGTGTCAGCGCCGTGCTGTCGTCGTCGCGGATCTCACGGGCTGCGCATCCGCGGTTACCGTAAGGGCCGCGAATGCTCGCTGGCATTCGGTCGTTTCTCCTCTCCAAACCGAAGCGGACGCTTCGGTTTGGTTATTGGAAAAGGAGAGCAGCTGCATTTCTGCAGCTGCTGCCTTTGTGTCAGCGCCGTGCTATTTTCCCGGGCCGTCGCCAGCCAAGTATCGTCGCCACTGATGAGCTTAACTTCCGTGTTCGGAATGGGAACGGGTGGACCCTCATCGTTATTGGTACTGACTTTGGTGACCCGTGCGGGAATCGAACCCACGTTTGGGGCGTGAGAGGCCCCCGTCTTAACCGCTTGACCAACGGGCCGCGTCCTTGTGGATCTCGCAGGCTGCGCATCCGCGGTTGCCGTAAGGGCCGCGAAAACTCGCATGTGCTCGATCCGTCGTCCTTTTCAAATCGAAGCAGCCGCTTCGATTTGAGGCGCGAGGGATTTTCAAGGAAAAATGGTAC
>JAFZVM010000095.1 GCA_017617795.1 Oscillospiraceae bacterium
CCGGCTCCGTCACCGGCAGGACCGGCTCCGTCCTCGGCGAAGCCGTGGCAAAGACCGCCGGGGCAATGCGCTCCGCCGTGGCGGGCACGCTCACCGGGGCGCTGAACAGGGCGAAGGGCAGCAGCAGGCGCAGGAGCACCGGCAGCCACAGGGCATACTGCAGCCGCTGGGAGATGCGCTTATGGAATACGAGCCGCAGGATGAGCGCCGCCGCCGTCAGCACGGAGGCAGTAAGGATCCACTGTCTAAGCATCTTCCCCCTCCTTTTCCGCCTTCTCCAGAATGGCGTAAAGCTCCCGGATCTCCTCCCGGCTCAGGGCCTTCTGCCCCGCCAGGGAGGATACCATCAGCCCCAGGCTGCCCCCGTAGAGCCGGTCCAGGAAACGGGCGGTCTCCTTCCCCCGGGCCTCCTCCTGGGTGAGCTGAGGATAGAAGTCCTTCCCCCGGCCGTTGGGGCGGCTCTCCACCGCGCCCTTCTCCTCCAGGCGGGCCAGCATCATGTTCACCGTGGCCCGGCTCCAGCCGGTCTCCCCCCGCAGGCGTTCCGTGATCTCCGGTACCCGCAGAGGGGCGTCCTTCCACAGAAGATTCATGATGCGCCATTCCCCGTCGGACAATACCATCTTCGCCATGATCCAGACCTCCCAGGATAATCAATAACACTTGTCAGCGCCAATATAGCACGCTCGCTGACACTTGTCAACGTCCAAGTTGTGGAAGCAGCAGCCTATTCATTACCGCGCCCCTGCTTCGCAGCACCCGGGGGAAGCCAGACTGCGCGGCGGGGCCGAAGGCTCCCCCGTCCCGTCGGATGCCAGCTCTAGCCGTGCCCCCTCTCCCCCCTGTGCACTTTCCACAAGCGGGAGCGGTATTTTTGTGCAAAACGGGTTGCAGACTTTTTTGCGGCGATATGGTACAATATTTCGTCCGAACATACCGCGTCGGCGGTATGCTGATCATCATTATTTACAGAGGATGGGTTATTATCATGCTGACTGCAAAAGAAAACATGCGCCAGACCATCATCAAGGGCGGCAAGCCGGATCGCTTCGTGAACCAGTACGAGGCCATCAAGCTCCTGTTCACCCCGATCTTGATGCACAACGGCGGAGCCCCCGCGAAGGGCATCGTCAACTCCCTCAACGCCTGGGGCGTCACCATGTCCTGGCCGGAGAACGTTCCCGGCGCTTTCCCGGTGCACACCGCAGACAAGATCGTCATCAAGGACATCGAGCACTGGCAGGATTACGTCAAGGCTCCTGACATCGAGTACACCGAGGAGGAGTGGGCCCAGTTTGGGGAACAGTACAAGAACGTGGACCATGAAAGGGCTTTCACCGCCTCCTTCTTCGCCCCCGGCCTCTTTGAGCAGGTGCATTACCTCTGCTCCATGACCGCCGCCCTGGAGTACTACCTCACCTACCCCGACGAGATCCAGGATCTCATCAAGTACCTCACCGAGTGGGAGCTGAAGTGCGCGGAGAAGATCTGCAAATACCTGAAGCCGGAGATCATGTTCCACCATGACGACTGGGGCAGCGGCACCAACTCCTTCCTGCGGCCCAGCATGTTCGCGGACTTCTTCGTGGAGCCCTACAAGCAGATCTACGGCTACTACCACGACCACGGCACCGAGTTCATCGTCCACCACAGCGACAGCTACTGCGCCAACATCGTGGACAGCATGATCGAGATGGGCATCGACGTCTGGCAGGGCTGCATGGAGAGCAACGACGTGCCCGCCCTGAACAAGAAGTACAACGGCGCCATCACCTTCATGGGCGACATCGACAACAAGAGCGTGGACTTCACCGAGTGGACCGACGAGAACAACGATAAGGTGGTCCGGGCCTGCCTGGAGCGGAACGTGCGGGAGCACTTCATCCCCTGCATTGCCCAGGGCGGCCCCGGCAGCGTGTTCCCCGGCGTGTACGCCTCCATGTGCGACGTGATCGACAAGGTGAACGAAGAGAAGTTCGGCACCCCCGTGGAGGAGATCGCCAAGATGCGGCTGCCCCACGACATCATGTTCTGAACAGCGCTTCGCTCTTCGCCCCGGAGCCCGCTTTGTCGGGCTCCGGGGCGATTATGGTTTTCGCTGCACTCCCCGCACTTCGTCGGAGCCCGCTGCGCTCATTCCGTTTCCGCGTTTTGCGCAAGAGCCGCGAACTCTGCGAGGCAAAATAATACCCGGCCCCCGCAAGGGGACCGGGTAATCTTTATTTGCTTTGGGAGAGCCTCCCCTGAAATGGGAGGGGGACCGCGCAGCGGTGGAGAGGTCCGACAAGCGGCCAAACCTCTCCGCCCCTTTCAGGGGAGGCTGAGAGCTCGCTTTACAGGTATCCCAGCTTTCTGGCTTCCGCCCGGAGCTCCGCCCGGAAATCCGGATGGGCCACGGCGATGAGGTTGTTCACCCGCTCCCGGACGCTGCGGCCGCTGAGCCGGGCCACGCCGTACTCCGTTACGATATTGTCTGCGATGCTCCGGGTGATGGTCACCACCGCCCCGGGGGTGAGGGTGGCCTTGATGCGGCTGACGGTGCCGCCCTTGGCGGTGCTGGGCAGGGTGATGATGCCCCGGCCGCCCTTGGACTGGCTGACGCCGTAGGCAAACTCCAGGGCGCCGCCCTCCCCGGAGAACTGGACGGGACCGATGCTCTCGGAGCAGATCTGGCCGGTGATGTCCACCTCCAGGGCGCTGTTCACGCTGACCATATTGTTGATCCGGGCGATATTGAAGGGGTCGTTGGTGTACTTCGCCGGGCAGATACGCACGTTGGGGTTCTTCTCCAGGATGTCGAAGAGCTTCTGGTCCCCCAGGACGAAGGAGCCGATATGCAGCCCCGTATCCACGTTCTTCTTGCTGCCGTTGATGACCCCCGCCTCGATCAGATCCCCCACGTAGGAGCTGAACATCTCCGTATGGAGGCCCAGGTCATGGCGGTTGAACAGGTTGGAGGCGATGGTGTCCGGCATGCCGCCGATGCCGATCTGGATGCAGTCCCCATCCTTGATGAGCTCGGAGGCGTAGCCGCCCACAGCCTTGTCGATCTCCGTGGGAATGCTCCGGGGCACGATGAACAGGGGGGTGTTCACCTCGGTGAGCCGGGTGACCTGGCTGATATGGATGGTGATGGACCCCTTGATTTTGGGGAGGGCGGGGTTCACCTCCAGGAGGATCTTGTCCGCCGCCTCCAGGGCCTCCGTCTCGAAAAGCATTTCTCCGGAGACCATGAGGTTGCCGTCTTCATCCATGGGGGTACAGGCCGCCAGGAAGACGTTGGCCTTCCGGTGGCGGTAGCGCACGGGGAGATAGTCGTGCAGGTGGCAGGGATAGAAGGTGACCAGGCCGTTCCGGTACCCCTCCCGCACGCCGGGCTCGAAGAAATGGGACACCACGTCGATCTTGTCCCGCATCTCCGGCATGGTATACACCGGATAGGGGATGCCCTTGGCCCGGAGGATCTCGATGTTCTCCACCCGGGGCACGATCTTCTGGATATTGCTCAGGATCTCCACGGGCTCGCACAGGTTCCCGGCGGGGCAGAGGATATCCCCGGTCTCGATGCAGTCCAGGCAATCCTGTACGCTGCCCAGCTTATCCTGATACATGGCCTGATAATCAGCGGTATTCATGCTTTGCGGCTCCTGTTCTGATGGATTATGTTTAGATTACATTAGAATAAGGATAACACAAATGCCGGAAAGCTGACAAGAGCTTTCCGGCAAGTAATTCAGATTCTCTCAGGCCGTGGGTTCCAGGTCCAGTGTGATCCGGTCCCCCGCAGGGGGCGTATACACCAGACGCAGGGCATCCACATGGCCGAAGTCGCCGGAATATTCGACACTCAGCCGGTAGATCTGCACCCCGGTCTCCCTGTCATAGCTGCTGCCGCCACCCGCGCCTCCGTTCACCTGAAGCTCCTGTCCCCCAGAGAGGACATAGCAGGCGAAGGGCATCCCGTTCATATCCAGGAGCGGGTCGTAATCCCCCTCCAGGGCCGAGCAGACCACCCAGGCCCGGAGATTGCCGCTGCCGCCGCCGCCCCGGTGGGCCAGGCTTTCCACGGTGATGCGGTAGATGCCGTTATCCGCTGTGCGGTTTACCTCCACCGGCGTATAGCCCGCGAAGAGGCTGTCGAACATCCGCTGCCGAATCCGGGCCTCGCTCTCCGGGTCCGGTATATACCCCCTGCTGGGCTCCTGGGGAACGATCTGGCGCAGCTTCCCCAGCTCCCTCATATCCAGAGGGACGGTCAGGACCGTATCCTCAAAGCGGACGACCAGTGTCCGGGCCTTCTCCGGGCAGTCCAGGGCGTAGGCCACAAGCCCCTCCGCCGCGCCGGCGTAGCGCACCCCCACGGCCACCCGTTCCCCCCTGGCGTCCAGGGCCTCAAAGGAAGCTTTGCCACCCAGGTTCACCGGCGCGCAGATATCCCGGTCATAGGGTATCGGCTCACTGGATACACGCTGGACCTTCATCAGCAGCTCCGTGGTATACCCGTCGGTCCACACCCCGTCCAGGGACAGGGAGAACGCCTCCCCCTCCGCCGTGAGCTCCGGATGGACCGGGGCATGGTCCCCGTAGAGCCAGGCCCGGGTCTGCTCCAATGGAGAGGCCTCCAGATCCCATATGCCCTGCCGCTCCCTGGGGGTCCCCTTCTCCAGGGGGTATTCCACCCCGTCGATCCGCAGGGCCCGGACATCCCGGATATCCACCGGATCCTGGAAGTACGCTCCCAGGAGGCTTTCTCCCTGGACGCCGAAACCCGCCCGGAGATAGGAATTGGTGGCAGGCTCCAGGCTCTGCACCTCCCCATCCCGGAAAACCAGCTCCAGGCTCCCGGTCCAGCGGTCGTTGTAGGTGGGCTTCTCCGGTTCGGCCACATCCTCCTCGGTCAGCCCGGAGATATTCGTTATCATCCTGGCCCGGAGGCCGAAGGGAGAGAGCACGATATCCGCATAGATCTTCTCCGCCTCCGCGCCGCCCTGGGGTTTGGCAACCTTGGTGAGGCAGGGCTTCAGCTCCGCCTCCGCCTCAAGATAGCCGGGGGCCCAGCTCTCCCGGGTCTCGTTTTGGATCAGGCCGAATAGCCGGAAGGTGACGCGCCCCAGGCCATTCAAGCCGTTTGCCCAATAGACGTAGGTCCTCTTTGCGGGATTTGTCTCCCCGGTATCCAGCGGCGCGTTCCAGACGCCGCTCACAGACCGGGCGGGGTAGCCATCCTCCTTCAGGGGGCAGATGAGTATGTCCGGTGCCCACCCCCCTTCCATGCTGCCTCCGTCCAGCCGTTCCACGCTGTAGACCAGAACGAGGGTGTATCTGTCCGTCACCGCCTCGTGGAGGGTAAGGCGCAAGCCCTCGTTCTCCACGGTCACAGCCACGTGGTTTACATAATCCGAAATCGTCTCAAACTTCTCGGGGAACAGCCGCTCCAGAAAACCCGTCTCCTTGGCCGCCACCCCCAGCAGGGCCAGGAGGGCGATCACCGCCGCCAGGATGAGGGCGGTGCGGACGGGGCGGCTGAGCTTTTTCTTCGCTGCCGGGGTCAGAACGGGCTCAATGAGCGTCTCCTCCGTTTCCCCGATGGTCTCCATCAGTTCCATAGCCGTCATAGGTCGATCCCCTCCTTTTGCAGATGATCCCGCAGGCGTTCCCGCAGCTTTCCCAATCTTCGGTGTACCGCGCTCACGGAGAGCCCGGTCTGTTTTGCCAGAGCCTCCAGGGTCTCCACCCCCCAGTACCGCCGAAGGAAGAGATCCCGGTCCCGGTCCGGCAGACTGCGGAGAAAGCCGTTCAGGATCCGGGCCAGTTCCCGGCGCTGCACCTCGTCCTCCAGGCTCTTCCCGGAGACGATCTCCCCCAGTTCCTCCAGAGCCAGGGCGGTCTCGCCGCCATACCGCTTCTCCGCCCGGTCCCGCCGCCACCGGTCCAGAGCCAGGTTCCGGGTGATCCGGGCCAGGAAGGCTCCCAGCCTTGCGGGTCTCTGGGGCGGCATGGCGTTCCAGGCCCGGAGCCAGGTATCGCTGACGCACTCCTCCCCGTCCTCCGGGAGCTCCAGGATCCGCAGGGCCACGCTTCGGCATAAAGGGCCGTACTTCCGGTCCGATTCGCTGATGGCCCGCTCGTTCCGGTCCCAGTAGAGCTGTACGATCTCGGTATCTTCCATGGCCGCGCCTCCTTTCACCCGGTATGACGGAAAACCGAGGGGATTTTTCCGCTGATTCAAAATCGGCGCTGCCTCGACCGAGGCAGCGCCGACACAGGCGATCGTGGAATTACTCCTCTTCCTTGACCACGGGGGACTCGGGGGCGTTTTTCTTCACGCTCTCGATGCCGTTGAGGCAGGTGTCCTTGGTCTTGTAGCCCTGGGAGGCCAGGATGATCTCCCCGTTCCGGGCTTTCAGGCGGAAGCGGAACTTGCCGCCCTTGTCCTCAAAGATCTCGAACTTGGGGTGCTTGACCTTCTCGTAGCCCTCGACGGTCTGGTCCTCCACGCCGCCGACGCAGCAGCGGCGGACGCTCTCGATGCCTTCCTTGCAGGAGGTCTCGCTCTTGTACTTCTCGCTGGTGCCGATGACCTGGCCGTTGGTGGCCAGCAGATTGAAGTGGGAACCGGCGTCCGTAGTCTTGATCACAAACTTGCCCATGATGTTTCCTCCTTATATTTTTCTATAGCAATTAAAGTGAATTCGGTTCAGCGGCGATCGTCCGCCGGATAATCGGGGATGCCGTCCCCATCCAGATCCGGCGGCATGCCGGGTCCGCCGCCCATCGGTGCGGCATGGTCCCCATCCCCATCCGGCATCGGACGGACGCCGGAGCCGTACAGCTCGCGGCCCTGGATCCCCAGCGCGCTCCTCTGCTTTTCGATGATCGAGGAGAGGAATTTCCGCACCCGCTCGCAATCCTTGATATTCTTCAGCTCCAGCTTGGGGTTGGAGGAATCGCTGCTCATGAGGGTGATGGTCCCGACGCCCACGAGCTTCTGCCCCAGAGAACGGGTGGATTTCACATCCAGCACCCGGTACAGCAGCAGCTCGTTGGTCTCGCTGCGCAAAAGGCCGGTCTGCACATAGAGCCGGTCCTCATCCACCCGATAGCGGGTGAAGGACAAGGGCATGCCCATGATGCGCTTCCGGTCGCTCCACAGGATGGGTTTCTCCTGAAGCATCTCCCGATATGCCTTATATTTTGCCATACGCAGCCCCCGCTCTCCTGTTTTTATATAGTATATCGCTGAGGCGGCGGCCTTGTCAATCGCAATCTGTTCCTGTCGGCCCCGGCTGATTGACTTTCCGCCATGGAGCGAATATAATGGAGAAAATATTACGGTTTCGTGTTTTTCCGGGAGGTATTTATGTCCGTTCTGGATGCTTCCGTTCCTGTCTTCCGCTACTTTGAGGAGATCAGCGCCATCCCCCGCCCCTCCCGGGGGGAGGACGCCGTCAACGATTATCTGGAGGCCTTTGCCGCCGCCCGGGGCCTTCCCTGCCGCCGGGACGAAGCGAAGAATCTGCTCATCACCAGGCCCGCCTCCCCGGGGCGGGAAAATGAACCCCCCATCCTGTTCCAGAGCCATTCGGACATGGTCTATCTGGATCCCCCGGCGCCCCTGAAGCTCCGGGTGGAGGAGGGCTGGGTCAGCGCCGAAAACAGCACCCTTGGGGCGGACGACGGGGCCGGTACGGCCTTGATGCTGGCCCTGCTGGACGATCCGGAGCTGTCCCGTCCGCCCCTGGAATGTCTCTTCACAGCCGCCGAGGAGGTGGGGATGCAGGGGGTCCTGCATCTGGGAAAAGACATGTTCACCGCGAAGCGCATGGTGAACCTGGACGGCATGGGGGAGACGGAGACCTGCGTCACCTCCAGCGGCAGCCGCCGGATGGTCCTCCACTTCCCCGTATCCTTCTCCGAATCCCTGCTGCCCTGCTATCTCCTCACCCTGGGCGGCCTTCTGGGGGGACACTCCGGCGCGGAGATCGGCAAGGGCCGGGCAAACTCCATCCAGATGGGCTTCCGGGTCCTGTACCGTCTCCTGGAGCGGGGAGCGGATATCCGCGTCATCCGCATCGCCGCGGGCAGCCGGGAAAACGCCATTCCCTCGGATTTCCGGGTCCTCTTCGCCTCCTCCGCTCCCCTGAACCTGCTGGAGGCAGCCGCGCGCCAGGTGCTGGAGGAGCAGCGGGCGCTTTACAAAAACGAGCCGGATCTCTTCCTGACCCTGGAGGAGACGGAGCGGGTGAACACCGCCATGATCCCCGAGGACAGCGGCGCCCTCATCAGCATGGGTTACCTTCTCCCCACCGGGCCTCAGGTCCCCTCTCCCGAGCTGGATATCCCCCTGGTCTCCCTGAACCTGGGCGTTCTGGAGCAGACGGAGAGCGAGGTACAGTTCCGCATGAGCATCCGCAGCCCCCTCCAAGGGCAGCGGGAGGAGGTCTCCCGCCAGGTGGAGGCCGTCAGCTCCATCTTCGGCGGCTTCCTCACCCTGGAGTCGGACTATCCCGGCTGGCCCTACCGGCCGGATTCTCCCCTGCGGGAAGCCCTGCGCCGGGTGCTGGCGGAGGAGGGAAAGGAGCTGAAGGAGCTCTCCCTCCATGTGGGACTGGAGGCCGGGATCTTCAGCAGCCTCTGCCCGGAGATGGACATCATCACCTACGGTCCCATCGAGGAGGACTGCCACACCCGCCGGGAGCGGATGGACCTGGAAAGCCTTCGCCGCAGCTGCGGCGTTCTGGCCCGGCTCCTGGCCCTGATCTGACAAAGACAAAGCAATTTGAATCAATATAACCTATTTCGTGCAAGAGGAAAGGAGACTTCTTTATGTTCCGCAAGATCCCGTATGTTCCCGCCGAGCTCAAGACCGTGGACGAGCTGCCCGGCATGTTCGGCCGCCCCGCCACCCCCCTGAGGAATTTCCCCGTCACCCCCAGGGAGAACATGATGGCCCTGTATTACGAGAAGCATCCCTTCTGGATGCCCGTGTCCAACGAGGGGAAGATGATCGGCTCCGCCCTGTACAGCGATAATCTGGGCCGGGGCATGGGTCACGACAACACCGACAGCTTCGGCATCGAGTGGGAGTACATCGCCACCGTAGGCGGCTCCATCGTCCGGCCCGGCGAGCCCCTGCTGGCGGATGTGAACGAGTGGAAGGAAAAGATCCACTTCCCGGATATCGATACCTGGGACTGGGCCAGCGAAGCGGAAAAGGTGAAGCTGGACGGCCGCTTCCCCTACCAGATCTCCCTGGTGAACGGCTTCTGGTTCGAGCGCCTCATCTCCTTCATGGACTTTGCCCCCGCCGCCATGGCGCTGGTGGACGAGGACCAGGAGGAGGCGATCCTGGAGCTCTTCCAGGCCAGCACCGATTTCGCCTGCAAGGTCATCGACAAGCTCTGCGAGAACTATCCCATGCTGGACGGCTTCAATATCCACGACGACTGGGGCTCCCAGAAGGCCCCCTTCTTCTCCGACGAGATCGCCTATAAATTCTTCGTGCCCTTCATGAAGCAGCTCACCGGCCATATCCACAAGTGGGGCCGCTACGCCACCCTCCACTCCTGCGGCCACGGAGAAGACCGGGTCCAGTGCTTCATCGACGGCGGCTTCGACGAATGGGATCCCCAGGTCATGAACGACATCCACGCTCTGTACGACCGGTACGGGGACAAGATCGTCTTCGGCGTCTGGCCGGATAAGTTCGATCCCGAGACCGCCACGGAGGAGGAGCAGCGGGAGGCCGCCCGGGCCTTCGTCAGACAGTTCAACCAGCCGGGCAAGCCCGCCATCCTGGGCCACTACGGCGCCTGGGCCAACACACCGGCGTTCCTGGAGGAGGTCTACGTCGCATCCCGGAAGCTGTATTGCGAATAAACGCAACTTCTTTCGTCGTCCGTGTTCGGCAATGCCGGACACGGACGTTTTTTATTGTGCGAAATTACCGGAAAGACATTGCATTTCCTGCGGAAATGAGATATAATTCATAAACTGGACTTATTTTGTAAAACATAAATCCCAGAATACTCCGAATATGGGAGGCGATAGGAAATATGGACGGAATCGACGCGATCCTGAAGGCGGAAAAGGAGGCCGAGCGCATCCTGCGGGAGGCGAAGGAGGCTGCCGCCGCCGCAGAGGGCTCCGCCGAAGGATACCGCATCCGCGCCCTGGAAACAGCCCGCCGCGAGGGCGAGGAGGAGGCCGCCGCCCTGGTGAAGGCCGGGGAGGAACGGGCCGCCAGAAGGCGGGAAGAGCTGAAGGCCGTTGCGGACGTGAAAAACAGCGAGCTGCGGGCCAGGGCGGAGGAAAACATGGAGAAAGCCGCCGCCTGGGTCGCCCAGGCGCTTTCTGAGGTCTGACATGGCGATCGTAAAGATGAAAAAGCTGCGGCTCGCCGCCCTGGGGAGCCAGCAGACGGACCTGATGTACGAGCTCCAGCGCCTGGGCTGTGTGGAGCTGCGTCCCTGCGAAGCGCCGGAGGGGTACCTCACCCCGGACACCGGCGGGGACCGGGACCAGCGCATCGAAGCGCTGCAGGAGCAGAAGAAACGGGCGGAGGCCGCCCTGAAGCTCCTGAAGCAGTACGCCTATGAAAAAACGGGGCTCTTCCCCGGCCGGGACCGGATCACGGAGGCGGACTTCTTCGCGGATATCCGGGAGGAAGCCCAGCGGGCCTGCGGGAGCATCCTGGAGGCCGCGGCCACCCTGGACCAGCTCCAGGGGGAGATCTACGCCCAGCGCTCCCTGGCGGATTCCCTGGCCCTGTGGGAGCCCCTCAGCCTGCCTCTGGAGATGACCGAGACCCGGCGCACCCGCATCCGCCTGGGCTCCATCCCCCTGAATCGGGGAACGGAAGCGCTGGAAGCCGCCCTGGCCGAGGCGGGCGGGGAGATCGCCGTCGTCCCCGCGGGCACCGACCGGGACCGGGCAGGGGTCATGGTGGTCTATGCCCGGGAGCTGGAATCCGCCGTGGAGCCTGTGCTCCGGGCCTTCAGCTTTGAGCGTGCCCCCACCGGCGGGCGCACCGGCAGCGCCGGTGAGAATATCGCCGCCGCCCGAAAGGCGGAGGAAAACGCCCGGCAGGATATGGACGAGGCCAAGGCCTACCTGAAGGAATGCGGCCAGTACCGCCGCCTGATCCGCCTGTACTCCGACCGGCTCACCCTGGAGCTGGACGCCGCCGCGGCGGAAGGGACTCTGCTCCGCACCTCCTCTGCCTTTGCCCTGACGGGATGGGTGGACGAGCCCAGCGTGCCCGCGCTGGAGGAGCTGCTGGGGAAGTACTGCTGCGCCTGGGAGCTTTCCGATCCGGAGGAGGGAGACACGATCCCCATCAAGCTCCGGAACAACGCCCTCACGGAGCCCCTGAACATGGTCACGGAGATGTACAGTCTGCCGGACTACCGGAACGTGGACCCCAACCCCCTCATCGCCCCCTTCTTCTGCATCTTCTTCGGCATGATGTTCAACGATCTGGGCTACGGCCTGGTGTTCATCATCCTCTCCCTGATCGTGCAGAAGAAGTTCAAGCTCACCGGCGGCACCAAGAACATGATCCGCCTGGTGCTGGAATGCGGCGTCACCACCGCCATCTTCGGCATCATCACCGGCAGCTTCTTCGGAGACGCCATCCCCGTGGTGGCCAAGCTGCTGGGGAAGGAAGTGACCATTCCCTCCCTGCTGAATCCCCTGGCGGATCCCATGACCGTACTGATCCTCTCCCTGGTCCTGGGGGTCATCCAGATCCTCTTCGGCATGGGAGTCAAGGCGTACATCCTCATCCGGGACGGGAAGCCCCTGGACGCCCTTTTCGACGTGGGCAGCTGGTGGCTCCTCTTCGCCGGGATCGCCGTGGGCGCCCTCCGGGGCTTCTGGTGGATCGCCATCGCCGGCGTCGCCGCCCTGGTGCTGACCCAGGGCAGAGCCAAGCCCACCATCCCCGGCAAGATCGTAGGCGGCCTTGCCAGCCTCTACGACATCACCAGCTATTTCAGCGATATCCTGTCCTACTCCCGTCTGATGGCCCTGATGCTGGCCGGCGGGATCGTGGCCAGCATCGTGAACGTGCTGGGCTCCCTCTTCGGCAGCGTGATCCTCTTTATTCCCATCTTTGTTATCGGTCACGTGTTCAACATCGGCATCAACGTGATCGGCACATATGTCCACGCAGCGCGGCTGCAGTATCTGGAATTCTTCGGCAAGTTCTACGTGGACGGAGGTAAGGCCTTCCGTCCGTTGGACCGGAACACCAAGTATTTTGAAATCATTAAGGAGGAATCCATCCATGGCTGAGTTTATCAATGCATTCGGCGGTCTCGCGCTGGCGTTTCTGGGAGGCGGTCTCGCCGCCGTCCTTTCCTGCATCGGTTCCGCCCGGGGCACCGGCATGACCGGTGAAGCCGCCGCCGGTCTGGTGAGCGAAGATCCCGAGCAGTTCACCAAGTGCCTGATCCTGCAGGTCATCCCCGGCACCCAGGGCCTGTACGGTTTCGTTATCTGGTTCTTTGTTCTGCTGCAGATCGGCATCTTCGGCGGATCCGGCGTTCAGACCCTCACCATCCAGCAGGGCCTGGGCTACCTGGTCGCCTGCATCCCCATGATGCTGGGCGGTCTCATCTCCGCCAAGTATCAGGGCCGCGTCGCCGCCGCCAGCATCAATATCGCAGCCAAGAAGCCCGACGACTGGTCCAAGGGCATCATCCTCTGCGTCATCGTGGAGTTCTACGCGATCCTCTCCCTGATCGCCTCCATCCTGATGATCCTCAACGTGAAGTAAGATGAAGGGGATCGAAAACATCGCGCAGCGCATCCGGGAGGACGCGCAGCAGGAAGCGAAGGATCTCCTGAATCAGGCGGAGCAGAAGGCCGCCGAGGCCAGGGCTGCCGCGGACCGGGAAGCCGGCCAGCTGCGGGAGACCCTCCGGAAGGAGGGAGAGGCCGAGGCCGCAAGGCAGTACGACCTGCTTCTGGCCGCCCAGGAGACGGAAAACCGGAAGCAGCTTCTGAGCGCCAAGCAGGAGCTGGTGGCCCGGGCCTTCCAGCGGGCGGTGGAACAGCTCTGCGCCCTGGAGGACGAGCCCTATGCGCAGCTGCTGGCCAGGCTCGCCGCCTCCGCCTCCGAAACGAAGCAGGAACAGATCATCCTCAACGAGCGGGATAAGGCCCGCGTCGGCGCCCGGGTGGCGGAGGAGGCCAACCGCCTCTGCTCCGGCAGCCTGACGCTGGCGGAGGAATGCCGCCCCATCGTGGGAGGGCTGATCCTCTCCCAGGGGAAGATCGAGGTGAACTGCGCGCTGGATACCCTGGCCGCCCTGCGCCGGAACGAGCTGGCGGGCAAGGCCTCCGCGCTGCTGTTCGGATAAGGAGCCGCCGTGAGAAAGCATAAGGATACGGATTACCTCTTTCTCTCCTCCTATCTCCATGCCCGGGAAGCCCGGGCGGGAGAAGCCGGGTCCGAAACGGACAAGGCCGCCATCCTCCGGGATCTGGAAGGCCTCGCCCCGGACCCGAAGATCGTGGATTTCTTTCGGGTGAAATACGACTACCACAACGCCAAGGTCTTTCTGAAAAGCATCGCCGCCAACACGGACAATTCCCGGCTGTATTCCCCGCTGGGTCGGGTGACCCGGGAGGATCTCATGCTGGCCTACCGGGACGGGAAGACGGACAAGCTCTCCCCCACCTTCAGCCAGGCCTTTCTCCAGGCGGATGAGATCCTCTCCCGCACCAAGGACCCCCGGCTGGCGGACTTTCTGCTGGACAAAGCCTACGTGCAGGAGCTGAAGGCCACGGCGGACGCCACGAAGGCGAATCTTCTCATCCGCTACGCCGCACTGAACGCGGACGCCCTGAACCTCCGGGCCCTGGTGCGGATGCTGAAGAGCGGCGTGGAGCCGGAGCTGCTGAACCAGGTGCTGACGGACTGCGGCACCGTTTCCCTGAAGGACGTGAACGCGGCCTATCCGGATATCCCGGCCACCCTGGCCCTGTACCGGAGCACCGGACTCGCCTCCCTTCTGCCGGAGGCGGAACGGGCGGCCCGGGGGAACGGTTTCTCCGCCTTTGAGCAGGGCTGCCGCACCCTCCTGGCGAACTGGATGGATCAGGCCCGGTTCACCCCCTTCGGGGAGGACGTGCTGATCCGCTACCTCTATCGACTGGAGGCGAAGGAAGCATGAGCGCATACAAGGTCGCGGTGCTGGGAGATCGGGAGAGCGTCATGGGCTTCCGGGCTCTTGGGCTGGATGTTTTCCCCGCGGAGCCGGATACGGCCACGGCGGTGTTCGACGCCGCCATGAGCGCCGAAGGCCAGCCCTACGCCATCGTCTACATCACCGAGGAGCTGATCGCCCCGCTGAAGGAGCGGATCAACGCGGCGAAAGAATCCATGACCCCCGCCATTATCCCCATCCCCTCCAAGAACGGCACTCTGGGGCTGGGCATGGACGCCCTCACCTCCGCCGTGGAGCGGGCTGTTGGCGCAAATATCCTCTGAGCTCCGGCTCAGATCCTATCGTCGAAAACTCCCGCCGGACAGCCGGTGGAATTCGGAATGAACGGAGTTTGAATATGGGAAAAATCATCAAGGTATCCGGGCCGCTGGTGGTGGCGGACGGTCTGGCCGACGCCGGCATGGCCGACGTGGTCAAGGTCGGCGCCCAGGGTCTGAAAGGCGAGATCCTGACCATGACCGGCGACACGGCATCCATTCAGGTCTATGAGGAAACCGCAGGCCTGGGCCCCGGGGCGGAGGTGTACACCACCGGCGCTCCCCTGAGCGTGGAGCTGGGCCCCGGCATGCTGGAGAACATTTACGACGGCATCCAGCGCCCCCTGACGGAGATCCGGGCCATCGCCGGGGAGACCATCGCCCGGGGCATCGACATCCCCGCCCTGAACCGGGAGAAAAAATGGCATTTCGTCCCCGTGAAGCAGGCGGGCGACCGGATCAGCGGCGGCGACATCATCGGCACCGTGGAGGAGACCAGCGCCCTGACCCATCGGATCATGGTGCCCCACGGGGTAGTCGGCACCCTGAAGAGCATCACCGAAGGGGATTTCACCGTTACGGATACCGTGGCGGTGGCCGAGCTGGAGCGGGGGGGCGAGCGGGCCCTCACCATGATGCAGACCTGGCCTGTGCGGATCGGCCGTCCCTACAAGCAGAAATTCCTGCCGGACACGCCCATGCAGAGCGGTCAGCGGGTCATCGACACCCTCTTCCCCATCGCCAAGGGCGGCACCGCCGCGGTGCCCGGCCCCTTCGGCAGCGGCAAGACCGTGGTGCAGCACGCTCTGGCCAAGTGGTCCGACGTGGACGTGGTGGTCTACATCGGCTGCGGCGAGCGGGGCAACGAGATGACGGACGTGCTCATGGAGTTTCCCGAGCTCCAGGACCCCCGCACCGGGGAACCGCTGATGAAGCGCACGGTGCTCATCGCCAACACCTCGGATATGCCCGTGGCGGCCCGTGAGGCCTCCATCTATACCGGCATCACCATCGCGGAATACTTCCGGGACATGGGCTACGACGTGGCCGTCATCGCGGACTCCACCTCCCGCTGGGCCGAAGCCCTGCGCGAGATGTCCGGCCGTCTGGAGGAGATGCCCGGCGAAGAAGGCTACCCCGCCTACCTGGCCTCCCGTCTGGCCCAGTTCTACGAACGGGCGGGCTGCGTGCAGTGCCTCTCCAGCGAAGTGCGCCGGGGCAGCCTCACCGCCATCGGGGCCGTTTCCCCTCCCGGCGGCGATACCTCCGAGCCCGTCAGCCAGGCCACCCTGCGCATCGTGAAGGTGTTCTGGGGTCTGGATTCCGGCCTGGCTCACGCCCGGCACTTCCCCGCCATCAACTGGCTGAACAGCTACTCCCTGTATATGGATAACCTCCGGGGCTGGTTCGAGAAGAACCTGGGCCGGAGCTTCCTGGAGAACCGGGCCAAGGCCGTGGCCATTCTCCAGCAGGAGAGCGAGCTCCAGGAGATCGTCAAGCTGGTGGGACAGGATTCCCTCTCCCCCGCGGACCGGCTCACCATGGAGACCGCCAAGATGATCCGGGAGGACTACCTCCAGCAGAACGCCTTTGTGGATATCGACAACTACTCCTCTTACGACCGCCAGTCCATCCTCCTGGATATCATCCTCCAGTACGACGCCCAGTGCCGCCGGGCCATCGCCGGCGGGGCGGACCTGGGGAAGCTGATCTCCATCGAGGTCCGGGACCGGATCGGCCGCGCCAAGTCCGTACCGGAAGAGGAATACCCCACCGCCTACTCCGCCATCGCTGCGGATATGGCGGAACAGATCAAGGAGGCGGCGCAGCATGATTAAGGAATACCGCACCATACGCGAGATCTCCGGCCCTCTGATGGTGGTCAAGAACGTGGAGGGCGTCACCTACGACGAGCTGGCGGAGATCGAGCTCCCCAACGGGGAGACCCGCCGCTGCAAGGTGCTGGAGGTGGACGGCGACCGCGCCGTGGTCCAGCTCTTTGAGAGCTCCACCGGCATCAACCTGGCGGAAAGCAAGGTCCGCTTCCTGGGCCACGGCATGCAGCTGGGCGTCAGCCCGGATATGCTGGGCCGGGTCTTCGACGGCATGGGCCGTCCCATCGACGGGGGGCCCGAGATCCTTGCGGAGGAATATCTGGATATCAACGGCCTCCCCATGAACCCCGCCGCCCGGGACTATCCCTCCGAGTTCATCCAGACCGGCATCTCCGCCATCGACGGTCTGAACACCCTGGTCCGGGGACAGAAGCTGCCCATCTTCTCCGGCTCCGGTCTGCCCCACGCCAGCCTGGCGGCCCAGATCGCCCGGCAGGCCAAGGTGCTGGGCTCCGGGGAGCAGTTCGCCGTCGTCTTCGCCGCCATCGGCATCACCTTTGAGGAATCGGAGTACTTCGTGAACGAGTTCCGGCGCACCGGCGCCCTGGACCGCACCGTGCTTTTCTCCAACCTGGCCGACGACCCCGCGGTGGAACGCATCAGCACCCCCCGCATGGCCCTGACCGCGGCGGAGTACCTGGCCTTCCAGCAGGATATGCATGTGCTGGTCATCCTGACGGACATCACCAACTACGCCGAAGCTCTCCGTGAGGTCTCCGCCGCCCGGAAGGAAGTCCCCGGCCGCCGGGGCTATCCCGGCTACCTGTACACGGACTTCGCCTCCATCTACGAGCGGGCGGGCCGCCGGAAGGGAAAGAAGGGGAGCATCACCATGATCCCCATCCTCACCATGCCGGAGGACGATATCACCCATCCCATCCCGGACCTGACGGGATACATCACCGAGGGACAGATCATTCTCTCCCGGGATCTGTACCTGAAGAACATCCTGCCTCCCATCGACGTGCTCCCCAGCCTGAGCCGTCTGAAGGACAAGGGCATCGGCGAGGGCAAGACCCGGGAGGATCACTCCGGCACCATGAACCAGCTCTTCGCCGCCTACAGCGCGGGCAAGGACGCCAGCGAGCTCATGACCATCCTGGGCGAGGCCGCCCTTTCCGATACGGACAAGCTCTACGCCAAGTTCGCCGAGGCCTTTGAAAAGGAATACGTGGGCCAGGGCCAGAGCACCGACCGCAGCATCGAGGACACCCTGGATATCGGCTGGAAGCTCCTGTCCATCCTGCCCAAGAGCGAGCTGAAGCGCATCAAGCTGGAGTACATCGACAAGTATCTGCCCAAGCAGGAGGGTTAAGGCATGGCCATTTCGTCGGAAGTAAAGCCGACCCGCATGGAGCTGAAGCGGACCAAGAACCGGCTCCAGACCGCCGTCCGGGGGCACAAGCTGCTGAAGGACAAGCGGGATGAGCTCATGCGTCAGTTCATGCTGGTGGTCCGGGAAAACAAGGCCCTCCG
>JAFZVM010000096.1 GCA_017617795.1 Oscillospiraceae bacterium
GGAGGTGAACAGGGGCAGCTTCGCGCTGTCCGTATGCTTCAGGCGCTCCAGGAACTCGCTGCCCTCCTCCATGATGGTGAGGTCGGCGGTGAAATTGGTGTCGAACACATAGTCCGCGCCGATCATCTTCAGGGCCTCGCAGAGACGCTCCACGGTGGCCTGCTCCGGCTTGAGGCCGAAGGGCTCGCCCCAGGCGGCACGGATGGAGGGGGCGATCTGCACCACGGTGATCTTCTTGGGATCGTGGATGGCCGCCATGACCTTCTCCACATCGTCCCGCTCATGCAGGGCGCCCACGGGGCAATGGGTGATGCACTGGCCGCAGAGGGCGCACTTGCTCTCCTCCAGGGTGTAGGCGGCGCGCACGTCCACGGTGGTTTTGGCGCCGGTGTTCACCACGTCCCAGATGTTGCTGGCCTGGATCTGGTCGCAGACCTGGATGCAGCGCATGCACTTGATGCACTTGGTGTAATCCCGCACCAGGGGGAAGTTCCCCTTCTGCTTCTTGGCGGGGATCTTCTTCTCGAAGGGCACCTCGGTGATGCCCATGTCGTTGGCGATGGTCTGGAGCTCGCAGTTGCCGCTGCGGATGCAGGTGGCGCAGTTGGAGTTGTGCTCCGAAAGGATCAGCTGCACGTTGGTGCGCCGGGCCTCCCAGGCCTTCTTGGAGTTGGTATGGATGACCATGCCCTCGTCCACGGTGTTGTTGCAGGCGGTGAAGAGCTTGTTGTACCCCTCCACCTCCACCACGCAGACGCGGCAGGCGCCGATCTCGTTCAGGCCCTCCCAGTAGCACAGGGTGGGGATCCGGACGCCGGCCATGCGGGCGGCATCCAGGATGCGGGTGCGCTCCGGCACCTGGATCTTTTTGCCGTCGATCGTTACGTTTACCATTTTGCTACCCGTCCTCCCTTAAAGATGCCGTAGCCGAAGTGGTCGCAATGGAGGCAGCGGGAGGACTCCTGATGCGCCTCTTCCTCGGTCATGCAGTATTCCATGAGCTTGAAGTCGCATTTCCGCTCCGCCGCGGGCCGCTCCACCATGTTCACCCGGCCCATGGGCTCGTGGTCGTCGAAGCGGATGCGGGGGATCTCCACCTTGGAGGTGATCTCATGGCGGAAGCCCAGGAACTCGTCGATATTGGCGGCCGCCACCTTGCCGCCCGCGATGGCCCGGATGACCGTTGCGGGACCGGTGACGCAGTCGCCGCCGGAGAAAATGCCGTCCATTTCGGCGATGGCGCCGCTGTCCAGCGCGGCGATGGCGCCCCGCTTC
Source organism: Oscillospiraceae bacterium (assembly GCA_017617795.1). Lineage (GTDB taxonomy): Bacteria > Bacillota > Clostridia > Oscillospirales > Oscillospiraceae > UBA1774. The sequence goes on from JAFZVM010000096.1 coordinate 1,276, forward strand.
ACGGGGATGCCGTAATCACCGAACTTCAGGCTGTCGATACCCTGGCCGATGGCCACCAGGACCAGGTCGCAGGCCATGCGGACCTCCTCCTTGGAGGAGTTCACCGGGGCGGGACGCCCGCCGGAGATGGGGCCGACGATCTGGGGCTTCACCCACAGGGCCGCCACCTTGCCCTCGGCGTCCTTCTCGATGCGCAGGGGAGCATGGAGCTCCACGATCTCGCAGCCGTCCGCAACGGCTCCCTCCACCTCTTCGGGGAGGGCGGTCATATCCGCCTTGCGGCGGCGGTAGGCGATGCGCACGGTCTTCGCGCCGCAGCGCACGGCGCTCCGGGCCACGTCCATAGCCACGTTGCCGCCGCCCACGACCACCACGTCCTTGCCGCTGTAGTCGGGATACTCGTTATCGCCGATGGCCCGGAGCATCTCCACGGCGGAGATGACGCCTTTGGCGTCCTCCCCCTCGATGCCGATCTTCCGGTCCGTGTGGGCGCCGATGGCGATATACACCGCGTCGTTCTCCTTCCGGAGCTGCTCGATGGTGATATCCGTCCCCACGGAGACATTGCAGACCGCCTTGAAGCCGGACTTCATCAGGCCCGCGATCTCGTGATCCAGCGCCTCCCGGGGGAGGCGGTAGCTGGGGATGCCGTACCGGAGCATGCCGCCCAGCTGCTTGCGCTGCTCGTAAACGGTGACGCTGTGGCCCATAAGGGAGAGGTAGTAAGCGGCGCTGAGGCCGGAGGGGCCGCCGCCGATGACAGCCACCTTCTTGCCGGTGGCGGGAGCACATTCGGGAGCGGGGATCTCCCCCTCATGCTCCACGGCGAAGCGCTTCAAGCCGCGGATGTTGATGGGATCGTCCACCATGGTCCGGCGGCAGCGCACCTCGCAGGGGTGCTCGCAGATGAGGCCGCAGGTGGCGGGCAGGGGATTGTCCTTCCGGATGAGCTGCACCGCGTCGCTGTAGCGTCCCTCAAAAATGAGGGAGATGTAGCCGGGGATATCCACATGGGCGGGGCAAAGAGCCACGCAGGGCACGGGCTGGTTCTGGATGCCCAGGCAGCGGCCATGGAGGATGTGTTCCTCATAGTCATCCCGAAAGCCCTTGACGCCCTTCAGGACCATGCGGGCGGCCTCCTGGCCGATGGCGCAGTCCGCGGAGACGAAAATGCTTTCGGCGGTCCTGGCGATGAGGTCCAGGGTCTCCAGCTCGGCGGTGCCGTCCAAGACCTGTTCCATCAGGTCCTCCAGCTGGCCCAGGCCCACCCGGCAGGGGGTGCATTTGCCGCAGGATTGGGAGTGGCAGATGTGCAGGAAGCTCCTGGCCAAGTCCACGGGACAGAGGCCCGGCTGGCTAGCCTGGATCCGCCTTTCCGCATCCCGGTAAAGCTCCTCCACCGTCTCCTGGGAGCGGTTTTTGGTGTCGATACTCAGTCTGCTCATGTTTCTCTCCTAACTTCCGTATTCTCCCGCAGGGCGTTTCCCTACGCATTGAGTTTTTTGTCGCATTTCCGACAGTTTTCTGCAAACTGTCGCGCAGGGTTTATTATACTTGGAGAACTATACAGCGTCAACCATCATTTCCGATTAGAAATGCAGATACTTTCCCGGCGCTTTTGGGCGGTTTCACGGAGATGGAAAAAAGAGCCTTACTTCCGCCTTTGATCGTCATTTATGCTTCTGCTGTCTTTTATTCGACAAAATATGATGAATTGACTTTTCTGTTCCCTTGCACCCGTCCCAACTGCGCCGCCCTGGCGAAGGAATACGGCGCGACGAACATCATCAGCTACAAGGAAGGGGACATCGTACAGCAGATCCTGGACCTGAACCACGGCCCCGTGGACAAGGTCATCATCGCAGGCGGCAACGGAGCGAGCTTCAACCAGGCGCTGCAGATGGTCCGTCCCAACGGCGTCATCTCCAACGTGAACTTCATGGATCCCTCCGACAGCATCAATTTCCCGGCCATGCTCTGGGGCCTGGGCATGAGCAACATCTCCTTCCGCTGCGGCTTCTGCCCCGGCGGCGCCCGGCGGATCGAGCGTCTCATCCGCATGATCCAGGCGGGCCGCGTCCATCCCGGCAAGCTCCTGAACGTGAAGTTCGAGGGTTTTGACAAGATCGAGGACGCCTTCAAGCTGATGGACGCCAAGCCCAAGGATCTGATCAAGCCCTATGTGCTGATCTGATCAACGGATAACCCAAAAAAGAAATTTCGGGTGCTGCCAAAACGGCAGCACCCGTTCATTTTGTATCGATCAATCCCGGCGGCGTTTCTCTCCCTCCGCGCCCAGCTCCAGGATGTTTTCGCACCAGTCGGGGATGTCCTTCCGGTGCAGGGCCAGGAGCAGGGGCCGGTCCCCCAGCTCCCGGAGGATAAAGGCGGAAGCCTGGGCGGCTGCAGCCGCATCCAGACCGGTAAAGGGCTCATCCAGGATCACCGCAGCCCCGCCGGGGCGCAGGGCCCGCACCAGGGCCACCCGCCTTCTCTGCCCGCCGGAAAGGGCGGAGACAGGCCGGTCCAGGACGTCCGACGGCAGAAGCGCTAGGAGAGCGGCCCGCAGGGCGTCCCGGTCCTTTTCTCCGGCGGCGAGACGCAGGTTCTCCACCGCATCCAGGTGGTCAAAGAGCCGGTCCTCCTGAAACAGGACCCCGAAGCGGGGGCGGCTTCCGGAGGAATAGGTCACCGTGCCGGAGTCGGGCTTTTCCAGCCCCAGGACGCAGCGCAGCAGGGTGGTCTTGCCGCAGCCGCTGGGACCGGTGACGCAAAGGGGCTTTCCCGGCTCCAGAGTCAGGGAGATCCGCTCCAGGACCGGGCTGCCGCCGTAGGATTTGGAGAGCTCCTTCAGGGTGACGGTCATTTCGCCTTCCCTCCCTTCCGGAAGAGCAGCAGGGCCAGCTTCCCCAGGCCCCAGCTCAGGAGGGCGGTGACGACGGAGACGGCCAGCACCTTATCCGTTTCCAGGTAGATCTTTGCCCGGTACAGGCTGTTGCCCAGACTGCCCACGGGCTGGCCGATCACCTCGGCGGCCACACCGGATTTCCAGGCCATGCCCACCGCCAGTTCCAGGGCCCCCAGCAGGTGCGGCCTCAGCTGGGGCAGCCAGATCCCCCGGAGGCGGGCGGGGAAGCTCATCTGATACACCTCCGCCAGCTCCAGGAGCTTCCTGTCCGTACCCAGAAGGCCCTCCAGGGTGTTGAGATACAGAATGGGCAGCACCACCACGGCGGTGACATAGAGGCTCAGCCCCCGGCTTCCCGCCCAGATGAGCACCAGCACCACGAAGGACACCACGGGCACCGCCTTCATCACCCCGATCACCGGAGCCAGCAGGTCCCGGAAAAAGGGCTTCAGGTAGCTGAGGAAGGCCAGCAGCAGGCCCAGGATGCCGCCGAGAAGGAAGCCTCCCAGGATATGCAGCAGGGAGCCGCCCACCGCCCGGCGGAACTCCGCCGTGGGCAGCATCTCCACGAGGGCGCGCAGAGTCTCCCAGGGCCCCACCAGGAGCACCGGGTTATGGATCAGCAGAGCCAGGAGCTGCCACAAAACAAGCCAGAACAGGGCGATGCCCAGGCGTTTCAGCATAGCTTACTTTTTGGCGCTGTAGTAGAAGCCCGCGTCCGGCGCTTCGCCGCCCACGGAGGCGGGATCAGCCTTGAACAGGACCTCCAGGTAGCCCTTCAGAGCAGCTTCCATCTCCCCGCCGGTGATGCAGCTCACGGCGCACTTGGGCAGGGCCTTCTGGGCCACGGGGGCCTTTTCGATGATGCCGTATTCGGCGATCAGCTTCGCAGTGCCCTCCACATCCTCGGACGCCTTCTTGGCGCTCTCGGCGTGGGCGGCCAGGAAACGCTCCACCGCCTGGGGATGCTCCTTCAGGAAGGCCTTGCGCACCACGGTGACGCCGGTCACCATGCGGGAGCCGGAGCCCAGGCTGTCCCAGGCTTCGCTGAGGGAGAAGGCCTCCTTCAGGTCCGCGTTCTGCACCATGGCCACGGTGGCAAAGGGCTGAGGCAGCACGGCGATGGCGGAGGGATCGGCAGCCAGCAGGGCGGCCACCTCGGTGGCCTCGGACTTGAATTCCAGGGAGCAGTCCGTCACTCCCGCCTGCTCCAGCAGGTACCGGAGGCTGTATTCCGGCGTGGTGCCCTGGCCGGTGAGGTATACGGTCTTCCCCGCCAGGTCCTTCACGGAGGAGACGCCCTCCGCCCCGGTGACGCAGTACAGCACACCCAGGGTGTTGATGTCGATGACCTCGATGCCCTTATCCGTCTTTTTGTTGTACAGCACGGCGGCCAGGTTGGCCGGGATCAGGGCGATGTCCACGTCCCCCGCCACCAGGGAGGCGGCCAGCTCGGAGGCGTCCGTCACCATGGTGAAGGTATACTTGTCCTCCAGGGTCCCGCCCTCGGCGGTCTTCATCAGGTTCACCAGGCCCATGGTGGTGGGACCCTTCAGGGAGCCCACGCGGATATCCGCCGGGGCCTCCTTGGCGGGGGCCTTGGCGCAGGCGGCGCAGCTCAGAAGCAGAAGCAGGACGAGCAGGATGGTAAAAACGCGTTTCATGGGAATGATCTCCTTTCGATATATCGGAAATACCGCTGCCCCCGGACAAGGGACAGCGGTATGTCAAAGCTTTGCTGTTTCTTGTCTTTCGCCTCAAGTTTCGTTTCGGCGTCAGGAGTCGGTATATCCCTGCGGGAAAATTGGGGCCTCAGACCTTGGAATAGGTGGCCTTGGCCGTGATGCCGTCGATGCGGCCCAGGGCTCCGGTGAGGGCGTTGATCTCATCATTCGGCGCATCCATGGCGATGCAGATGATGCTGACGCCCTTCTGCCGGTACGGGATGCCCAGCCGCCCGATGATGAACTGCCGGTAGCGGTGAAGCAGGTCGTTCAGCTCGGATACGGCGTCCTCTTTCTCCACGATGATGCTCAGTACGGCTACGCGGGTTTCCATGTAAAACACCTCACTTGGCGGGATTATATCCCATCTATCCGGGAATGGCAAGGGGATCGCAGTTATTTCTTCCGCTTGTAGGTAAACTGGCCGCCGCGCTTCTTCAGGTTTTTATCGTGGTAGCACTTAGCGCAGTATACGCAGTATTTGGAGTCGTCATACACGCATTTCCGCAGGCTGGCGGCCTCGAAGAGGTACTCGTCCGTGCCGTCGGGCCTCTTGCGCCGGATGATCTTGGACCAGTCCCCGTCCGGGTACATGGGGAAGAAGGCGATGGGCTTGTCCGTCCGCTTGAAGAGGATGGGGCAGTGCCACATGCCCGCAGGCACCCGCACCACGCAGGGCTTGGTGAGCACCAGCTTTTCCATCTTGTCCGGATCCCAGCCCATCATCAGTTCAACTTCCCCGTCGTAGTCGAAAACGTCCGCCAGGTTGGAGCCGATGAACCAGAGGTACTCGTCGTTGGCGTGGTGGATATGGGGGACCTCCATGGGATTGGGCTTCAGAGCCACGGAGAAGCCGCCGAAGAAGCGGGCCCCGGGCATCTGGGTGATGCCCTTGAACTTGCCCCGGGGATTGGCGTACATATCCCCGAAGGAATGGTATTCCACGGGGTACTCGTAGAAATACTCGTCGTACTTCCCGGTATGAGGGGCGCCGCCGGTCTCCACCAGCTCCTGCGCCCATTTGAAGGCCTTGGCCAGGGCCGGATCCGGGGCTGCCTCGGGATCGTCCAGGAACTTCTCCACGCACTTGCCGCACCAGGTGCATTCCACCGACGGGTTCAGGCGGCACTTGTTCAGATGGGTGCTGTAGAAGGGGTACTCCACGGAATCATCCTCCTTGATGACCCGGGTGATCCTCCCCATCTCCCCGTCCAGATAGGAGGAGGAGAAGGCCACGGGCTTGCCCACCCGCTTATAGCGGATGGGGCCGTGCCACATCCCCGCGGGGATGCGCACCAGCATGGGCTTGGTGATGGTGTACTTCTCCATCTCGTCCGGGTCCCAGCCCATCCACATTTCGATCTCCGCGTCAAAATCGAAAAACTGGCAGATATCCTGCCCGGAGAACATATAGTACTCCTCCTTGGAGTGGTGGAAATGGGGGAAGCCCTCGGTCATCTCCTTGGTCACCACGCCGAAGCCCATCTGCACCGTGCTGCCGGGCAGACTGTCCGTGCCCTTGAAGATGGCTACGGGATTGGCCATGGCCCCGTCCCGGGGCAGATCATACTTCGGCAGCTCATAAACATAATCCTCATAAAAACCCATTATTCCGTTCCTCCTGTGATCGCCGCAGGGCGGCGTTGAATCCGATCAGCCTTCGGTAAACTCCAGGGTCGCCCACTTCCTGCAGAGAATGGCGATGTAGGTCTTGCCGGGGACGAAGACCAGATCCTCCCCTTCTGCCGTCTGGTACGTGAAGGGGGAATACACCCCGGCCTTGGACCAGGTGATGGGGATATACCGCCCGTTCTGGGCATAGTAACCGTCCCCGGAGCCGATGAGATCCACCTTCAGGCGGCCATAGTCGTCGATGACGGTGGTGGGCGCATAGAGGATGAGGACGTTTTTGAACTGCAGGACCTCATCCGTCAGCCCGTCGGCATAGGGCTTATCCATCTGCTCCGCGGTGTAGGTCCCCACCTCCGGGTCATAGGTGAGGGTGGTGTGCTTATTGTTGAAATTGATGTAGATGCTCCAGGATTCCTCTCCGGTCTCCAGAACCGCCTTGTCGGAGAAGCGAAGGCCGGAGTCATAGTCCTCCCCCACCGTCAGGCTGTAGCCCTTCTCCTTTGCGGCGGCCACCACGTCCTCCCCCTTGGCAAAGAGGGTGTGCTCCATGGCATAGCCTGCGGCCTTCCGATCCTGATCCCGATAAAACACCGGCACGTTGTACCAGCCCCGGACCCCGTCGATATTCTGGATGTGCATGGAGCTGATCCGGCTGTAGGCCTCCTCGCTGCCGCCCGCATGGACCAGCACCGCCCCGTAGCCCAGGCAGATATCCTGATAATAGGGCCGCACGCTGCGGATGCTCCCCAGGATCCCCGCGTTCTCCATATCGGAATAGACGCACAGCATGCGGGTGATCTGTCCCTCCGCCAGGCACTCATAGATGATGTCCGCTCCCGCGATGCCGCACTGGGGCTGGGCGCTGGGGTGGTTGTTCACCATCAGGCAGTAGGGCCGGGTCGTCCACGCTTCCTCCAGAGGCGCCCCGTTGAAGGGGTTCCGGAAGGCGGGTTCCGGCTCGGGGGTGGGCTCCGGCGTGGGTTCCGGCGTCGGCTCCGGGGTAGGTTCCGGCGTAGGTTCGGGATTCGGCTCGGGAGTCGGCTTCGGGGTAGGCGAGGGGGTGGGTTCAGGGGTGGCGGCGGGAACCTCCGTGGGTTCCGGCGTCGGTTCCGGTGCGCCGCCGCAGGCGGCCAGAAGACCCGCTATGAGAAGCAGGGCCAGGAAAAGGGCTAACTTCTTTCTCATCTTTCAGCTTTCCTTTTGCCGTTCAAAGGCTTGGTTTATTCTTCCGGGAAAATGCGGTCCGCGGCTTCCTTGGCGGCGTCCTTTGCGGCCTCCGCCAGGTCCTCCAGCTTCTCTCCCACCGTCTCGGCGCAGTCCCTGCAGCATTCCGCGGCCTTCTCCGCGGCCGCTTCCGCTTTTACGGCGGCTTCTTCCGCTCCGCATTCGCAGACGTCCTTTGCCTCCCCGGCGGTCTCATCCGCAGCGCGGAAGAAAGCTTCCGCCTGCTCCCTGGCCAGCTGGGCCACGTTCTTCAGGCCGTCGCAGCATTCTCCGGCTTTTTCCTTCAGCTGCTCCGCAACGGCGCCGGCCTTTTCCTTCAGCTCCTCCGCCTTCTCTTCAGCCTTTTCCCGAAGGCCTTCGGTCTTTTCCCGCAGTTCCTCCGCGGCGGCGCCGGCTTTTTCCTTCAGCGCCTCCGCCTTCTCCTCTGCTTTCTCCCGCAGATTCTCAGTCTTGTCCCAAAGCTCCTCGGCGGCGGAGCCCGCCTTGTCCGCGGCGAGCTCCGCGGCGGCCTTGGCGTCCTCGCCGGCTTCCTTTGCAAAGGCCTTGACCTTTTCCGGCACGTCCACCACCAGCACGGGACCGGCGGGTTCCTCTTCCACGCCACGGATGGCTTCATCCTCGGATGCGTTATAGTGGGTGTCCACCACCACCCGGCCGTCCTCCGTCTTGCTCAGGCGGATGCCCTTGCCGTTCGTCACCACGACCCGCAGATCATCGGCCTCCGGATCATCCGCCCAGCGCTTCAGCATCAGGGCGGCCCCGGCGGCGGCTCCGGCGGCCAGGACGCCGCCGACGATCCCCAGGCCCTTCAACACCTTAAAAGATCCGAACATATCTGAAATCCTCCTTTCGGTTTCTCTCAATATCATAGCACAAATACTGGGCTTTTGGAATGGAATATGCTACAATAGAAGAAACTTTACAATTACAAAAACTAGGAGGCGAGCAGAATGAGCGAGAACAAAGCGGCTGAGGGCATGAAGCGGATGATGCTCCCCAGCGTCTTCGATCCCGGCGTGCTCAAACGCACCAAGGTGGACATTCAGTACGGCACTCTGCCGGAGCAGCTGCTGGACGTGTATTACCCGGATGAGGGGGATGGCCCCTGGCCTCTGATCATCTACGTCCACGGGGGCGGCTGGAGCATGGGAAGCCGCCGGGAATGCGCCATCGACTGCATCCTGGGAGCCCTGAAGCGGGGCTACGCCCTGGTCACCCTGGATTACCGTCTGGCGCCCAAGACCAAGTTCCCGGAATTCCTTTTCGATGTGAAGACCGCCGTGCGCTGGTGCCGGGCAAACGCCAGGGAATACGGTTTCATCCCGGATAAATTCGGCGTCATGGGGGACTCCGCCGGCGGCCACCTGGCCCTGATGATCGGCTTCACCGCCGGACATCCGGAGTACGAGGGGGAGCAGTACGGCTGGCCCGGCGTCTCCAGCGCGGTACAGGCCGTCATCGATATGTACGGTCCCGCGGTGCTGGATGCGGACAACTTTGCCTGGACCAGGGAGAACGGCCTGAAGTCCATGCGTCCCGAACCGCCCAAAGACGCGCCTCCCATGCTGGCTGGGGCCTTCACGGCGGATCTGAACATGCTGAAGCTCATCAGCCCCATCAGCTACGTCCACAAGGATATTCCCCCGGTGCTCATCCAGCAGGGCGAAGCGGACCCGGTGGTGCCCCGGCAGCACAGCATCCTGGTGGCGGAGCGGATCCGTGAGGTATGCGGACCGGACCGGGTGGACCTGCGCCTGTATCCCGGCCGCAGCCATTCCGACCACGAGTTCATGACGGAGGCCAACTGCGCCGAAGCCTGCGAATTCTTCGACAAGTATCTGAAATAAGTTCTCTGCGCGCAGCGTCCCGGGCGAAATGCCCGGGACGCCGTTTTTTATTCTCCCTGTTCCGGCAGTTCCGCTGCCGGAGCTTTCTTTTTCTTTCTCCCCCGGATCCCCCGGAAGAGCTTTCCCAGGGCCCAGATCACCAGGGTAACGAGGATGGCGCAGACCAGCAGGAGCAGGAGATACAGAACGATATCCTTCCAGCTCATGGGGATCATCTGGAATTTCTGGTTGAAGCCCCCCGTATCCCCCAGGAAGCGGTAGAGCTTCGACTGCCAGCTCCCGGAGCCGCCGGGCTTCATCAGGGCCAGCTTGCCCTTCTGCAGAAGGGTGAAATACAGGGTGATAAGGGTATAATGGCACACGTACATGGCCAGGGTGAGCTTCCCCAGGAGCCGGGAGAAGGGATTGTCCAGCGCCTTCGTCAGGGGGGTGATCCGCAGGAAGGAGAAGAGGATCAGCGCCATGATGTACAGGGTGCGCTTATAGTTCTCCAGCCCCGCGGGACGGCCGATGATCAGGGTGAACAGGCGATAGATCACGTACAGCTCCAGGAGCTGAAGGAGGAGGCGCAGGGGGAGCTTCGGCTTCTTCTCCCGCAGCCGGGTATAGAGGAAAAAGAGAGAGATCCCCAGGGCCAGCTCGGAAAAGGCCTTCAGGGTCCCGGCAGTGAGGCAGCCCACCAGGATATTGTGGTCCAGCACCGAGGTGGTCTTCAGGGCGAAGAAGGTGACCCCCAGCACTCCGATCACCGGAGCCAGGAAGCGCATCAGGTCGAAGTGCCGCTCCATCAGATAGGTATACACATATCCGGCGACGATCAGGGAGGTGAGGAACCACAGGGGGATATTGGGGGCGTAGCCCCCGTTGAAGCCCATGGGGGTGCCCACCAGGAGCAGGACCTCCCACTCTGCATTCATAATGAACTCCAGCTTCCCCCTGAAGCCCTCCAGCCCCGGGGAGACCAGGATATGCAGCACCAGCCAGCACAGGACGATGGGAACGATGGCCTTCAGCTTGTTCTTTGCGTAGTCGATGGCCCGGCCGGCCGCCTCCTTCGGGTCCGCCGGCAGACCGCCCCGGGCAAGCCGGCGCTTTTCCGCGCCCATTCCCAGCAGGAAGCCCGCCAGAACAAAGAAAAACTCCACCGCCCCGGAGCCGGAGGGAAACAGGCTCTTCTTCATAAAAAAGATCTCCAGGTGGTACAGACTCACCATCACGGTGAACACGAAGCGCCAGAACTCCACGCTGGAGATCCGCCGCTTCTTTTCCTCGGGCAGGACAGCCGTTTCCATGCAGAATACCTCCCGGTAATTTAGTGATGAATTGTTTCCATTATACAAATTTTACCGAAAAGCGCAAGATATTTCTGTATGGCTGGACAATCGGAGCTGCGGCAGATATAATCAGTAATATGGAACAATAGAAACTGAAATACAGGAGGCAGAACTATGGCGATCAACGCGAGCACCGGCGAGGTCTTCAGCGGCTACGGAAGGCCGTCGCAATTCGAGCACAAGGTCACCTACGGGGTAAAATCCATCCCCGAAGCGGCCCGGGAGGTCAACGTTCTCCGGGAGGTGGACGTGTGCGTGGTGGGCGGCGGCCCCGGCGGCATCGCCGCGGCGGTATCCGCTGCCCGGGGCGGGGCGAAGACCCTGCTCATCGAGCGCTACGGCCACCTGGGGGGCATGAGCACCGGCGGTCTCGTAAACATCATCCCCAACCTGGGGGACACCTACGGCAGACAGGCTATCGGCGGCTTCTGCCAGGAGCTGATCGACCGGCTGGCGGCCCGGAACGGGGCCACCTA